>CAITRH010000134.1 GCA_903894755.1 uncultured delta proteobacterium
ACGCAACTGCGAAACAGCTCTTTGCGCAATGAGCACCCTTTGCGCTTTCCGCAGTGACCATCTGGAGATGGGTTCAGCGCATGGGCAAGCGCGCCCTTGACCTGGAGGACAAGGAACTCGCAGTCTTGGCCGAAGGTAAGGAGCCCGAGCTTGAGGCGATGGACGCGGAAACCCGTCGTCACCTCGAGCGACGCGCCCGTAGCGTGAAAGAGCAACAGCCGCAACAGGGCCGACGCATCGGAAATCTTCGTGCGCAAATGGGGCGGAAGAGGCCGGATCAAATTCATCCCCGCGGCAAGCGCCTGGTAATCCGGCGGTAGCTCTCGCTCCAGAAGTTCCCAGCCGTCTAATACGTTCATGGTCAAGCACCTGGTTAACGCGTATGGGGGGCCCCAGGGGCGAAAGCGCCTGGGGCTACCCGACGTAGGGTGATCGCTGTCGGCCGCCGTCGGATTGCAGAACAATATGGACAGCCGCGCAGTCGATGCGCCCTCACTGCGCCTCCCACCGGAGCCACTCCCCAAGCTCGCTCGATACCTTCTTCACCAGCCAGGGACGTGCCACCGGTACCACATACAGCCCTGGTCCCTTGCCCCCGCGCCGATTCGAAAAGAACGCTACCAACCGCCCGTCCGGACTGCATGCCACAGACTCCGTCACCGCCATCCCCTGCGTCAGCCTGCGGGCCGTCCCCGACGTATCGAACGCCAGCACGTCAGCCCCAGCTCCCATTCCTACCGTGGCCACCACATAAAGCCCTTGCTGAGTGTCGCAAAACGTTGGCGAACTAAGTCCTGACGCCCCTATCGGCTTGCCATCCAAGTACAGCCGCTGCGCCCATCCCGCCACCCAAGCAAGCTTGTTCATGGGGCCAAACTCGGGATGGTTGGCCAACACCTCCGTCGTCACGGTCCGCATGGTCCCTCCCGCTAGGTCCGTTACGTAGATCGCACTCTTCCCCTCCTCCATCACCGACAACGCCAGTTGCTTCTTGTCCTGACTGAACGACAGCCCCAGAACTGAACCTCGAACCGACAGAGGCACCGGCTGCGCCCTCGCCCCATGCACCAGACGGAAACGCCGGAAGTCGTCGCTCAACGCATAATAAAGCTCCCCAGCCGGACCAAACGCAGGAGAAAGCACAGTCCCACCAGACGGGCCGAAAGAACGCAGGTTGAACCCATCGGAGTCCACTAGAAACGCCTGCCGCCACTTCCCTACTCTTCCCGTGTACGCCACCACACTGGAGAAACTCCCGGGACGTCCCGTGAGCGCCCCTAGCATCTGATCCACCAGCCTATGCGACGCCGCCCGTACCCCTCGCAATGGCGCTGCAACCCGCAACACAAACGATGGAGCAAGCGCGGGTGCCGCTAAGTCCGCTTTTCCTTCTGCCTTCGGGATCAAAAACCCCTCGGCCACAAGCTCGATCCCAGTGGCGTTCGTCACCGCATACACCCGAGCCACGAACTCTACGTCCTTGGCTTGCCACACCCCAGGCTCTATCGGTGCGTCGCGAACGTGCGGTCCCGCAGGGGCCAACGCATCGTCGATCACCTGGAACTGTCCCGATAGATCCATGTCGCGACGTACCACCAGTCCCACTACCGAGTCCGCCTCGCTCTGTGAAATAAGTGGTACCACCGCCATCTTCGGAGGAGGTGGACCAAAGATCCCTCCCGCCCCCGCCGAGCCATCCACGACCACAGTGCCAAGAGCTGGATCCGGCACTGCCTGCGCACTCGCCACGGAAAACCAAAACAACGGGGCAAACAACACCAACGTGGGCTTCATTCGCACAACCTCCGGACTGAACATTGAAACGTCACTGGAAGACTCTGGCCGAGCACATCGGGATACAGCGGAGGAGGAGCAGGAAGCTCGATGCCACTCGACTGAATCCGCTGGAGCGTCGAGCGAACCTCCGCGTCGAATGCTGCGTCTCCGGTCGCTGCCACGCTAAACCCGGTCACACGACGGTCGGATCCTATGCTCACCGTCGCTGTTGCGCGCAGCGCCTTGAGACGCTCGAAAGGGACCTTGCCCCGAATGGAAAACCGCGACAGAAACCATCCGCTTAGCTGGGCCCGGTACAGATTGAGCGCACGTGCCTTCAGTGGGTCGGTCTCCGTGCCGTGTTTCGACCCCCCAGGATCGCCAAGTGGGCCTGTCCCCGCATCGGACGGACCCGTGGGTTCCGATGATGCAACAGGGCCCGCCGCGCCAGCGTCCTCAGTGGAACCGGGCGTGGAACCGGGCGTCGACGACAACGACGGTGCAAGCAAGGGAGGCGGAGGCTCGGACGAGACCACCGGTGCCGTGGGGATTGCTTCGCGGGTCGTGGGGGCGTGCGGAGTTGGCAGTGGTCCTTTGGGGTCCGGCCTTCGTTCCGCAGGTTTGGCCTTGCGTTGCCATGCCGCGGGGAGTCCTCCAGGGCGTCTGGTCCCAAGCTTCAAGAGGGGCGCGTCAGGAACCACTGGCGTGATGGCAACGGCCATCGGTTTTGCGCGCTCGTCGGAGATGTCGCCAAGGTGGGCTGGACGCTCAGGGCTCGACATCATGGCGACGAAGCCGAGCTCCGCAACGATCGCGACAGCGACCGCACTGATCCAGTCCGAGGGCTCGAAGAGCCCGTTCACTTCCTGAGGTCCTCCGGGTCGACCAGGAGGTTGAGCGAGGTGACTCCAGCAGAACGTGCAGCAGCAACCGCGCGGGCCACAACCCCGTAGCGCGCGTCCTTGTCGGCCCGGATGTACAGCTCGTGTTCCGCTTGGACCCTGGGATTGGTGAGCAGCACGTTTTCGAGATCCGCGGTCGCCTCGGTCTCACCGAAGAGAATGTGCTCGTCTTTCGTGATGGACACGATGAGCTTGGAGTCCTTGATGGGCGTGTTGGCCGCCTGGACCTCGGGCAGATCGATACGCAGGCCAGTGACCAGAAGCGGCGCGGTCACCATGAAGACAATGAGCATGACCAGCATCACGTCGACCAGGGGCGTGACGTTGATGTCGCGAAAGGCACCGCCGCGCGTTCCAGTGGAGAGGGCCATTGGACTCAGCGCCCTTTGCGTGGACTGGCGAAGAGAGGGAACGCCTCGTTCGATTCGGCAAGGAGCGAGACCCATTCCGAGGCCGAGGCTTCGAGCTCGGAGGTGAAGTCGCCGACGCGCTTGTCGATGAAGTTGTAAAACACGACGGCGGGGATCGCGGCGGCGAGTCCGATGGCGGTGGCGACGAGGGCTTCGCCGATGGCGGGGGCGACGACGGGGAGCGCTGCGCTTTTGGCGGCACCGATCCGAACGAAGGCGTCCATGATTCCGTAGACCGTGCCGAAGAGACCGACGAACGGGGCAGCGGAGGCGACCGATGCGAGCGAGGACAGGAGCACTTGGGCGCGTTGGCGTTCGGTGACGATGGCGCGGTCGGCGGCGGCTCGGAGGCGTTCGAGGCTGGTGGTACGACGCGCTTCGAGCTCGCGAACGATGCGGGCCCCTGGGGAATGTCGGTCTTGGGCGGCGAGCTCGACGAGAGCGCGGCCTGTGGTGGCTTCGCGGGCGAGGCGTTCGAAAGCGGTCGAAGAGGCGCGAAGGCGCGCGAGCTGCAGGAACTTGAGGGCCGCGATCATCCAGACCAAGCACGACGCGGCGATGAGGATCCCGGTGGTCGCGCGGACGGGCCACGACGCATGGGAGAGCAGCGTGATGACATCGAGCTTGATGGTGGGCTCGTCGACGAGCGCCATGGGTTATTTCTGCCCGAGGAGGATATCGACGCGACGGTCGCGTCCATAGCCCGCTTCATCGGTCCCTGTGGCGTCCATAGCGCCGCGGGTGGTGGTTTCGATCTGGCCTTTGGGCATGGACTTCGCGAGGTAGCTTCCTACGGCGTCGGCGCGTTTTTGGCCCAGGTGCATGTTGTATTCTTGCTGGCCGCGGGGGTCGGCGTGGCCGACGAGGCGCAGGGTTCGTCCCTTCAGGGGCCCTGTGACGAAGCACGTGGCGACTTTGTCGAGGGGGTCGGTGTCTTGACGTCGGAGGAGAGCGGAATCGAAGGAGAAGAAGGCTTGGGGCTCAGTGATTCCGCAGGCGCGGAGGATCTCCGGCGAGATGCGCAACGTGGCGGGGTTAGCGGGGGAATCGACGGTTGTGGAGGATGGCCCGGTGGGTCCTGTCGAATCGGGGGGCGGCCCGGCGGAGTCCGACAGAGCGATGGGCGTTAGCCCTTGGGGGTCGGGATTCTTCGGTGTCGGCGTGGTGCTGCAGGCCACGACCAAGACCGGGAGCAACAGAAGGCAGGGGAAGCAATTCATGACAACCTCTCGAAGGGGGACCAGGCGAAGACCAGCCATGGGTGGCGGATATTCCGCATGGGGGGGGAGGGCCAAGTTGTTGGGCCCTCTGACGTGCCGAGGTGCCTCTGGTGAGCGCCCGAGCGTCGCTGCAAAGCTGCTGCGCAACGCAAATCGACACGCCCCGTACGGATCCTTCGTGGCATACGACGGATCCTTCGCGCCGTACAACGTCTCCATGGCGGCGTACAACGTCTCCATGGCGGCGTACACCGGAGCCTTCCAGGCGTACGTCGGAACCTTCGCGCCACCCGTCGGAACCTTCGCGCCACCCGTCGGAACCTTCGCGCCACCCGTCGGAACCTTCGCGCCACCCGTCGGAACCTTCGCGCCACCCG
>CAITRH010000135.1 GCA_903894755.1 uncultured delta proteobacterium
GCGCGGATTATGGGCGATGAGTTGCGGGGTGTACAGGCAAAACTGACGGAGCTCGACAACGAGGTGCGCCTCCATACCGAGTACCCACGTTGCCGCGCCCAGAGCTGGAAAAACCTGCCAAGGGAGAAGGTGGGACGCGCCGTGTCCAAGGTGGCGGAGATCGTCTCGAGGGCCACGCGGTGACGGCCGAGGTACCGGTGCGACGGTACCTGACGACACGGGAGGCCGCCGTCTACTGCGGGTACCGAAGTACGGCGGCCATTCGCGTCGCCGTGACCCGCAGCCAGTTGGTCTCGGCCGGGCGCCGGGGAGTGAAGGCCCCCTCGTATATTGTGTTGGCGAGTTGGACCGATTCATGGCAAGCCGAGGTCCTGGATGCGCGCTTAGGAGCCTCTCGGGATGCATGGACGGCAACTGACACTGGGCTCCGCGCTCGAACGTATCACGGGGATCGCGCTGCGCGGAGGGGCGCAGGTTCGACATTGCGTCGCAGTCGCAGGAGGGAGCTGCTCGGGCAAGACCTACCTGGCCAAGCGGCTGGAACAGGCACTCGGGGATTGTGGCGTGACGAGCGTCAGGCTCCCCCTCGACGACTACTTTCGCGCTTGCGACGACCCGGAGCTTCCGCGCGATGCGCTGGGCCGTACCGTGTTCGATGTTCCTGCGGCGTTCCACCTCGCCGAGCTGCGCAGCCATGCGATCCAACTGCTCGAAGGATACTCCGTGCTCGCGCGGCGATACGATGCGGTGATCAACCGGTGCCTCTATGGCGCGGAGGTGAAATCGGGGCGGGTCCTCGTGGTGGAGGGGCTGTTCGCGATCGACGCGTGCGAGGGGATTGCAGGGCTTCGCATCTTCGTCGACGCGTCGAAGTCCACGCGCTTGGCGCGCCGGATCGCGCGAGACCGTCGCTTCGGGGTTGCCGACGACGTGATTGTCCACGCTTTCGAGACGCGGGTGGAGCCCTACCAGTTGCGACACGTGCGACCGCAGGCAGCGAGAGCCGATCTGCTGGTGTGGAGCGAGATCACCAGGTGAATGATCCAGGTTTGAGGCAGCTCCTGCCGTCCATCTGCACCACCACCATGCGGTTCATGGAGATCCCGCTCACCTCGAGGATCTGCCGTCGGGCCCGATTGCGGTTGTGGGGCTTGGCTTCAAACATCCTCGAAAGAACGATCACCAAGCGTCTCACGAGCTGGCGATCCTGTAGTTCGAGAAGGCAGGCTCGTCTGTCACGTCCCGGTCGATCTCGAGAAACGACGGGAGCTTCACCGACGTCGTCTCGTCGTCGGACTCGGCCTCCAGCAGCACCAACCCGGGCTGGGGCTCGATCAACCGGTCCAGTTCGAAATATTGCCCCTCCCACAGGAAGCACGTCCGGAGTTTCTTCACGGTCTTCTTCGAGGGATCGCACTGCGCAAGCAGTCCGACGAACTCCCGCCCCGAGATCGGGCGCTCGACCTCGACACGCTGCCCGGACCTCAGTGGCTTCTTGATGGTGTGCGTGTACGTATAGCTCCCGTGCTGGCCGCGGCGCCTCACCCGTGCCTCGCTGCCATCCGTCGTCCGCAGGTAGGTCTGCTCGACCTCGATGTCCTCGTGGCGTACCGGCAGGTCGCGCGGAGCATTCTTCACGAGGTACTTGCGCTCGATTTCGACGGGCTCTGGTACGCCGGTCACGTGGCAGACAGCCTTGAGCACGCGCCGCACTTTCTCTGCGAAATCGGACGCGTTGTCAATCACCCGCAGATGAGAGTGGCCCACCCACACGTCGCGCAGCTTCTTGTCGATCACGCGCGCCTCTTCCGGCGTCTCGGTACGTGCTGAGTTGTTTGCTGTCGTGTAAAACGCCTCCGCTCCGTCGGCGGCGGTAACGAGATGCAGCACCGCGTCGTAGCGACGGTCACGAAGACCAACCGCATTCCAGCCGTTTTCGTCGAGCAGCGCCTGCCACATTGCATGCGGTAGGTACGCCGAGACATCCATAGTCCCGCGGTCGCAGATCAGCACGCTAGGCGCGCCGCAGCTTTGCGCGATGCGCAAGAATTCATCCTCCATCCCCATTTGCAGCCTGATGAGGCTCGTCTCGATGGTGAGCACCTGTTCTAGCGTCGCGTTCTTGAACGCTGCCCCCCCGGTGATAAGCATCGTTGCCGCCTCGGGGACCAAAAAGACGTGGAAGCCGAGGGACGTCAGCCGCTCCTGGATCTTCGCGATCGCCGTCGTCTTTCCCCCGCATGGACCGCCTGTGAGAACAATTCGAAGGACCTGTGACATCGTTTGGCTTCAACTCCCTGCCACAAGGACGCGCCATAAACAAGCGACTCCCTACGAAATACTTGTTCTTCTGCATCCGCGCCGATAGGCTCGTCGCCTGGAGGTCCCGTTGGACGGCGAACTCTTACGTGCGTACGAGATTCTGACCCGGGCCATAGTGCCTGAGGACGTCTTCGGACCGATCCAGCCGGGCTCCGCGGAGCCGCCCGAAAGGGCGATCCGTAGCGCGTTCCACGCTTTGGCGCGGGTGTGCCACCCGGACCGCTTTGCTGACGTGGGACGTGGGGCCCCTCCCCCACTTCACAACGAGCCCGACGCCCACGAAGTCGCGCTCGAGGCCTTCAAACTGCTCACGCTGTTTCACCAGCGCGCAGAGGCCAAACTGGCGCGTGGGACCTACGGCGACCGGAACGCAGAGGTCGTCGCGGAGGGGGAGGCCGAGATCCGCACGTCCACACACACCTATCGAGTCTCCACCAAGCCCTTCGTCGAGGGGGACCTCGCGCTCCTGTATCGTGGAACCTGCGTGGGGGCAGACGCACCCGAAGGCCACGTGGTTGCCAAAGTGGCGCGCGACCCCCGCGACAACGACCTGCTCCGCAACGAAATCCGTGTCCTTCGGCGCCTCTCGCACGCCCCTTCGGCCCAGGCAAAGCACTTGCCCGTCCTGCTCGACGTTTTCAAAAGCGACGACCGGCAGGGACTGGTGCTTCGACAGATCGATGCGCTCGACGGGACCAGCCTGCGCGAAAGACTTGCAGCCGGAGTCCCCGCCATCCATGCGTGCTGGATCCTGCAGAGGCTCCTGTCCACGCTCGGCTACGTGCACGGCAAGGGGGTGGTCCACGGCAATATCGAACCATCCCATGTGCTGGTCCGCCCTCGGGATCACAACGTCTTCTTGATCGATTGGTCGTACGCTGTCGTCGACCCGGTGCGGACAGGAGAGCGTTTCCGCACACTCAACGAGGTTTACAGCGCCCCCGAGGTCGAGGCGCGCAAGCCGCCTACTCCAGCGACCGACCTGTTTTCTGTCGGCAAGACCCTCATCTACCTGCTAGGCGGCGATCCTGAGCAAGGGACATTTCCAACGACTGTCCCCCTGCCTCTCTCACGATTGCTCACGTTCCTCACGCTCGCGAGCCACAAGGGACGGGCGCAGAGTGCCTGGCACATGCACAAAGAGGTCGAGCGGGTCCGGCAGGAGCTCTCCGGCCCACGGCCGCGTCCATTCGTCGAGTTGCTGGTATAAATCTGTAAGCGGGCCGAAAGCCCGAGAAGGAGCGTCGGATGGGTGGAGGATTTTATGATGGGGACGTGTCCGAGCGGACGAGCACGAGCCGTGAGACGTCGTTTGCGTACCAGGGAAGTGTTGACCCAGCGGTGGCAGATCCCGCGCGTCGGGGAGCCCACCCGGATCTTTTGCCCCTCGGCAAGCGCTGCGACTGCGCGAGCGAGACGCCGATTGTGGTGGCCTTCGACGTGACCCGCTCGCGTGGGGATGACGCGAAGCACGTCTACGACAAAATGCCAATGTTGATCGGCCAGATTCACATGCGTGGCTATGTCCTGGATCCTGCGCTGAGCTTTGCCGCGATCGGTGATGCCACTTCGGATCAGGCCCCGCTGCAGGTCGGGCAATTCGCGAGCGACAACCGCCTGGACACGGTCCTCGAGAGCATCTGGCTCGAGGAAGGAGGAGGCGGTACAGGGCAGGAGTCCTACGAGCTGGCGGCGTATTTCTATGCACGCCACGCGACCCTCGCATGCACCGCGGTAGGGAAAAAAGGCTACTTCTTTTTCATTGGAGACGAGGGGTTCTACCCAAAGGTGAGCCGCGAACAGGTGGCGCGCCTGGTAGGGGACACGCTCCCGTTGGACCTCGACGCGTCCACGGTCTTTCGCGAGTTGCGCCAGAAGTTTCACGTGTACTTCATCTATCCGAGGGCAACCTGGCAGGAGCGGCGCGAGAACATCGACGCCGAGATCCGGACCCGCGTCCTCGAGGCTGGCGGCATGCATGGCGGAATCGACATCCGCGCGTCGCTCCTCTGGAACAACCGCAACGACCTTGACCTGCATGTCGTCACGCCGGCTGGCGAGCACATTTACTATGCGAACAAACGTGCCACGTGTGGTGGAGAGCTCGATGTGGACCGCAACGTTCGTGGGGAGACGACCAAGCCGGTGGAAAATACGCGCTGGGCCAAGGGGACAGCGAGACCTGGGAAGTACAAGGTTTATGTCCAGAACTACCGTTCCACGAGGCTCCCGCGCCCACGCTGTTCCGCGTCGAGCTCGAGGTAAACGGCCAGGTGCAACACTTCTCGGGGATCGCCTCGCCTCATGGAGAAACGGGCGAGGCGAGCGACGTGCCGGTCTTCGAGTTCGTGTACGATGCGCGCGGGCGGCTCATGGAAGCGGGCGAGACGGACCTCTACGCGGGCTACCAGGACGAGACCATCAAGGCCCAGTGGGCTGCCGTGCTTGCGCCCGAGAACATCCTGATCATTGAGGAGCCCAAGGGGATCGCGGACATTCTTCTTGGCGTGCTGGCACTGTCGGCAGGGGGCGATCTGTCCGCGTACATGGACGACATGACGGCGCGGGGGCAGACCGAGGAGCGTAGAAAACACACGTCCGAAGCGCTCGGCACGCTGGCGATGAGCTCCGCTCTTGTGCAGCCAAGCAAGCCGCTGGTCCTCGATCGGCCCGCGGAGGTGCAGCGACGCGGGAAAACGAAGCGGTTGTAGTTCGCCATATGTCCGCGCCCCCGATTCCGCCGATTGTCCTAGACCGTCAGCAAGGGACCGTAACGATCCTTCAGACCCGACTGCGACTGCGGTGCGACGCCGGGCCGCTGGTCCCCAGGCTCGCTTCTTTCTCGCACCTGACCCTTGACCAGCGGATGGTGGAGGGGCTCGAGAAGGTCGCCATTGCAGCGCACCTTGGGGAGCCGTGCCTGCTCGAGGGGGAGACGTCGACCTCCAAGACGACCTCCATCGAGTACCTTGCCGCCCTCACTGAGACTCCGCTCGTGCGGATGAACCTTAGCGGGCAGACAGACACCTCGGAGCTGATTGGCAAGTTCGTCCCCAACGACGGACAGCTCCAGATCAGCTTTGACGAGCTACTCCGGCAGGTATCCTCGTTGTCCGATGCCTCGCGTGCCATTGTCGAGAGGGCCCATACCGAGGGGCGCGGGTTGTCCTTGCTTGATGCCAGCAGGGTGGCGACCGCAGAGGGGCTCGGGGTGCCAGAGTGGCGTTGGCAGAACGGCGTTATCCCCGAGGCGATGCAGAAGGGGCGCTGGGTGATCCTTGACGAGCTCAATCTCGGCGAGCCGCAGGTGCTGGAGCGCCTCAATCCGGTGATCGAGCGGCACCCGTCGCTTACGCTCACCGAGCAATGGTGGCGCGCGCATTGCGGAGGGGGGGGAAATCCAGCTACACGCAGGCTTCCGGATCTTCGCGACGATGAATCCGTCGGACTCGTCGAGAAGCTGGTGCCAATCGAGGACCGCCGGCTTCGAGCGCACATCGAGCGGCAGCAGGGGTAGCTCGCCCGTTCCCATGGGTCGGCGAGCTGTTCGAGCGCCTTGGCCGCTTGCCCTTCGAAACGGACGCGCGGATGCACTCCGAGCAAAGCCTCCACGCCATCGAAAATCGAAAAGCCGGCCCCCATTTCGTTGACGCCGCAACATTCCGTTCACGGCGGATCGCCATTGGATTACCTAGCCCCTTGCATGGTCATGACCTCGTGATCGAGGCCGCGGGGATAGCCCTCGAAGCCTAGGTAGTCGACGCCAGGACGAGGCCAGGTTGCGAGGGTTGCGTCGATGAGGCCCGGGTCGATGAAGGGGCAGTCGCTTGTCACCCGTACGACTGTGGTGGCGTCGGCCATGCGAGCGGCGCCGACGTAGCGCGTGAGGACGTCTTCGAGGGGGCCGCGCCAAGTGCGAAACCCAAGGTGCGTTGCGAGATCGACGATGGCGGAGTCTTGGGTGTCGGTGGTGGTCGCGACGAGGACTTCATCGATGCGTTTGGCCCGGGAGAGACGCCGGAGGTTTCAGGCGAGCATTGGCTGTCCAGCGATGTCGAGGAGGACCTTGCGTGGAAGGCGTGTGCTCGATGTGCGCGCTTGGACGATGGCTACGGTTTTCACGGGGCTATTAAACTCGGGAGCCATGGGATATGGGGACCAGACTCAAGGTGCCATGCCAACGATCTCGACTTTCTACGGAATTCTTATCAAGATGTATTTTGATGACCATGCTCCGCCCGATTTTCATGTCGAATACGGCGAGCACGAACTGGTAGTGACCATTGCGCCAATCCGCGTTCTGCGGGGACACGCGCCCAAGAGAGTACTTTCCATGGCGCTGGAATGGGCCGCGCTCCATCAGGAGGAACTGCTGGCTGACTGGAATCTCTGCAAATCGTTACGCACGCCCTACCCCATCGAACCTTTGGAGTAAACACATGTTGTACATTATCGAGCACGTTCAACCCGATCCGACCAGCTATGTCGTGGCCATTACCTATCGTGACCAACAAGTCATTCATGCCGATTTTAAACCGCTGATTGAACAGGGCGGAGTCCTGGCACCGCTCCACGACCCTGCTGCGTTCGCTGCCGTGCGTGTGGGCCCGCACGGGCGCACCTTGATATGGGGAGAGGACATCGAATTTTGTGCGGACGGACTTTGGGACAAATTCGGGCAGACGGCAGCCTAAAGGCCCATGCAGTGCCTACGGCTCTTCGCGGTCTTTCACTTGAACCTGGCGTTCTCGTCGGTGCCCGAAGCGGACCGTCCCATCGTCATCGAGCGCTGCTACTGGCCACTTCTGCGCATGGTGCGCCAGCTCCGAGTCCCCACAGGCATCGAGCTGACCGGAGCGACGCTGCGCTGGATCCAGGACATCGACGCACCATGGCTCGATGAGTTCCGCTCGCTTCACGGCGAAGGCCTCGTGGAGCTCGTGGGAAGCGGTCGCGCGCAGCTCATTGGGCCACTGGTCCCTTGGCGCGTGAACGCAGCGAACTTGCGCTGGGGCCTCGAGGACTACCGCGCACTCCTAGGCATCACTCCGAAGACGCTCCTGGTGAACGAGCAGGCCTACAGCCGCGCCTCGGTCGACCACGCGCTCGCAGCGGGCTTCACGACCATGGTCCTCGAGTGGGAAAACTCCTGGCGTGCGAACCCGTCCTGGGACCGACGCTGGGCATACGCCCCTCAGTTGCTGCGGTCGTCGAACGGGGCGAGCGCGCGCACGCAACTCTTGTGGAACCAAAGTATCGCGTTCCAAAAGGTGCAGCGCTTTGTCCACGGCGAGCTCGAACTCGACGACCTCCTCAACTACGTCGATGCGCAGCGCGGCCCCGAGGAACGTGCTTTCTGCGTAGCCGTCTGCATCTATGGCAGCGACGCGGAGATCTTCGACTACCGGCCTGGTCGCTTTCGGACCGAGGGGGTCCTCGAGCACCAGGAGTGGCGACGCCTTACGACGCTCTTTGCCGCGCTTCGGGATCGCGAGGGGCTGACCTTCGAGCTGCCGATGACCATTGCGTCGCGGCGGTTCCAACTTAGACCGCGGGCGGGGGGGACCATTTGAACGGTGGATCCTTGACCGCCGATCTCGATGGCCCCGTGAAGCCGTCGTTCGAGCATGAGCGCGCTTCAGGGTCTTCCCTCGTTTGGAGGCCCGAGGATCAACATTTGCTCCGTGTCAAGAGCAAAAATATA
>CAITRH010000136.1 GCA_903894755.1 uncultured delta proteobacterium
AATACAGGAGTATTCCTCGCTCGCCCTTCCTAGCTTTGCGTCGCTCGCGACGCTTTTCGGCGAGGCTCTCGCTAGGGTTCCTGGAATGGCTCGCCAGGAGGAAGCGTATCGCGGTCCTCCGCCGTATCCGCCGTTTGCGTTTCCTCCGGCGCGGGTTCGGGTTGTCTTGCGTCGAGCTCCTCGCCCAGTTCCTGCTCTACGAGGCGACGCGAGTCTTCGTTGAGCTCCGTGAACTCTCGGAGAGCTGGAAGGTCTTTGAGGGACTTTAGCTGGAAAAATTCGAGAAACTCGGTGGTGGTTCCATACAGGTGCGGCCTCCCGGGCTCGTCCTTCTTGCCCAGGATCCGTACCATGTTGCGTTCGAGCAAAAGCTTGAGCGTCGCCCCCGAGTCCACCCCTCGGATGTCGTCGATCTCAGGACGGGTGATGGGCTGGCGGTAGGCCAAGATGGCCAACGTCTCGAGCTGCGCGCGTGACAGCTTCACCGGCTTACGCTTCGTAAGATCTCGAACAAATGGGGCGTACTGGGCGCTCGTACGAAAGATCCATCCCCCCGCAACCTCGTCGAGTTGAATCCCGTGCTCCGAGTATTCGGTGCGCAGCTCCTCGAGCAACCCTCGCACCTCACGACCCGGTGCGGACGCGGCCTTCGCGAGTTCCCCCGTCTTCAAAGGCTTGTCGCTCACGAAGACAAGCGCCTCGAGTAGCCCCTTCAAGTGCCGTCGCGCGACGTCCCCAAGGTTCGCAAGGTCGGGGAGCGATGGGCTCTCCCAAAAAGGCGGCGGCACTATCGTGGGCGCATCCTCGGAGGGGTCGGGCGGACGCTCCGTGTCGCGTGCGGTCTCTTGGGGCTCGCGCTTGGGAGGGATCACGACAGCTCCAGAGGCATCGCGTCGGCGGGCGGATCGCAGAGCTCGACGTAGAGCGGGGCGAGAGGTTCGGTCTGAAGAAGCCGGGTCAGTCGGAGTCGGGTCATTTCAAGGCACGCCAGGAAGGTGATGACTAGGTCGAAGGAGGTGGCACCGTCGGCAAACAGGTCTTCGAATACGACGCGCCGACGCACCCGTAGGAACTCGATCAATTCATGAATGCGGTCGGTGATGCTAATGCGGTCGGCGACCACGTCGTGGGAAAGCTTGATCTTGCTTCGGGCAAGGACCCGCTGGAATGCTTCGACCAGCGCGAACACAGGGATTTCAGCAAGCGGTGCAAGCCCCTCGGGCGTGGCATCCTCGATCACCCCGCCACGGAAAAACACGTCGCGTCCCGCAAGCCCGCGCGCCGCGAGTTGCGCCGCAGCGTCCTTGTACTTCTGGTACTCGAGCAGCCGCCGGATCAACGCCTCACGTGGATCTTCCTCGTCAGCCTCGATGTCCGTCTCCTGGTCGGTCGGCACCACCGGCAGCAGCATCTTCGACTTGATGTGCGCCAGCGTGGCCGCCATGACCAGGTACTCGCTTGCGATGTCGAGGTTCATGAGCTCCATCACGGCCAAATACTCGAGATAACGCTCCGTTACGAAGCGAATGGG
>CAITRH010000137.1 GCA_903894755.1 uncultured delta proteobacterium
CCCCCTCCCCATCGATGGGGAGGGGGACCTTGTGAACGCACCGGATCGTGCGGGGGTGAGGTCCTCGGGATCGCCCGCGACGAAGTTGCAGTTTTCAAGATAGGTTTGGTTTAGGAGGAGCTATGAACGGTATTTTGCAAGGTATGCGCATCGTCGAGGGCTCGGCCTTCGTCGCCGCCCCACTCGGTGGAATGACCCTCGCCCAGTTGGGGGCCGACGTGATCCGCTTCGACCCCCTCGAGGGGGGCTTGGACTACCACCGCTGGCCCGTGACCCACGACGGCAAAAGCCTGTTCTGGGCAGGTCTCAACAAAGGAAAACGATCCATCGCAGTCGATATCAGTCATCCCAAGGGCCAAGAGCTCCTCACCCAGCTGATCTGCGCCCCAGGCCCCGAAGGAGGACTCTTTCTCACCAATTTCCCCAACCGTGGATGGATGGCGTACAGCCGTCTCGAGAAGATCCGTGCGGACCTCATCATGGTCAACATCATGGGAAACCGCCACGGAGGCAATGCCGTCGATTACACGGTCAATCCTTCCGTTGGATTCCCCCTCGCCACCGGTCCGGAGGATATCCGCGGTCCCATCAATCATCTTCTGCCAGCCTGGGACAAGATCACCGGACAGATGGCGCTCGTGGGGCTGCTCGCCGCGGAACGATACCGAACGCGCACGGGCAAAGGCCAACTGGTCAAGCTCGCCCTGGCCGATGTCGCCATGGCAACCGTTGGCAACTTGGGGAAAATTGCCGAGGTCCAGATCAATCGATCGTCAAGACCCAAATATGGCAATTACCTCTACGGCGCCTTTGGTCGAGACTTCAAAACCCTCCACGGCACCCGGATCATGATTGTCGCCCTCACCGAACGCCAATGGTCCGGGCTCTGCAAAGCGACTGGGCTCAAGCCCCACTTCGACCGCCTGGCCAACGAACTGTTTCTAGACTTCAACAAAGAGGGGGACCGCTTCAAAGCGCGCGAGGAGATCGCAGGCATTCTCGAACGTTGGGTGCGTCACCGCTCGCTCGACGAGATCCGCGTGCTCTTCGAGCAAAACCACGTTTGCTGGGGCCCCTACCAGACCTTCAAGGAGCTCATCGAAGAAGACACGGAATGTTCCGCGCAAAACCCGCTCTTCAGCAATGTGGAGCAGCCAGGCATCGGCACCTACCTGACCCCAGCGTCGCCGTTGGACTTTTCCGAGGTCCCACGACTGAGCGCGACGCGTGCTCCCCTGCTTGGAGAGCACACCGACGAAGTCTTGTCGTCGATCCTGGGGTTGACCTCTGGAGACATTGGCAAGCTTCACGATGAAAAAGTGGTTGCAGGACCAAAATAAGCCAAAGGGGCCAAGCGTATGCTCAGTCGGTCGCGGTCTCTGGGTTCATGCGGTCGCGGCCCGTGGGTTTACCTGGCCTTTGGTGTGATCGCCGGCGCAGGTTACGGAACCCTCAACAGGCTTTTCGATTCATGGGACCGCGGCCATCCTCTCATCGACACGCTAGCAACGCTGCACGACGTGATCGATCGCGGGGTTCCGGTGTTGGTGGGGACACTGCTCGGGTTGGCTGTGCACTGGTTGACTCTTCGTTCAGCGCTCGCGCGAAGTGAGAGGCAGCGCGCCGAGGATCTCCATGGACGGCTTCTACGTATTGAGCGCGATCAGGCTGTGTGGGTAGTGGCTACAGCAACGCTTCACGATGTACAGAATCCGCTTCATACTGCCGGGCTTTTGCTCGACGAAGCGGTGCTGCTCGAGGGGGACGAACAACGTGCATTCGTGGAGCGGGCTCGCGGTCACATGGCGCGTGTCGCCTCGGGGTTTGCAGCACTTCGGCGTCTTGCGTCGGCGGCTCGCCCCTCGCTCGGCCCGGTCCTTGTGGACTCGGTTGTGGAAGACGTGGTTCGCGACTTGGGGCCGCTCGCCGAGCGCGACGGGGTCAAGTTGGCGGTCCACATGGGACGTCCCCTGCAAGTTCAGGGAGATGCAACCTTCGTGCGGATCATTCTGGAAAACCTTGTTGCAAACAGTCTCGACGGGCTGCGAGGCCGAGGACACCCGGGGCATGTCGAGGTCGAGATGGCGCGTACGGGCGACCAGGTGGCCGTGCGGGTGCGCGACGACGGGCCGGGGATGGACCACGCGCTCCGTTCCACGGTTTTTGAACCTCTCAGGACGACCAAACCCCAGGGGCTCGGTTTAGGCCTCGCCATTGCCCGTGCGCTAGCCCGCGCGATGAAAGGGGACGTCGTATTGGAAGACGAGCCGGGATGGGCCACGACGTTTCTGTTACTGCTTCCCCTTCCCACGACAGTTCCATGAGAGGGCGGGTGATCCTGGTGGAAGACGAAGCGGACGCTCGGGAGCTTCTTGGGCGTGCTCTTACGCGGGCTGGGGTTCTATGCGACCTTGCGGAGAATGCCGAGCAAGCGCGTCGTCTCGCCCAGCAGCCGTTCGATGCCGCTGTCGTCGACATCGTGTTGGGCACGGACGAACGAGGGGGGCTACGTCTGATTCCGGAGCTTCGGCGTGCGAGGGGGGTCATCGTGGTGATCACGGCGTTTGCGGATCTCGACCTCGTGAAGGCGGCGCTCAACGAGGGGGCGTCGTACCTGCTCGAGAAGCCGTTCCGAGCGCAGGAGCTCGTGGAGGTCCTTGGGCGACTCCTGGCGGAGCGCGACGATCTTTCGCATTTTGTCGACCGAGCGCTCCTAGGTGTGTCGCTCACGGACAAGGAGCTTGCGATCGCGCGTTTGGTGCTCAAGGGGCTTCCCACTGCCGAGATCGCGCGACTCGAAGGCAACAGCGACAAGACGGTACGGCAACACCTCACGCAGATTTACGCCAAGTGCGGTGTCGCGAGTCGCGCCGAGCTTTTTCACTACGTGTTCCCGTCCTGAGTTCCGTTGGCGGGCGAAGGGTGTAGAGTCGCAGGTCTTGAGCAACGAGTTGGAGCCAGGTCCCCCCTTTGCGACGCGTGTCACCGAAGCGCTTCTTCGGCCGATACTCGACGCACTCGACGATGTCGGCGCCACGGTGCTGCTAGGGGTCGAGGCGGTCTTCTGGATGGTGCGTCCTCCTTTTCGTTGGGCGCAGCTTCTACTGGCCCTAGATTTCGTGGGGGCGGGGTCGACGTTCATCGTGGCGCTCGTGGGGCTTTTCACGGGGATGGCGTTTACCGTGAGCACGATCGTGGGGTTTCGGCAGTTTTCGGCCGAAGGGATGGTGGGAGGGGTGGTGGCTCTTGCTCTTACGCGGGAGTTAGCGCCGGTGTTGACGTCGGTCGTGGTGACGGCGCGTGCAGGAAGCACGATGGCGAGTGAGCTTGGCAACATGAGGGTCACCGAGCAGATCGACGCGATCACGACGATGGGAGTGAGTCCTGTGCAGTACCTGGTGGTGCCGCGTGTGGTGGCGACGACGCTGATGTTGCCTCTTTTGGCGGTCTGTTTCGGTGTGGTGGGGATGGCGGGGGCGTACATCGTGGCGGTTGTATGGCAGGGGATCGACCCGGGGCTTTTTTTCGATAAGATCAAGCAGTTCGTAGAAGTTCGGGATCTTCGCATGATGCTCGTGAAGAGCGTCTGCTTCGGCCTTATCGTCAGCGTAGTTTGCTGCAAGAAGGGGTTTCATGCGTCGGGCGGGGCCCGCGGTGTCGGGGAGGCCACGGCGCAAGCGGTGGTCGCGAGCATCGTTGCCATTTTTGCGTCCGACTACGTGATCACGACGCTGCTGACGGAGCTCTAAGCAGGGCGTTGATAGGAGCTTTCGGTGGGCGCAACAGGATTTGAACCTGTGGCTTCGTCCGTGTGAAGGACGCACTCTACCGCTGAGTTATGCGCCCGAAAGGCAACTCCCCATCTAGTCGCGTCGAACGCACTTCGCAAGTCCGAAGCATCGTTTCTTCGATGGGAGGTGCCGCGACCTAGCGTGGCTTAGAACGCGAGCGGGAGCACCTATGCGCCACCTGCGACAGCACGTCCCAGAGGCGCAGCAGATGTGGCCCCAAGAACGGCTTGCCCGAGGTCAACAGCGCCGCCGCCACCCCGCGCGCCGGATCGGCCCACGTGATCACGTTTACAAAGCCGTAATGCCCAAACGCTTTCGACGTGCCCGGTCCGTAGGGACTCAACCACTTGGCTCCTAGCATCAGCCCCAACCCGTAACGCACCGGCAGCCCCAAGGTCAGATCGGCCTCGAGATACGACGTCTCCGTAAGCGCCCTGCGCACCGTGCGTCGGTCGAAAATGCGCACACCGTCAAGCTCCCCCTCGTTGAGCAACACCTGATAAAACGCTGCCATCTCCGGCGCGGTCGACACTAGGTTTCCCGACGGTACCACCGCAGTCAGATACCGCGCGTCGTTCGACACCGTCACGGCCTCGCCAAACCCTACCCCCAACGCCCTCCGCACCAACATGGCTGCACCAGGAGGAAGCGGAAACCCTGTCACCGCATTGTGCGCGACAGCCCCAACGTCCTGCGCAGACACCCCGTAGTTGAACCACCGGAAACCCAATGGACGTTGCACTTCGTCGCGCAAAAACTCCCGGATCCCCTTGCCCGTGATCCTCCGTACCACCTCGCCCAGAATGAACCCGCCCGTAATGGCATGGTAGGCAAGCCGTCGACCAGGAACCGACGTCGGTGCAGCGTCGCAAAGAAGACGCAGTACCTTCTGGTCGTCGGTCAACATCTCAACATCGTTGCCATCCCCTGCGACCGAGGGAATGCCCGCGCGGTGGGTCAAGACATGACGCAGTGTGGTCCGCTGCTTGCCCTTGGTGCCGAATTCCGGGATATACTCTTCGATGCGGTCGTCGAGACGAAGCAGATTGCGCCCGTCCAGAAGGTGAATCACCATCGCCGTGATGGCCTTCGACGCTGAAAACACACAGAAGGGGGTGTCGGGGGTGGCGAGCACTCCAGGACCAGTGTCCCCTGGAGCGTTTCCATGGGAGTGCCCAATCGCACGGTTAAGCACCACCTGACCGTGGCGACGAAGGCAAAAGGCGATGGCGGGTTGGGTCCCTGTTTGGTACAGGCGCTCGACGGCGGTCCAGATGGCCTCCACGTCACTGGAGGTCATGGCGACGATGCGCGGGTCGCCTTCGGGGCCATGCGAGGTGACTTCTTTGAGGTCTTCGGGAACACGAACGCGGGCATAGGGAAATAGCGTGGTCATGAGGCTCGGGAGTTGGAGGGATCGCTCAGTTGTCGCTTCGGTTGGACGAGGGCTCGTCCTCGCACGGTTGCACTTCACTTGCTGCGGCTTCTTGCATGGTCGTCGTGAACTTTCGCCGCGCGGAATCGATGATCGACAGGACGCGCGGAAGAATGGTGCCAAGGGAATTCAGATTCGGTAAGAGCAGCTCGACGCCGAACGATATGTCGCGGTCGTCTTCGTCGATCAGGATCCTCGCCACCTTGATTCGAGCATGGACCTTGTTGACCACCCGAAAGGCGCGAGCAAACTCGACGTCCGACTCGAGAGGCCAACAGCGCGGAAGAATGAGGTGCAGGAACTCCGGATCGCGCGCGTCGAGCAAGACGAGGTAGTTGAGCCCCTCGCGTTTGAAGGTCAGCACCTTGCCAGTGTCGATGACACGCGGACGGTATCCCTCGTCGGCAAGTAGGTTCAGCCAGATTTGCTCGGCGGTCCAGCCGCTCGCATCGCTCATCACCCAAGACCTCCGCGCGCACCTTAGCCCGAGGTCCTTCGAAACGCCGTCATCCGCGCGTGAAAAATTCGATGGTCCGCGCAAGCTCGTCGCGACGTGCCACGAGAAGCACGGTCATGCCGCCGCTGACGACCGACGATCCTTTGGGCGCCTCCACCCGACCTGCGTCGTAAAGCACCGCAAACACACACGAGGTCGGAAACCTTGGGTCCTGCCCGATGTCTCGGATGGTCTTTCCCGCCATCAAGGACTCGATCGGGATCGCAAGCTCGAAGGCTACGGATTCCCCCGTGCCGAGGGTCATCGAGTGACGTACCGCTTCGTGCTCGATGGCGGTGGCAAAGGTGCCCACGAACACGTCGCTTTCAGACAGAATTCGGCTCACCCCGGCAGAGAGATAGACGGGACGGTAGGCGTCGTCGCGCATCCGCACCATCACGCGTTTGGCCCCGGCTTCCTTGGCAAGAAGCGCAACGGCGAGGTTGTCTGCGTCGCGACGGAGCATGGCCACCACGACGTCGGCCCTCCCAGCTTCGGCCTCGTGAAGAAGCGCTCCGTCGGTCGCATCCCCCTCGAGCAAGACCAGTCCGTGCTGGTCGTAGACGCGTTTGAGCACCGCGGCATCGCGGTCGACGACGATCACCTGGTGGTCGAGGGTCCGCAGGTGAAGCGCCACACTGAGTCCGGCCCGTCCCGCCCCTGCAATGAGTACGCGCATGGTCTACGGGTCCTCCGTTACTTCGAGCGCCATGAGCCGTCGATCGAGATCCGACACGGCAGCCTCCGCGGCCTCGCTCCCCAAGAGCCCCTTTCGTACGGCATCGAGCAGCGCCGCCTTCTGCGCCGTGAGCACCGAGACCTGCACGCCGTGGTCGCGAGTCCCCTGGGTGCGCACGCGAAGCTCTCGCTCGGCGTCGATCAGCTGCCTCTGGAGCGCCGCACGCCACTCTGCATGCTGCTTGCGCGACACAAGACCCGCCGACATGAGCTCGTCGAGCTCCGTCTGACCTCGCCTCGCGGTGATCAAGGTCGCCCGAGCCGCGTCGATGGACTCGGTTCCCGCCGAAAGCGACACGCGAAGCACGCGAAGAAGCCACGCGAAGGGGAGCGCCTGCACCACCAGGGTCACGAAGGTCACTCCAAACACGATGGCCACCAGCCGATCCCGCAAAACAAAGCCGGCAGGAAGCGCCAGAACAGCCGCCATCGAAAGCGCCCCCTTGATGTTTCCTGCCACCATCACGTGTTGCCAACGGAGCGGCACCTGGTCTTTGCCTAACGCCCGAAGCACCCCGAAACAGCCGTAGACCGCCACGGCTCGTCCAGCATGAAGCGCCAAGAGCGACAACAAGATCGAATCGGCTTCCTCTACCAGCGTGCGGGCGTTGATCTGCATTCCCACGAGAAGAAAAAGAAGCACGTTGATGCCAAACCCGGCGGTCTCCCAAAAGCCGAGCAGGGCCAGCACGCGGGACGGGTCGAGAAGACGCCGCGCGGCTTTGCCTACGAAGAGTCCTGACACCACGACCGCGATGATCGCCGAAGCGTGCACGCGCTCTGCGAGCACCGACGTTGCAAACACCAGGACGATGGAGGCCAAGATGGCGGTCAGATGGTCCGGTGTGGAGCGAAGGATCGCCGTTCCGATAACCCCGAGAGCGAGTCCGACGAGTGTGCCGAGCACGATGGCGATACCAAGCAGACGCAAGGTGGTCACCGAGTCGAACACGCCGGTAGACACCACGGTGGCCGCCAGGCTCACGAGCACGAGGGCGGTGCCATCGTTGAATAGGCTCTCGCCCTCCATGATCGCCGCGAGTCGATGGGGCACCT
Organism: uncultured delta proteobacterium; assembly: GCA_903894755.1. Classification (GTDB taxonomy): domain Bacteria; phylum Myxococcota_A; class Polyangia; order Polyangiales; family Polyangiaceae; genus CAITRH01. Next base: position 7,517 of record CAITRH010000137.1, read on the forward strand.
TCACAGCCCGAAAGGCGAGGAGCACGCTCACCGTGTCGGTGATCGACAGAAGGGCTCCGAGCAGGAGGGCAATGGGAAAGGGGAGCTTTAGAACGAACGTGGCGACCAGGGCTGTCCCGAGCAAGGACAACGCGACCCCTGGAACGGCAAGGGCCAAGATGGGACGTGCCGAGCGACGGAGCCCGTCGGCATCGGCGAACAGCGCCCCTTCGAACACAAGAACGGGGACAAAAAGTTCGAGCACCACACTCGGGTCGAGGGGGGTGTTGGGGAGCACGTTGGCGAGCACGAGGAGCAGGCCCACGATCACGAGCGCCACGTTGTAGGGGATCTTCAGCCGCTTGGCGCCGATGGCCACTGCGGCGCCCACGGCAACCACGAGGAGCAGTGGCTCGAGGCGTTCGCGCATCGGTGATCAATTAGATCAAAGCGCACCGACAAGACAAGACAGCGCAAAGGACTAAGGCCGCGTTGACCCACGATCCCGCCGCAGGTAACGTCGGCTTGGCATCCAGGAATTTGTCACCGTGACCCGTCCCCAGACCTTCGGCAGTTATGAAATCCTTCACCGCATCAGTGCCGGCGGGATGGCCGAGGTGTTCCACGCGATCCACACGCCGACGGGCAAACACGTGGCGCTCAAGAGGATCCTTCCCGAGATCAGCGAGGACGAAGAGTTTATCAGGATGTTCGAAGATGAGGCCCGCATCGCCTCGAAGCTCGAACACCCGTACATCGCGCGTTGCCTCGACTACGGCAATGTCGACCAGGCCTGGTTCATCAGTTTCGAGTTTGTGGACGGCAAAGATCTACGCAGCCTCTTCGACCGCTCGGCCCGCTTGGGCGAGAAGATTCCGCTCTGGTTTGCCCTCTACGTGATCGTTCAGATAGGCGAGGGGCTCGCGTATGCCCACGCGCGTCGCGACGACCAGGGGTCGCCCGTCTCTATCGTGCATCGCGATATCAGCCCGCAAAATGTCATCGTTTCGTACGAAGGGGACGTCAAACTCATCGACTTTGGCATCGCCAAGGCCTCGGGCAAGTTGTCGCGGACTCAGGTGGGGACCATCAAGGGCAAGTTTGGTTACATGAGTCCCGAGCAGGTGTCGGGCGAGCCCATCGACCAGCGGACCGACATCTTTTCGCTTGGCATTTGCCTGTGGGAGCTCGTGACCCAGAAGCGTCTGTTTTCAGGTGAAAACGAGCTCGTGATGCTCGAACGCATGCGCACCTTCGATGTCGCGGTGCCGTCGCGCGAGGCTCCTGGGATTCCGCCCGACCTCGATCGCGTGATCCTCAAGGCGCTCGCGAAGAGGCCGGATGATCGCTATCGGTCCGCAAAAGATTTCTATCGAGACCTGAACCAAGTGGCCCACGGCATGAACCAGGTCGCAACCCGCGAGCAGATCGCACAGCACGTGCGCCGCCTGTTTCGCGAGGGACGCGATTCGGTGGCGGTGGGAAGCGGCTATCATGCCGCACCGTCAGAGGAAACCCATTCCATGGCAAAAGAAAAACCGCCCTTGCCGCCGCCGGGCCCGGCTTTCGATCGTCCAACCCCCGCCCCCGGATCCGACCTCGACGTGTTCGAGGGGCTAGGGAAAAAACCACTTCGTCCGCTCGCCCCCCCCGCCGCTCGTCCCCCCGCCGCTCGGCCACTCCCTCCGCCTGTCCCGCCCCCCCCCAGGTCGTTCCCACCGCCTCCACCGCCGCGGACCGACAAACGCACCCTTCCCGGAATGCAAGGGGGCGAGGCGCCTCCTCCTTCTAGATCCGGTCCTCCGCCCGCCGTGCGAGGGTCGCTCCCCCCCATCGTCGCGCCTCCTGCCCGTCCCGTTCCCCCTCCTCCTCCGCCTGCCCCTCCTGCCCCGCTGGCTTCCAAGCCCTTGGGCATGAACATGGACTGGGATGACGAGGAGGACGAAGCCACCCACGTGTTCGACAAGGTCGAAACCCGCTCACTCCAAACGATGGAGTTCGTCAAAGCCCCTCCCGCGCCCGCCGTCGTGCTTGGTCCGGAGGCTCCGAAGTCCGCGCCCATTGAACCTGTCCGCCCGCCTGCTGTGAGCCGTTTCGAGCCCACGGCGCTGCTAGTGACTCCGCGAAGTCGGACTTGGCTCTGGGCGACCTTGACCGCAGTGCTCTTGGCGGTGCTCGGTGCCGTGTTGGTCGTCTTGCTCCTGCCGAAGACGGGACGGGTCGTGGTGACCGTGACCGATGAGACCGGCGCGAGCCTGTCGCATGTCGAGATCTTCATCGACGGTCGCAAACACTGCGATAGCTCGCCTTGTATCCTCGAGCCGGTGACCTCCGGGTCCCACTTCGTGAAGGTCTTGGCCTTCGAAGGGACCAAAGAGCAGAGTCGAGAGCAGACCGTGACCGTCGAGGCCCGTCGCGATACCGCCGTTGCGTTCCGTCTCCCCATCGCCGCCAGACGTGCCCCGACAGGACTTCGCGTCGGTGGCACCCAGGCGGGAGTCAAGCTCGTCGTGGATGGCAAAGAAATCGGCCCGCTTCCCCAGGAGCTCACCGACCTCGCGCCAGGAGACCATGCCCTGCGCTTCTCGGGGGGCGACCGCTACCAGGCCATAGAACGTCAGGTGGTCGTGGTCCGCAACGAGATGCTGGACCTGGGAGCCATGACCCTCAAGGTGGTCAAAGGCAAAGCCAATATCGAGCTCGCGACCCCCGGGGCGCGGGTGGTTTTGGTGTCGGGGGCCGATCGACGTGACCTTCCGAAGCTCCCCATCACCCTCGACATCGATACGTCGAAGGCCTGGTTTCTCGAGGCCACCAAGCTTGGCTACAACGACTTTCGCAAGGCCGTGGAGTTCGACGATGGCCAGGCAGAGAAGACGTTCCGTGTGGCGCTCGATCTGAAGGGAGTAGTCCCGGTGGTGTCCTTGGCTCCCGTGCCTACGGTCCCCGTGGCTCCGACGGTCCCGCCGACGGCTCCTCTGACGACCTCGGCCCCCACGGAGAGTGCGGCTCCGGTACGGTCCGAGGCCTTTCTCACGATGAACTCGATCCCCCCCTCGCAGGTGTACCTCGACAACCGTCTGCTCGGCATGACCCCGAAGATTGGGTATCCGGTGACCCCTGGCACCCACATCGTGAAGTTCGTCAATCTCGACCTCAACGTCACCAGGATCCTCACGGTTACCGTCGGACCTGGCGAGACCAAGCAAGCAATTGCGAAACTGAACTGACCTCGCGTCCGGTCTGCGCTTTGCGTTTCTGCCGATGACGCTACACTGGCTCCTTGCAGCACCATGTCTGACCTTAGTTCCCGAGCGCGCCAGGTTCTCTACCACGCCGTCACCGAATACGTAGCCACCGGCGAGCCGGTCGGGTCACGCACCCTTTCGAAAAAGTCCGGTCTAAACCTATCGCCCGCAAGCATTCGCAACGTGCTGAGCGATCTCGAGGAGGCGGGCTATCTGCGCCAGCCTCACGCGAGCTCGGGACGGGTCCCGACGGACCGCGCCTTCCGGCTCTTCATCGACGCACTGATGAAGCTCCATGAGCTGTCCGATTCCGAGAGTGCGCTGATCCGCGAGCGCGTTTCGGCCCTCGTCGCAGGACCGTCCTTTCTGCGCGAAACAGGAAAGTTCTTGAGTGAGCTCACCGGGACCGCAGCCGTGGTGATGGCACCGCGCGCCGAAACGCAGACGCTCACCACCATGCGTTTCATTCGGGTTTCGAGCGAGCAGCTCTTGGCGGTCTTGGTGCTTGCGGACGGTACCGTGCAAAACCGCTTCTTGCAGGTGCAGTTGAGTGAAGACGACCTGACACGGATCCACAATCTGCTCGACCAGGTCATCGAGGGGCGGACCCTTGGCGAGCTTCGAGACCTTTTTGCACGTCGTCTGTTTACCGAGTCTGTGCAACACGACCCAGTGCAACGTCGGGCCTTCGAGCTTGGCGACGAGGCCCTGTCAAGCGTGATGGGAGCTGCCAAAGACTTGGTGATCGAAGGCCACGATCGTCTCCTCGACAAGCCGGAGTTCGCCGGGCCCGACGGGATGAAACAGGTGGTATCGGCGCTCGACGCCCGCGAAAAGCTCATGAAGCTACTCGACGCCACCCTCGAGGCCAAAGGGGGGACGGTCACCGTGGGGTTCGAAGCAGGAGAGCTCGGCGGAGGACAGCTTTCCATTGTAGGAGCCGCGTACAAAAATCACGGCCAGACCGCAGGGAGCGTCGGGGTCATTGGTCCCACCCGAATGGACTACCCCAAGGTACTTCCGCTGGTCATGGCGACCGCACACGCAGTTGGCGAAATGCTGGACCGTCCGAGCCGCAAGGGGCATGACCCGTGAGTTGGGCGTCAGGGCTAAGCGCGTGGCTTGAAATCGGATTGAATGACTTCTCCAAACAAACCATTCTGCGCGTGGCACCCGCAGCAAGAGAAGCCTTGCAGACACGGGCAGTGTCTGCATTGGTCCTGTTGGGTAGAAGCCTCCTGGCAGGGCCGCTGCAACACCTCTGGACCATCCCACTCGTCGCTGCCGAGTTTGACCCTCTTCATCCGGTCAGTGAGTGAGTCGGCTCTTCCGCCACGAGGTACCGGGAGTGTCCAAGGACTTCCGACGCGAGCTACTAGCTGGTAACTGCCTCCTCCGCGGTCCACTTGCACTCGGAACGTTCTGTACGAAGGACAACCCGACAATTTGTTATTGCGTCTCGACCCCGCAATCACTCCAGTACAACCCGATCGCCCTCCTTCAGACCCAACACCTCCACGAACTCCGCATCGGCCACGCCAAGACGCACTGCCTTCGCCCGACGAAACACCCCATCGGCCAGCTCCACATCTACGCCCCCATTGCGAACATGCACTGCGCGCCGCGGAAGCCTCGCTCCCACCGACCGCGACGGCAACTCGATGCTAGCCTCCAGCCGCTGGCCCAGAGGAAGCCATAGCCTTGGAGTCCCATCCCACTCGACCCACACACTCCGCACCAACCCGTCCGCACGCACTGTCGATGGGTCACTCCCAATGCTTCGACGCTCACACTTGGCTCCGAGACGCGCCACCCGACCTGTCCCCACTGGCTCGCCATTGCTCCGAACTGTCACTTGCAGCCCAAGAGCCACCCGCGCCATGTCCGGCTCCTCAAGCTCCACACGCACTTCAGTCCGCGTCACATCCGCAATCTCGAACAACGGAAGCGAGGTAGTGTCGAGAATCCCATTGACTGTGTCCCCGGGATCGGCACGCCGCGTCAGTACGACCCCTCGGATCGGAGACGTGAGCTGCGACCGCTCCACCTCGCGCTTGGCCATCTTCACCAGTGCTTCCGCCGCAAGGAGCTGCTGACGTACCATGCGCACGTCCTCCGGTCGTCCACCCGCCCTGCCAAGACGCAGACGAGCCTGGGCAGCGTCAAACAACGCGCGCGTCTGCTCGGCCCGGCGCTTGGCACGATTGCGAGGCTCCTCCGAAATGGTGTGGCTGTCGAAAAGCTGCTGCTGCCGTTCTGCGTCCTCCGCTGCCAGCTCGGACTCGGCCTTCGCAGCACGACCCGATGCCTCCAGCTCCACGATTTCCTCAGGACGAACCCCCTGGATCACTGCCCTCGCACGAGCCTCTAATGCGTGCAGATCAGCCTCCCGCCTCCGCAGTTCCTCGTCAAGTGCAGCCCCCGTTCCAATTTCAGCCACAAGCTGCCCCGCCTCCACTGCATCCCCCTCACGTACCAACACCCGCGTCACACGCCCCTCCACAGTAGACCGCAGCTCCGCAACGCCGTCGATCGCTACTAGCGTCGCTCGCGCCACAATGCGCTCCGTCATGGTTCCCGACGAGACAGCAACAGTCTGCGCCGCACTGCGCCTGTAAAACCAGCTCCCCGCCACCGCAACTGCCAGCGTAAGAGCGACCGAGCCCGCAACTATCCCCTTGTTCATGGCAACTTCCCCTGATCCTGCGATGCGCGAATGTCAAACCTCGACGATGTCCAATGGCGATTGGGCGCGCGATCTGCCGCCAGCTCCCCGTCTTCGAGCTCCACCACCCGATCGGCAAAGCGCTCGAGCCGATGATCGTGCGTCACAATGAGCACTGCGCTGGAAGACGTAACATGATCGCGCAGGATCTCCATCACACTCAACGCCGTCTGCCCATCAAGAGCCCCAGTCACCTCATCGCCGACGATCACCCTGGGTTTGGACGCAAGCGCCCTCGCAATGGCCACACGCTGCTTCTGGCCCCCAGACAGTTCCCCGGGACGATGCTTCATGCGGTCTGCAAGCCCCACCCGACCCAATGCGTCTTCTGCTCGCTTGCGCGCTTCCCCGGCTGCCATCCCCTTGAGCCGCAAGACCTCCATCACATTGTCTCGCGCAGTCAGCGCGGGAAACAAATTGTAGGTCTGAAAGATAAACCCGAGCTCGCGACGGCGAACCGCCGACACCTGCCCGTCCCCAAGCTCGCTGATCGGCTCGCCACAAAGCTCCACTTTCCCAGAGCTTGGCCGAAGGAGCCCAGTGAGAATAGAGATCAACGTTGTCTTGCCCGATCCAGAGGGCCCCATCAGGAGCGTAAGCTGACCAGCATGCACAGAGAGCGTGACCCCATGCAATACAGGTACCTGCAAAGCCCCGTCTTCAAAAGTCTTGCGCACATCCCATGCCCGCAGAAGCACCGAGAGCTCGCTCGTCACTTGAACACCTCGGCAGCCTGGAGCTTCAATACCTTGCGGATACTCATAAAGCTCGCAGCCACGCACATCAGAATCACGGCTCCTAGCCCCACTGCCATGACCGAGGACGACAGCACGATAGTGAGTCCTCCAGCGGCCGCCGCCCCGGTTGTCATGAACGCAATGACAGACCCCAGGGTACTGCCGATCAGCGCGAGAAATCCCGCCTGCCACCCCACGAATCGAACCAACTCCCACGAGGTCGCCCCAAGCGCCTTCAGTGTCGCCAGCTCCCGCTCGTAGTCTTTGGTCATGGTGTACAATGTCTGCCCCACTACGACCACCCCCACAATGAGACCGAGCAAGGCACTGAAGCCAAGCGCCGGTCCCACACCGGAGCCACCGATCCAGTAGTTCTGCGTCATGGTCACGAAGTCTTCTCGACGTACCGCCATAAGCTGCGGATTCCGTTGAATGTCCCCCATGACCTGCTCCGCACAGGCAGGATCCTTAAGATCGACAACCCAGTAGTTCGCCTCGCCGTCCCCAAGCCCCGCCATTCTCCTGGCATCCCGTATGTTGGTGAACACGAATGGAAGCAGCGTGAAGGACCGTACGCCTTGCGTGATCCCCGCAATCTCGGCCCGCTGCCCCCCAATGTCGAGACGCGCGCCGATGGGATCCCCCTGGATCTGCAGCTTGCCAAGATCGAACGCGTCCACTGCAACACGCCCAGGCCCCTCGAGATCGCTGGGAAGCCCCCGCTCTAGCTCCCAAGGCATGATAGGCCCCCGTCCCCGCTCAACCCCCACCACACGCACACTGTCTCGGGTCCCACCAGCCTTGCGAATGAAGGACCACACAAAGACCAGCGGACGCACGTCGGACACACATGGATGCGCCCCCACCGCCGAACGTGTCCCAGATGACAAGATCTCCACGCTGTCGAGGACCTCTGTACCTCGTGGCATCACCCACACGTCGCCCCCCATGTGGGTGATGGTTGCTGACGAAATCGTCAGAAATCCCGCATACACCCCCATTTGTAACAGCACCAGCACCGCGGCAAAGGTCACCCCTGCAATGGACGCCACAAGCTTGCTGCGATCGTGGATCAGTGACAATAGCGCTATGCGTCGCATGCTCCCGGCTCACCCCACGGACCAGGACAGGCGGTTCACTCCAAACGCCTGCACGCAAAGGCTCACGTAAAACCCTACGAGAAACAGTGTCGCCAATGGCTTAAGCTTGCACCGCTCCGCTCGCTCCCGCAAAAACCGACGCAGCCCCAACACCGCTGCCACCAGCGCCGCAAGCACCAACGACGCCCCCCAGAGCGGCGCACCACGCTCCAAAAAAAGATGCACCACCAGCCCGCACGCCACCAACGCGCAGCCAAACGCAGCACCAATGGCCGCGTGAGGACCCAGCTCCCTCGAATACAGCCGCTCCGTAGCCTCGGTCAGGTGCGGCCACGCTATCTTCCGAGACAGCTCATAGTGCAGAAAAGCAAAGGCAAAGGCCACCACAAGAAGCCCTCCCGGCGTCCCCAAGGAAACACTATGGGTCTGCGACGCCAAGACACATGTGTAAACGCTCAGTGCCACATTCACCGGATAGGTCACAAGCAGGTTGACCATCATCCCGTCGCGCACCCGAGTCGACACCCGCTCCAGCCACACGAGCAATACGCCCCACCCCATGTCGGCCAACACAATCCCCGCAAGCTTCCATGACACCCATGCGTTCACTGCCACGACCAGAACCGCAGTCACCGCCATGTACCCCCAGAGCTGACGCAAGGTCACGACCCCCTGCACCAGGGGACGGTCCGGATTGTACACGCGGTCGTAGTCAAGGTCCTTCCACTCGTCGACCGCGCGCAAGAAAAACAACGTCATAAACAGCGTAAGGACCCCAAGCATCGTGTGCAGACCTAGTTTCCAACGCTCCGCTCCCGACAGGAACACAAAGGCCCCTTCCAGCCCAAGGAACCACGCGGCCGCATACGCCAGGTGAAGCCCCGGCGCGTAGACATCCTTTACGAACCTTGTCAGGGCCATCGTTCAGCCTCCGTCAGGCAGCACGGTCACCACCCCTGACGCCCCGTCCATCTCGATCCAAGCCCCGTCCGGAATGCGCGTCGTGGCTCCAGCAAGAGACACAATGGTGGGAATGCCGAACTTGCGCCCCGTAATGGCCGTGTGCGACAGCATACTTCCTCGCTCCACCACGATCCCCTTGGACGCCAACATAAGAAAGAGCCATCCCGGATCGGTCTCCCGAGCGATCAGGATCGTGTCTTTGCCAAGCTCCTCTGCGCAGTTGGGATCCAGAACAACCCGGGCCCGTCCCCGCACCTTGCCTGTACTGGAACCAAGACCTCGCAGCTCACCGGACGACACCTCAGTTCGAGGACGTGATGCCAGCTGGTTGGCGCGCACTGGCCCCAGCGTTGTCAGCTCCATAGGGGTCTCGACCGCCTGGTTCTGCTCGAACTCGGAGCGACGCAAGTCAGCAAGCGCCTGCAGATTCTCGGTCACGCCAGTACCATCCACATAGCCGAACACCTCATCTTGGGTCAAATGGTAGATGTCGTCGGCCCGACGCAGCACGCCGCTGGAGGCAAAGTGGTCTCCGAGGGCGCGAAAGATGTTCTTGCTAAAGCCAAAGAGCTCGCTTCGGCAGTAGCGGCTGTTCTCGCGCCATCGTACGAGCTGTCGCAGCGCTCGCAGCAGATAGCCCATCACCAGTTTGCGCTCAGGATGCCCTGACAGGGCACTTGCAAGACGCTTCTCGCCCTCGAGCCGGACTGCGCGCTCCTTGTCTTTCATGTCGTCGACAGAGATGCTCTTGGAAACGTAGGATTGCACCATCTTCATGAGCACTGCGGGATTGTGTCGCAGGTTAGGCTGTTCCATCTTGAGCTCTTGGAGCCCCCGATCGCCGTAACGATGGCAATGCTCGCGCGCGGCCTGGACAAACGCGGCCTCGAGCTCCGCACGCTCGACGGCCTCCCAGAGTTGCTCTGGAGTCTTTGTCTCAAAGGCCCTCCGCAGGGACTCGTCCTTGCGCACTCGCTCGGCCAAACGCACCGCAGAATGGATGATCTCCACGCTCAACAGCTCCTCGTCGCCGCACAATAGGTCGCTCAGAAGGGACGTGTCCACCGACAGCCCCCATCGCGTGAACAGCTGCTCGGTGAACCCGTAGATCACAGGCAAGTAGGTGTCGTTCAACAGGGTGACGCCCCACTGATTGCCGACCTCTGTCCAGACACGATGGAACTCCCCAAGAAGAACCATTGGATCGAGTCCAGGAAAGGACTTGCCACGCAGAGGACCAAAGAGTCCCTCCCACCAGCGGAAGAAGCTTGCCATCGCGCGGTCATGGGTCGCGTAGCGGAACAGGATCACCAGCGCCGCAGCTCCCGTCTCGCTCCCCTTGGTGACGTACTGGAGGGTGCGTTCGAGCAGGTTGCGCGGCTGCGTCTCGTAGGAGGTCCGAAACCCCATCATCTTCTCCCAGTGCCCTCGAAACACTGGAAAGAGCGGGCTCTGACTGTGCAGATGGTAAAATGACGTCAGACAGTAGTAGACCCGTCCGCCAAGAAACCCGATCATGTGGTCGAGCGACTCATGGTTGTCATGCAAGCCCTGCATGCTGAGACCCAGCTTGCGGTAGCAGTCGAAGAAGATGACTCGATAGAAGTAGCGCGAGAACGAATAGGTCAGCGCTGTAGTGACCCCCGGGAAACTCTCGGTCACGTTGGCGTTGGTCCAGACCCGCATGCGCCGGTAATCGAAGGCAATGGGCCTCGCCTGCAGAAACGTGATGGCTCCACTGTCGGTGATAGTCCCCTCGATGTCCTGAGGACAGGCAAAGATCTTCTCGATCGTTTGGCCGTAATCAACTAGGCTCCGTAGCTCCTGGTCCGTAAGACACGGGAGACCACGCAATGCCTCCTCTACGGGGGCCGCTATCAGACCGTAGCCGCGCTCTTTGTCAAAGGTGAGCTTGTCGGTCTTATCGACAATTTCCCTGCGAATGTCACGGGTGGTGTTGTTGATAAAGTAGTGGTCACAGGCGACTTTGTCCTGCACGACCCCCTCCCCAATGCCCCATCCTGCCACAATCACCGTGTCGCGCGAGGCCGTCTTGGGGTCGCAGGTGAAGAGGACAAACGACCGCTCACCAAAGACCATCTCTTGGATCGCTACGCTGACAGAGAAGCCAAGCAGATCCATCCCCTGGGCATGCCTGTAGATCAGCGACTCCTCAGAGAAGCCCGAGCCCCAGCAGAGACGCACCTTCTCGGTCACTTGGTCCCTCAGAACGTAGAGGAAAGTCTCGCTCATGCCGGCAAAAGGGTTGCTCGCTGAGTCCTCGCTCTCCTCCAGTCGGTGTCCCACAGTGGACGCACGCACGGCAACCCTCGTCGAAGCTGCAAAATGGGCGTCGAAGGCGTCCAGAATGGCCTTTTCCTGGTCGGAAGTCAGCGACATCTCTCGGAAGAGCGCGCGAACATCCGTCGCAGCTGAGCGCACCGAAGTGACATGGTGAAAGTCGATGGCTTCCAGACGACGTTGCACACGCTCTCGCAATGGGGCAAAGGCCTCATCGAAAAAGGCGGCGGTAAGCCCGAACAGCCTCGCCACTGGAAGATGATGCTGCGCCAAGACTCGCTGCCTCGAAAGCTTGCCACCTACCGCCTTCTCGTCGAGCAACTGGTCATCCACCGCTATGCGCTTGTTGTCTAACTTCTGCATCACTGGGCCTCTCGGTAAAGCAAGTCCGCGGCACGCCGCAGGACAACCATTGGATCGCGTTGCACTATCCCGTAGGGCTCCCCCAATTCCTGGGCAAGCCTATCGGTGCAGACATGATGGGGAAGCCCTAGCAGTTCCAGCTTGGTCGCTAGCGATTGAAGGGATCGCGAGGGGCCACGGCGCAGAAACCTGCAAAAACCAGCGCCTACAGGAACCCTTAGCCGCGGAGCCGACAGACTGAAACGCTCGGCAAGAACAGAAACCATGTCGTCGAAGGTCACTGGCTGCGCATACCCAACATGCAGCGCACTTCGACAAGGGCGCTCTTCGGCCGCTCGTACGGCTACGCGCTCGGCAAGGCGTAACAGCATCGCAGCATAGTCGTCCACATCGACAATGGTATAGGCTTGCTTGCCCGTGCCAATGCCGATCCCGCGGCGAAGCAGCTTGTAGATGCCAGGCAATGTCGAGCGGTCACCTTGTCCAAGGACAAAGCGTGGGCGAAGTAAGAAGACGCTCCAACCTCGTCGCTCTGCTTCCTCCAAGATCAGCCGCTCCGCCTCAACCCGCGACTGGGCCAAAGCGGTCTCGGGACACAGGGGCGCATCTTCATCGTGTCCCTCCTGTGGCCCCTGTCCGTACACGGAAAGAGAGCTACCATAGAGCACTCCCATGCAGCCGGGCGTTAGGGACTGCAGCAAGCTGCGCGTCCCCTCGACGTTGACCTTGGCGAACCCTGTACCGTCGCTGTCGACCTGACGGGTGGCAAAGTGGATGACAACGTAGGGTTCAGCAGGAAAGAGCTCCCGAGGAACCTCTCCTAGCTGGCCGAGCACGGAAACAATATGGGGACTCGCCAGCCGCGCCAGGTCCCCTCGCACCAGTGCCCGAGCCTCGATGCGCTGGCCCGCGTTGCCAATGCGTCGGCAAATCGCTGATCCCACGAATCCGGTGGCACCCAGCAACACAAGGCGAAGTGGAGAGCTGCGATGGTCTTGCACGGCTCACCAGACCAGCGGAAGAATGCGAGGTCTTCCTCGGCTGTACTCCGCATACCCGTCAAGCTCCATGAGGACCTGCTCCTCGATGCGGATGCGCAGCACAACTGCGGGAACAAAGAGAACCAGGAGAATTCCAAGACTCACCCAGTTGAAGAAGAAAAGGACCACCCCAAGGTGCGCAAAAAGCATCCCTGTGTAGGCGGGGTGGCGCACGAACCGATAGGGCCCCGTGTCGATGATCTTGTGTCCCCCCACCACCCGGACTCGGTGCGAGTAGAACCTTCCAAGCTCCCGTATGGCTACCAGTCGAAAGGTCACCGCTGCCAGGAACAGTCCAAATCCCACATAGCCACGCACCGAGACCTCGGTGCCAGCAGGAATTCCAAGCGCCGTAAGCACCGTCGCCGCCCGTGCAAAAGCATAGAGCTCCAAGGTGCCGCGGTCCAGCGACGTCTTCCCTTTGTCAAGCTCCTTCACGGCTACCTTGGCCTCGACTACCAGCCAGAGCAGATACGACGCGACCAGCGCGATCGCAATCCAAAGTGACACACCGGTCCAGAACCGAAGCTTGTTCACCGACAGCCCGACGATGGCCGTCACAAAGGTCACCGACAGTAGAATGGGCAGGCGCTCTTGAAAACCTTTCACCGTACGCTCCTTTAGTAGATCCCAGGAAACAGCGACCATGGAACACGTTCCGCGTAACGCACATACTCGGGTACGGACCGCAGGTAGCGATCCTCCCATACGGTTCGCACCATCACCGCCGGACACCACAACAGCACCAACGCGCCAACGGACCACGGATTGGGCAGCAAGAACACCACCCCTGTGTGGGCAAGCAAGGTCCCAAGGTACGCTGGATGCCGCACGACCCGGTACGGCCCGCTGACGATGAGAGGAAGCTCCGGGAGACGAATGCGGTGGCTGTAGGCCGTGCCAAGCTCCCGGACCGAAGAGCCCCGGATGACAATGCCTAGCACCATCAGCACCAATCCCACCACCGCCAGCCAAACGACGGGAACAGTCGCTGGAAGGAGCGCGCCCGTTAGCAGCGAAAGCTTCGCAAATGCTGCAAACTCCATGGTCCCTCGGTCGCGGTCCACCGAGTCCTTGGCGACCTCCCGCACTGACACTCGCGACTCCCAGAGCAGCCACGCGCCGTACAACCCGAACCCCGTTGCCACCAGCGCGCCCGACATGGTGACGCCGAGACCATAGAGCCTGCGGATTCCCAGTGCCCCCATGAAAACAAAGCCCGCCACGGTCAATAGCAGCGGCGCTAAGGCGTGCAGCTTCTTCATTGCCCCCTCGGTTGCACCAGGATCTGTCGCCGGTACAACATGACCTTGCGCGGAACCTTGTGCGGCGAAAGGTGCGCCTTGCAAAACTCAATGACCCCATTGGTGTCCAGTGTCGCGTCAGCCTTCGTGATCACCGACACAGACAGCCTCTCGCCCGTCAGTTGCCCGCTGGTCACCGTTACCTTCGCGTCGGACACCTCCGGGTGACTGCGCAGAAGCTGCTCGATCTCCACCAGGTCCACCATCTGCGCCATCACCTTGGTGAAAGGCCCCGAGCGACCGTGAAAGTGCAGGAACCCGTCGGAATCAATGTGCCCAAGATCGCCCGTGTGAAACCAACCGTCTCGCATAAACTGCGCCGTTTCCTTGGGACGTTTGATGAAGCCAGACATCAGCGTGGGTCCAGAGACCGTGATCTCGCCGAACCTTCCATTAGGTACCTCGTTGCCGTCCGCGTCAACAATGCGAATGTGGATCCGGTCGCTGAGAGGGACCCCGAGGCTTCCAGGAAGGTTGCGATCCGCGTGGTTTGCAACCACTGGCAGCGTCTCTGTCAACCCATAGCCTTGGTAAGGCTCGATACCGAGAGCTGCGATCACCGCGTGTGTCAGCTCCTCGGAGAGATGCGTTCCGCCCGACGACAGCACTAGGTCCGGATGAAGCTTCTTCTTCATCTCCGGGTTGGCTTCGGCCCCCATGACGAGGGGAGCAAACAACATTGGCACCATACAGACCACCCGCACCTGATGTCTCACAAGCAGGTCGAGCAGGTCGGCCTTTGCGATCTTGTGAATGATCAGCAGCCGGGCTCCGATGGCCAGAGGCGCCATCACCGCCGCAAGCAGGCTGTACACAGGATAAATGGGGAGACCCAAAAGATGCACGACATTGCCCGTGGTCGCGTAACGTCCTATGAGCGCCTGGATGCAGTGCGTATAGTTCGCATAAGTGTGCAGCGCTCCCAAGGGATAACCGAGCCCCTTGTAGGTAAAATGACAGCTTACGACCGTCTCCCCATCCGGAGCAGCCAGTTGAGAAGGCCAACTCGTGATCGCGTCTAGGTAGGTCAACTTTATGCCGTGCGTGTCCACATTGGGCGGCAGAGGAGCCGTAACCAGAGCAAAACGCAGCGGACCTATATTTCGCAGGATCCGAAGTGCACGGGACTCATGAAACACCACCGCAATAGGGGTTGCGTCGCGCAGGATCGGCTCAATCTCGTAGGCTGTCATCCGAGGGTTCACTGGAACCGCAATGGCCGACAGGGACGCTAACGCGTAGACGCTTGCAATCAGCTCTGGGCCCGATGGGAGCAAGAGCAGAACGCGGTCGCCATCCTGTACGCCAAGCTGGTCAAAGACGCTGCGGAAACGCTCCATCAGCTCCTTCAGCTCTCGATACGTCAGAACCCTCTCCCCGGCTTCTATGTCAATGGCCACCGCATCGGGGGCCGCCGCCACCTGAGTGAGAAATCCCTCGATGAACCCCCCCGAGTAGCCCGAAATAGGCAGCGCCGCGCGGAAATAACTTGACGCCGCGATCTCGGCTACTTGCACATGCCCCGATGGAGTCGCCTCGGTCACCCGCATCCGATGGTTTGGCGTCGACTCCACAATCCGCACACGTCCCGATGGCGTTACCTCGGTGACCTTGAGACGCCCGGACGGCGTTAGGTCAGTCAGTTTGATCCTTCCCGACGGCGTCGCATCGTCGGTCTTGGTTCGAGCCGATCGTACGGGTTGCGCGGACTTAATGTGTGTTGACTTTTGAGCCATCGTTGCACCCTAGGCCGTGATGAGGTCCAGATACGGAGCGTACAGTAAGGCGACAGCGCTTCGCAGGAAATCGTCACGTCCCGCCAGCACCAGTGTCGAAAGATCGCTGCCGCGCCGCGTCAGTCGCCTCATGGCCCCGCCGATCGCCGCTGCTGCTCGTACGTCTTGGCGTCTACCACCTGCGACTTGATCCGAATCGCGCCGAGCTCCCCTTGCGGCGACATCAGCACCATGCGCACACGCGCAATCCACATGGTCTCAATCCGTGTCAAAGGCTCCATTGCAAAACGAAGCCGAAGCCGCGTGCCTCTCCACACAGGCCCTGCCAATGTCATCGCCACCGCAATCAGGTTCATTGGCATGCCCAGCGGAATCTTCCCAACGTCATGTGCCCCTGTCATCACCATCTGTCGCGCTACCTCCAGCAAAAATACCGGGGAATAGTACGCCGTACTGCCATCCTCAAAGAAATGCCCGGGCGGCGGAGCCAGAACGTCACACATGTACCCTTCCGGCATCTCCTCAAGAGGCCCAATAAGCACATTCTCCTGCCGCTGCTTGTGCATCAACGTCGCATCCCCAGCCGCCACACGCTTTCCCCCCCCGCTGGCTCCACCTCTGCGCAACGGCGTCTGCCCCACCTCCAAAGAAAAGGTCGCTACCTGCTCCCCCCGTTGTACCAGACTTCCCGTGAACGCCTCTTGCCCCTTGCGCAATAGGTTCACACGAACCCCCCCTTCCGTCTCGCAAAACCTGCGAAAACGAAGGTCGAGCCTGCGAATGTCACGCTCTTCCTCCTGCCCTGTTGCCCCCATCCCAACCGCATGCTCGGCCAACTGGACAATCCCCTCGAGAAGCAATATGCCCGGCACATGGTCCAGTGGATGATCAAAAAAGTACGGATGCCCCTGATCCACCACGAGATCGCAGGACACCCCCGCCTCCGTCCGCTCCACCCCCGCAATCACCACGTTCTCGGCACGTCGCCTTGCAACCGCAGACTCATCGTCTCTCCCAAGAAGCTCCACAGCCGCTCGCTGCGCCGCAAAAAAACTCTGCATCGCCCGCTCCGCAGCTCGAAGCCACGCTAACCGTGCCCCTTCCCCCATAAACTGCGCCGCCCTCCTAGGTGACGGCGAAACCACTGCGGACGGTCCCAGCACTCGAGGCGCCGGTGGCTTCGCCCCGCGATGCAGCGATACCTCCAGTGGAATTCTCTTCGTCTTGGCCTCGAACCGCGCCTTGCCCCCCTTGTCGAAAAACAACGTTGCACGCAGCTCTCCCCGCTCGCACAACGACACAGTCGCTCGTCGCTCCCGCCCAAGAAGCACCCGTGACAATACCTCAACCCCGGTCGCCTCTGCTAAAAACCCAGTCCTGCGGCTCGTCACCGACGTTGCAGATACATGCTCCCCGTCAAGCTCGCTCGTCTCCCGAAGCTCCACAGACGATGCCTCTACACCCGCTACTTTGCACGCGCCTTCCCACGACGACGCATGCTTCGCTGGCACCACCCGCAACGTCGCTAGCACCGACACGCCCTCCTTGCGCGCCGCCTCCGCGGATTGCAATAAAAACAGTGCCGCGCCTTCACCTGATGGCGTCCCCTCCCGATCGAGCCGCAACACCTCTTTCCATTCCACCGGACTCTTGATCAGCCTCGCCCCTCCAAGCAGTAGCCGCTCGCAACGTGTCTGTAGCCAGTAGGGCGCTGTCAAGAGACCAAGCCAGAACGTTCCCGCCCCTCCGTTCCAGGTCTCGTGAAATGCTCGCAAGTTGAAATGGTACGCTAAATAGCCTGACGCCATCGTCGGAAGACTCGATGCCAATGCCTCCAACGTCGTCTCCGGCCCCATGCCCTCCTTGGAGCCCGCTCCCAGCAAGACTGCCGCCTTTCGAGCTAGACGTAGACTGATTTCCCCGCCAAAGTTGCTGGCTACTATAACCCCCGTGGTCGCTGAGTCGCTTGCCTTCGGATTGCGCGCCAAAAGCTCGTGGGCTAGATGCGTCGTTAGAAGCTGCAAAGGGTCGATGCGCCGCAGAAAGTTTGGCCCCATCCGAAGCCCCTGCGCCTCCACCTCGAACTTGTCAGGAAAAAGCCGAATCCGCGCAGGCTCCTCCGGCCCCTCCAGCCGCTTGGACCATCCCTCGCTGCTCGTTTCCCCACCCAACGCAGCTTCAAAATCCAAGATCGCCAGTTCGAACGCGGCCTCGGTCCGAATCTCTGCGCCCACCGCTACTGCAACAGCGCGCTCTGGCTCGGACTCCAGCACCACATGGACATTGGCACCGCCAAACCCAAAGGAGGAAATTCCTATCCGCCGTCCCCTTGTGCCCACCTCCGGCCAAGGCTTTGCCTCGGAAAGCAAGGTCAGACAGGTCTCCCTAAGGCGACCATGCGGGGTCACCGGAATGTGCGGCGGAAGAACCCCATGACGCAACATCAAGAGCCCCTTGATCAGCGACGCTATGCCCGCTGCCGCTAGCGTGTGTCCAATCAGACTCTTCACCGAGCCAATGGGAAGCTTCGTGGAGCGATGAGGCCCAAAGAACTCGTGCAAACAGGAGAGCTCCGTCTCGTCGCCAAGCACTGTCGCCGTGCCATGTGCCTCTACATAGTCCACATCGCCAGCAGACAGCCCAGCGTAGGCCCGCTCGTACGCAAGCCTCTGTCCGTCCGCCCCGGGTGCAAACACCGAGCGCTCTGCACCGTCCGCCGCTATCCCAAGCGAGCGCACAATGGCCCGAGGACTCCGTCCCGCACTTCGCGCTCGCTCCAGAGGCTCTACTATCAGCGCCCCCGCACACTCGCCCGGTATGATCCCTGACGCGTCGCTCGCAAAAGGTGCAATACGACCCTGCATCGACAGCGCCATCAGCTTGGAGAACCCAAGGTACAAGAAAGGCGGCAAGAACACGTTGAGTCCCACCACCACCACCGCGTCCGCCTGCCCCCGTGCAAGCAGCGCCGCCGCAACGTCCAGGGCGTACAGCGACGACGCACATGCTGTGTCCACTGCAACCTTTGGCCCTCGCAGCGTGGGAGCCAGTGCCTCGAGCTGCGCTTCGCACGAATAGGCGGGCCCGGAAGGCTGCGGGAGTCCAAGCACCGCTGCCGTGTCATGGGCAAAGTAGCTTGGCGCACTCCATGAAGTCCCAGCCACCAGCGCCACATGGTCTAGGTCGAGCGGCCTGCCCACCTGCGCTACATCGGCAAGCGCCGCTTGGACCACATGCCGCCCCGCTCGTACCTGCACGTCGCTCTCGCCTGCATCGCCGATCCCGTCCATGGTCAGTGAAAAGCCCTGATCCATGTAGATCCGATCCGCTACGCCCGGTGTCCCCAAATAACGATCGCGCGCAATCCCCCAGCGCTTCTCCTGCGACGACAGCGGCGCCACTTGAGCCGCAAGCACTTGGTCCCAAAAGCGATCTGCGTTGTCTGCACCCGGAAACACTCCGGCCCATCCAGTTACCGCAAGGGGCTCAAATGGACGCATGGCTTTCCTTCAGGCCCATCGCGGCCGCCGCGGCTTGCGGATTCAACGCCAGTTCGAGCATGGCACGCGGCGTCAGCAGTACCCAGTCTTCGCTCTTGTCGCCAAACTGTAGCTCCTGAAGAAACCCTGACACGCCCACATGGTTGGAAATGCCCTCGATGCCCAGCCTAGTCATCTGCCGCTTGAGGGCCCGACTCGCAAGCCCCGACTCGGACCACACCCCCCAAAGAAGCGCCCGCACTGGATAGGACACCCCCCGATTCCACTCCTCTGCCACCGCACCCACGATTTCGTTGGCTGCTACGTAGTCGGTCTGTCCTGCAGTCCCCGTGTGCGCCGCAAGCGAGCTGAAAAGGAAAGCAAACTGCATTGGGTCTCTCTCGAGCAGCGCCCGAAGGTGCCTGGTCGAATGCGCCTTTGCATGCAACACCCGACGGAACGACTCCAGCGACTTCGCTCCTATCCGCGCGTCTTCGATGCAACCCGCGCCATGCACCACGCCATGGATCGGCCCGTGCGCCGCTCGGATCGCTTCCAGTGCACGTGCCAGCTCGCCCTCCTTCGTTGCATCGGCCTGCTCATAAAAACATGGACTCCCAGCCCGCACCAAACGCTCTCGGGTCCGCCAGACCGCCCGCTGTCGAGACACGCCACGCAAACGCTCCCGAAGCATCTCTGCTTCACTGCTGCCGTCACTCCATCCGTCCCGTCGAAGCTGCTCGACCAAAAGCCGCATCACCGAAGCGTCGTCCGAGGCTTCGGGTAGTGGTAAACTTGTAGGCATCGCTGTACGTCCCACAATCGCCAGTCGACACTGGTACTTGCGCGCAAGTCCGTAGCCAATCTCCGCAGTGATCCCATCCCCCCCGCCGACCAAGAGCACCAGCGAGCTCGCGTCGAGATGCACTGCCGAGGGGGCCCTTGCCCCGCAAGACCGCACTTGGAGCTCGCGCCGCAATAGACGCTCTCCCACTTGGACAACATCGAGCTCGCTCGGCCCCGAGAACAACGCGTCAACCACACGGTGCGTATCAAAGTTCCCCTGCTCACGAAGCCACATGCAACGAACGTTCGCCTTTGGCCACTCCCGCGCTAGGGCGCGCGCCACTCCGCGAGCTCCTGTCCATGCAGTCGACGCTCGGTCGGTCCCCAACACCGCAAGCCATCCCACTCCTGGCGCCGCCTCAAGCGCCTTTGCAATCACGAAAAGCCCCGTGGCTCCCCACTCCACTGCGCGCTCCCAAGATGTCCCGTCGCCGCTTGCGTAAAGAACCCCCACCGGCGTTGACGACAGCAGCGGCTGCAGCGCTTGCCCCAGCGCGGACCAGTCCTCAAAGCCTATGGGCTCCTGGCCCCCTGGAAGGACCCACCCCTGTTCCTCGAGACGGAGATGTAGCACACTTACGTCCTGTGCCAAGAGCGCCTTTTCCAGAGCGTCGGCCTGCAGTCCTGGCTGGGAGACCAAGAGGACTTGTGAAGGCCAGACCTGCGGCTTCGCTTCGACCACCGGCACCTCGACACGGACAAAGCGGTCAAGGTTTTGCAGTTCGAGAGGAGCATGACCAAGCTGCTTGCAAAGGCGCACAAGCTCGTCGACCGTCTGCGCACGTCCAAGCTCGTTGCCAGCCAATGCAAGCTCAGGGTGCATCCGCACAATGGCCTCCACGATTTCGTTTCGGGTGAAGGCGTCGAGGTTCAGGTCGTCGTCAAAGTGCGTGGTGCCATGGAGGCTCGCCCGGTCGATCCCCTTGGCTGCCACAATGCGCTCGATGATCTCCGCCTTCAGGTCGGCAACTGGAACCGCCGCCACGACACTGTCCACAGGAGGCGGCAACTTGGGTTCTTGCAGCTTGACAGGCACAGGCTTTGGTGGCGTTGGGGAATCAGCAGGTTTGCTTGATGCACCCGAGGCGATATCGGCGAGCAGCTCCAGCACCTGGCCCACTGCGCGGCACTTCTGAAAGTCCTTCCGGCGCGCCTCGATGGGTGGAAACTCCTTGACAAGAGCAGCGTAGATCTCCACGAGGGTCAGGGAGTCGAGGCCGAGGTCCCGCTCGAACTCGCTTTCGCGGCGGATCATATCGTCTGGAAAACCCGTGAGCGTCACGATCTGCTTTCGCAGCCAGGGTTCGCTTCCTGGAGTTAAAGCCTCTTGTTGCTGGCGCACGGGCTCGGCGGGCTCGGCAGGCTCGGCAGGCTCGGCAGGCTTCGCAGGTTGCACGGCTGGAAACGCGTTGGCCATGGCTGCAAGCATGGGGGGACGAGCGGTTGCAGCAACGGGCAAGCCAAGGAGTCCTAGGGCTCGTTCCTGGGTGGCGAAGAACTGCCCGAGGGTGCGCTCGTTGGCCTCCAATGCTGCATGAAAGAGCTGCTGTCGCTCCGATGCAGAGGCTTCTGTCACGAGCCCGGCGAGCTTCTGCTGCTGGGAGAAGAAGGCCTCCATCACGCGGGCATTGGTTGCAAAGAAAGTTTCGAGCGGCGCGTGTTCGGGGGAAGTGGAGACGGACGGCGACGGGATGGCAGACGGGGGACGGTTCATGGAGGCTCCGAAGGGACTGGCGTTGAGGGGCACGCCGAGGCTGGCAAGTCGGGCAAACAGGTGAGCCCAGTGGACTCGAGGATCTTTTTTGAGCGGGTCGAGGGGGAGCACAGTGTAGGAACGGGTTTCCAAGATCCGCGCTGTCAGGTCACTGAGGACCCGTCCAGGCCCCACCTCGAGGAAGATACGGGCGCCGGAGGCAAACAGCTGCTCGACGCTGTCGACCCAGCGCACGGGAGCCGTGATCTGCCGCTCGAGACCTTCCCGAAGCGCGTCGACGGTCTCAGCGTACGGTCTTGCCGTGACGTTGCCGACAATGCGGGAGGCGCCAATTGGATGAAAGACTGCTTGGTCGAGGACAGTCCGCCATCGCGTTGCCACGGGCGCCATGAGGGGGGAGTGGAAGGCGCAGGAGGTTCGCAGTCGTACGGTGCGAAGTCCGAGTCGAGCAGCGTTCGCTTCGACTGCTTCGAGGCTTGCAAGAGCACCGGACAGGACCACCTGGTCAGGGGCGTTGTGGTTGGCGACCACCACTGTACCGTGGACTGCATCGAGCAAGCGACCGACGACGTCGGCGGGGGCGAACACAGCGGTCATGGCCCCTGGGGCCTGGTCACCAGCCTCGCCGAGAAGCCGACCGCGGGCCTCACTGAGGCGAAGGAACGTGTGGTCGTCGAGGACCCTGGCGATCGCGAGGCTTGACAGCTCGCCGTAACTATGGCCCGCCAGGGAATTGGGGGTGATCCCGAGGGCTTCGAGCGCTCTTGCGGCGGCCAGGGAAACGAGGCCGATGGCAGGTTGGGCGCGACGAGTGTCGCGAAGCTCCCTGTCGTTGGCGTCGGTTTTTTGGCGATGGACAACCGCGAGGAGCGACTCTTGGAACAGCGATTTCCATGTGTCATCGAGGGCGCCGAGGTGCGCATGGAAGTTGGGCAGAACGCCGGAAAGCCCAGCGAGCATGCCGGTGTATTGACTCCCTTGACCTGGCAGCAAGAATGTGAGTGAGGCAAGGCCTGGTGGAGACGGGTCGAAGTAGATGCCGTGGTCGGCGAGGGCGATGGGAGCTCCATGGGCGAGCTCGCGGAGGGCGATTGCGGCTTGTGCCGATAGGGAGCCGTGGTGGGGTTCGACAAGGGCAAGGGTGAGGGGGCCATCGCCGTAGGTGCCGCCGATTGCGTCTTGTTGGAAGCGGAGGGGGTCGAGGTGCTCTGCGATGGCAGCTGGGGACGCACCGCGCAGCAACCAGCAGGAAGGGGCTTTGGCATTCATGTGGCGATTGGGTCGGTGGAGTTAGCGGAACGTATCGCCGAGCGCGGTCGAACGTTGTTTTTATTTTTTCAAATCGCCAGAGACCTGGTCCCCCCGCCTGCGGTCTCCTCGGCGTTCCTGCGGACCGCGGCGGCGGTCACCAACGTCGACATGCGGGAGCCGATCTCGAGCACACGCCGCGGCCGCCGAGCGCGGGTGGGTCCCGAAGTGCTGCGGGTGGGTTCCGAAGTGCTGCGGGTGGGGTCCCGAAGTGCTGCGGGTGGGTTCCGAAGTGCTGCGGGTGGGTCCCGAAGTGCTGCGGGTGGGTTCCGAAGTGCTGCGGGTCGAAGGGCCGGATAATACGTTGCTGGTGCGCCGCCCCCCGCCGTACTAAGCGGGCTTCCGTGAGAGCCTCTGCTGCCTTTGTTTTCCTTCTTGCGCTGATTTCCTGTAACCGCAGTTCCGAAGGGATGCCCGACGCGGGCCCAACCCCCTCGTCCGCACCGCCCGCGCTCGAGGCGTCAGTGTCAATGGCGCCCTCCTTCGATGCAGGCGCGCTGGACTCTTCCGATGCTGCCTTGGGGGTGGTGTTGGACGGGGGCTTGTCGGCATGTCCTGCGGGGATGGCCCTTGTGGCGGGAGATTACTGCACTGAGGTCGACCAGAGCTGCAAAAAGAGCTGGTATGCCAAGTGGAACGACAAGACCATTTGCCTCGAGTTCGATGCGCCCACCAAATGCCGAGGCAGGAAGGTTCCCAAGCGGTATTGCGTGGATCGCTACGAATATCCGAACCGACCTGGGGTGCGTCCGACGGTGATGAACGATTTCCCCCAAGCGCAGCGTCTCTGCGCCGAGCAGGGCAAGCGCGTCTGCACGGAAACCGAGTGGACCATGGCTTGCGAAGGCCCTGAAGCCAAGCCTTATCCCTACGGATACGTGCGTGACGCCACCATCTGCCGAGGCGACCAATCGGGAGTCGAGCCCGAAGCGGAGGGGAAAGACCACCGGGGAATCGCCTTTTACAGGTTTGCTTCGAAGGACCGCAAGGTGCGTGCTACCGAGCTCGAACGGCTTTGGCAGGGGGTCCCCTCCGGCTCGCAGCCAAAGTGTGTCAGCGACTACGGTGTGTACGACATGCCTGGCAACGCCGACGAGCTCGCGGCTGCGGAAGCGCCCGAGAGCAAGTTCGACAATGTCACAACGGGCGGCCCTTGGCGTCTTGGAGTCCGAAACCAATGCCGCCCCAAAATCTACACGCACAACGAGGGATTTGCCTACTACTACCTGAGTTTCCGTTGCTGCGCCGAGCCCGATGGCAAGCCAACCGATCCTAGAGCTCCCAAGCAGATACGACGCAAGGAAAAGTGGACCGGCGGAAAACTGCCCGTTCGCGACTCGTGGGATGGCGACCCCATGCCCGACCCAGAGCCGCATCGGTAGCTTTGCGTCGCTCGCGACGCTTTTCGGCGAGGCTCTAGGTAAGGCGCTCCCCCTGGCGCTCTGGCGTTCCAACGTCAAGGTCTTGACGACGGAGCACCACCCAGCAGCCGCCATGGCCGCCGGGAAATAACGCGTCACGCGCGGCCATGGACTTGCAGCTACTTCCGAAAATCTGCTAGGAGCTGCACCACCGTGGAGAACCGCCCCCATCACCGTTTTGCTCGCTGGATCGCTCCCCTCGCCACCGCAGTTGCCGTGGCCCTCGTCGGCACGCTCGGATGGGCCAAGGCCACCAAAGCCCCAAAGAAGCGCCAAAACCACCCCGCAGCGTCCGCCTCCGCCGCTTCGGTCCCTCGCGCGACCGCTACGCCCAAAAAGCGTCCGCGCAAGCAGTCCACGACACGCGCCGCGACCCGCAAATCGGCCGCACGTGGCGGGCTCACTTCCATTGTCCGCAGCGCCGAGAGGTTCGTTCAAGAAGGCGACCTCGCCCCGTCCGTCTCTGGTGGAACCTGTCCTAGCAGCATGGCCTCCATCGACTCGCGTTACTGCGTCGACAAATACGAGGGGTCGCTGTTCGACATGACCCACCAGGTTGCCTGGTCCTCTTTCGACGTGGTCCCCGAGGGAGTGCAGGTGCAAGCGATCAGCGCGCCCGGGGTCTATCCCACGGGCTACATCAGCGGTGCAACAGCACAAAACGCCTGCCGCAATGCGGGAAAGCGCCTCTGTTCGCCTGTCGAGTGGCGCAAAGCCTGCTACGGCCCAGACAACGTGCTCTTCGGCTATGCGGCCACCCGTCAGGCTGGACGATGCAACGATCGGGGACGGAGCCCGATGCAGCACTTTTATCCTCAGGTCAACGTGAGCTGGAGTCTGGTGGGTATGGTCGAAATGAACGACCCCCAACTGAACCAGCTCGATGGGACCCTGATGAAGACCGGCGAAAGCTCAGGATGCTCCAACGGATACGGGCTCTTCGATATGGTCGGCAACCTCCATGAGTGGACCTCCGACCCTCACGGCACATTCCAGGGGGGCTACTATCTCGACACGCACATCAACGGGGACGGCTGCGGCTACCGCACGACCGCCCACGAGTTCACCTACCACGATTACTCAACAGGCTTCCGCTGCTGCGCCGACATTGTGCGACCGTCCTCCGCAGTTGCCTCGCCAGGTCTGTCGGCCCAACCTGCCCCTGTAAGCTCCTCCCCCGCAGGCCAGTCCACACTATAGCAAGCATCACTTGGGGAGCAGCCGGCCTCTCGTCGTGGCCGGTGCGCTAACCCCATGGTGGAGCACAATGTTGCGTCCAGCGTTGTGTCCGTGCGTATACGCCTCGGTCCGTCTTGGGCCGGCGCAGCGATCGTAGCGGATACTCGGATGGCGCTTGCGATAGAACTCGGTCAGGTCGCCATCCTGGACCCACACAAGACCTTCGGTACGTTGGGTGGCCACCTGCTGGGCAAGCTTGTCGGCAAAGCCCGCCATCACGCCCGACAGGAAGGTGCGTCGATCGCGATTGGAGGATATTTGCGTCTTCTCCTTGTGCTCCTCCCAAAGGCGCGCAGCGGTCTTGTAAAGGAACCCGTGGACGTATTCGGCGATCGCAAGGTTCGCATCGGTCCCACAGATTTCCAGCACCGTACCGCGGCTCGCGGTTTGCGCGACATAGACAGGGACCCATATGGTTTCCACAAAGAAGTACTTGCCAAGCACCATGGCAAGGCCCCGATCGCTCGCCTGCACCCTGCCCGTGGGGATTCCTAGGTGGCGAAAGCGGTACCCAGGGGTCGTGCCTGCGCTTCGGAGATCGAGGTTGTACTTGAGCATCAGCCGTTGGGCAGCGTTCATCGCAGCTTCGGCTTCGTGTTGGTTCTGGCTCTGCGCGAGAGCAAGCAAACGGGCAACACGCTGAAGCACGCGGGCCTGCTCAGTGCCTTCGTCGGACGCCTCGGTGGGGAGTCCCTTGGCGCGTCCATCGATACCGAGGCGATTGCACAGGTCGCGAAACACAGCTCCGTGGGGGGTCTCGTCGGTAACTTTGAGCACTTCTGACACGAACTGGTGGGCCATTTCGTGCCTCAACACCTCGAGGACCACCCCCCATGGCTGTTCGATGACAAGAGGGCGCGAAAGCTCGAGGATCCGACTCGATGGGTTCCATCGGCCCAGGTTCGTACGTCCCTGGGTCAGCATAAACATCGGCGACGCTAGCCGTCCGCTAAAGTGCGTCGCATTGGCATGGTGCCAGGCGCTCGTAAGCGCGCGAACTAGGGACGCTTCCAGGGTCACGGTCCATTCGGTCACATTGGGCATGCCGTGTCCTTGCACACTCCGAGCGGGAGGACAACAAGACAACAGGACGCCCCTTCGAATTTCAAACGCGAGAAAAGGACTCCTTCCAGCGCAGCACGGGGCGCTCGAAGTACCGATACACAAGCGACGCCACACCGATGGACATCGGTCCTGCCACCGCAAGTACGACAAACGTGCTCTCGTGAAACACCCGCTTGACTAGGCCGATCACCACCATGTGAAGCAGGTAGATACCGTAACTTATCTTGCCGACATGCGACAGCAGCGGCGACCCAAGCCCAGGGACTGCCGAGCGCATCGCAAGCCCACCTACCAGCGCCGTCACCCCCAGGTACAACAGCTGCGCCCCCACGCCACTCTTGTCGTGCAGTTCGACCAATGCCAGCCCCGCTCCCAGGAGCACTCCCAACCCCCCCAACACCGGACCGCGCGCCAGCCACGAAACGTAGTGAAAGAGCCCTTTCACCTGCAGTGCATACGCCAGAAGCACCCCCCCGAGGACCGGCTCTGCATAACATAGCCCTATACGCCACCCCAAGGTGTCCAGGTCCA
>CAITRH010000138.1 GCA_903894755.1 uncultured delta proteobacterium
CCTCGCTGCAACGCCGCACCAGATGATGACGACATGCGTTGATTGGCAGCCCCGAAGGGGCGAATCAAATCAGCCCAGGGTGGGTAACCCTGGGTCGCGGGTGTCGTGGTTCGGGCCCGGTTCGAACCTGCGGTTTTCAAGATGGGGTTGGTTTGAGGGAGAGGTGGCTGGGGGGTGAGGTCTACGGAAGTCGCGTGGGCCGCTGCTAACTAAACCTCACCTCGAAACACCCACCGCGCGGGACCACGCATCCGCACTCGAAACGACATTGCATCGTTTCCGCTCCCCTCAGGCACGGCAACGAGTCCAATGGACAGAATCCCCCCAGGAAGATGCACCGCAATGGCGTTCCCATCGGCAGGCAACGCCAGGTGTCCCGTCGCCACCGCCGCCGCTGCCGTTGCACACGCCCCCGTACCGCACGCAAGCGTCAGCCCCGCTCCGCGCTCCCATACAACTAGGCGAATTGAGGCATCCCGGATGGTCGCGAATTCCACGTTGGTCCCTCGTACAAATGCGCTATGGGTCGCTACCGCTGGACCAACTTGGGAAGGTTCATAGGTGGTCTCGAAAAAAATGGCGTGCGGGTTGCCGGCGTCAGCAAGGACCGGACGGTACACCACGCCGTCCAGCACGATCTCCTTCTCACCCAGCACCCGCACAACGCCCATGTCGACATCGACCAAACCGGACACCCGGTCGGTTCCACATGTGCGCAGCCCCGCGTCGGTCTCAATGGTTAGCTCCCCCTGGTCAATCCCCCGCTCTCTTGCGAGGTGAAGAGCCACACATCGGATTCCATTGCCACACATCTCTGGAATCGACCCGTCCGCATTGATCACCCGCATGCGAGCGTCGGCGCAATCCGACGGCAGGACCAACAACACCCCGTCCGCCCCAACGCCGTAGTGACGGTCGCACAGGCGGATTGCGCGCTGCTGGGGCCATTCGCACTCGGAGGGGACCGACACGACCACGAAGTCGTTGCCGAGCCCCTCGTACTTGTGGAAGGTGTCCACTTGGCTCAGCGCTCGCCGAGCATGAACTGTCGGAACGTGGCGACGTCGTTGCGGGACCCGAGGACCAGAGGCGTTCTCTGGTGGACATCGGTGGGCTGAATATCGAGGATACGGTCGATACCGTTGGTAGCAGCGCCGGACGCTTGCTCGAAAAGAAAGGCCATGGGGTTGGCCTCGTAGAGGAGCCGCAGTTTGCCTTTCGGGTTCTTTGAATCCGGGGGATAGGCAAAAATGCCCCCCTTCATCATCGTTCGATGAGCGTCGCCGACGAGCGAGCCAACGTACCGATGGTCGTATGGACGTCCCGTGGCCTTGTCCTCCGTCTTGATCCACTCGTTCCATCGTTTCACGGGGGGGGCCCAGCGGCAGGAATTGCCCTCATTGATCGAGTAGATACTGCCGGTGTCGGGGCAACGCATGTTGGGGTGGGAGAGGAAGAACTCGCCGATGTTGGGGTCAAGAGTAAAACAGTGGACTCCATGTCCGGTGGTGAGCACGAAGGTGGTGGCGGATCCATAGACTGCGTAGCCTGCAGCAGCGATGAGCCGACCGGGCTGAAGGCTGGCTGCGATGTCCGCGGGATCGCTCCCCTGGGGGACCCGCAGCATGGCGAAGATGGTGCCGATGGAGATGTTGACGTCAATGTTGCTCGAACCATCGAGAGGGTCGAACAGAACGACGTAGCGTCCCATGGGATCGGAGAGTTTGAGCTCGTCGAGTTCTTCGCTTCCAATGACGGCGCAATGGCTGCTGCGCTCGAAGACGGTGCAGAGCACCTCGTTGGCGAACATGTCGAGCTTCTGGACCGCTTCGCCCTGGACATTGGTGTGCCCGGTGTACCCGAGCATGCCGGCGAGCCCAGCGGCGCGGACCCTCGAATGGATAATACGTACGGCGAGCGAGACACTGCTCAGCAGCGAGGTAAAGTCGCCGGTAGCGCCGGGCGAACCGCGCTGCCCCGCCATGATGTGCTCTTCCAACGTAGTGCCTACGGTGGTGCTGGCGGCGGACGGAAATTGCGGTGAAGTGTTCATGGTTGTGGTCCCTTCTTAGCGTCGTCGCAACCCACTAGCGCGCATGCGGGCGGACCGCACGCATGAAATGGGAAATGTGGGTCCTCAAGGACGTTTTGGGTCCATTCCCAGCGCGCGTAGCATCTCCGCCAGACGGTACGCGCGAGCCTTTTCCTCGTCTGCACGAGCCTTTTCCTCGTCTGCGCGTGCCTTTTCCTCGTCTGCGCGTGCCTTTTCCCGCTTGGCGCGAGTGGTCTCTCGCTTGGCGCAAGCCTTTTCCCGCTCGGCCCGAAGACGCTCTTGGTCGAGCGGCAGGCGGAGTCCACCGCGATAGTACACGTCGATCTTCCGCGCTCGCTCCCAGCTTGTCCGCGGACGCACCCGCAACTCGAGGCCAGGGACACTCGTCGACACCATCGAACCGCCGCACGTAACGACGCGTTCCTAGTAGGCCCCAGCGACGAAACGGCAAACAATGAGGGCTCTCGCATCGTCCAGCTCGGGAAACGCCATCACGAACTCGGGAACTTTGTTGTATTCGTTGAGATCGCGCTGAAAACACGTATCTTTGAGCTCCTTGCGCCGCTCGTGGGTGCTGACAACCTCCAAGACTAGTAGCTCGCGGCGGAAGTCCTTGGACACTCCGGGCAGCCAAGCCGACGACACCCGCTACCCTGGGCTGTTAATGTTTCGCCCCTTCGGGGCTGCCAATCAACGCACGTGGTCCTTTCCAGCGGGGTCCCTTAAGCAGCAACGAGAAGCCCGTGCGTTGGCGTGGGGACTCAGAAGAGGAAGAACCCGGACAGCTGAATGCGCCGGTTGCTCGCCCGAGCACCGTCCCCGTACTTGTCGCTGAAGAAGGAGTACTCGGCGCCCACCCTGACCGGAGAGAGGTCGGCAAACACGTTGACGTCGAACCAGTCTTCTTGCGCCCTCGCGGTCGCCGGCGTCGCATAGGGGGGACTGGCCTCGGTGTGCGAGTAGTTTCCAGAGATCCAGAACCGCCCGTCGACCCCTGGGAAGTAATACTGCGCTCCGATCAGGTACGTGGTCCACTGGATGAAGTGCAGACCGCCGGTCGCATCGAAGGACACAATGCCCCGGTCGATGTTGGGCACATAGGTGGAATTCGCAGGGAGCTGGCTGCTGGCTACGGTGTTGAAACCTCCGTGCGAGCCTGTGTACAAATCCCCGTCTCCGTAGCCCGTGGACCATTCGCCGTTCAGAGACAGCGCGTTGCTCTTGCGGGTCTGCGTGGCCGGGATGATGGGGATGTAACCGTCGATGGCAAGGCCGGTTCCGACCTTCTCTTGGGTACCGGTCCCTTGGTAGTCGTTTACGTTGACGTGTCGGACGTAACCTGTGACGGCAACGGAAAGAGGAGCTATCTGAGTCCCCGTGGAGCCTATCGTTTGGAGCCCTGTCCACGAGTGGAGGGCCACGCGGATTCCCCCCTGACCATCCGGTGTCCCCGAGTCTCTTTGCGCTGGACGCAGTGCGGCAGCAGCGATTTCCACGCTTACAGGGTCGAACTTCAACGTCTTGCTCACACGAAGCTGCGGGGTGCGCCCGAAGAGTTCCCCCGGTATGCCCTGAATCTGCACCGTGTTGGGGAAGTAGCTCCCCTGCCAGCCAAAGAGCTGCCAGTACTGCCCCACTAGGATATCGAGGATGGGGGTTTCCACTCGGAAGTAGGCGTGTCGCAGGCGAAACGTGGGATGGCCAAACACACTGCCCTCCGCGGCGTCGGAAGGCTGGTTGCCGAGGAAGTCCATCTCCACCTGGACGCTCGTTCGGATCCCGTCCACCTCCGGCGGCTTCATGCGAAAGCCAATCCGCGAGTTTCGTACAGAGAAGGTGAAGCGTCCATTGTCTCCCCCCTGCGTGCCGCCTCGGAGAATCTGCGCGCTTCCAGCAGCTTCGTTGAGGCTCCTGGTTTCATCCCGGATCACATCCGCCTGGACAAACCCGTAGAACGTCGTCGCCCACTTGGCGGTGACCAAGGTGGTGGCCTGTGCGGCGTTTCGTCCCACCGTCTCCCGAATATCTCGCTGCGCGTTGTCGAATTCGACCTGAGACAGCAAGCCCTTGTCTCGCATCAACTGCAACGTTGTCAGTTCAACCCCCGCGACGGAGGTCGGCTTGGCAGGGGACGGTGGTGCGGGACTGGGGGCGAATTGGGCGGACGCCACCCCCGACAGAAGCGGAACTGCGAACAACAGGGGAGAGAGAAGGGGTCTCGTTACGGGTGGGTTCATGGTGCCCTCGCTAAAGGGCATAAGTTGCGCTCCGGTGGCAACTTTCCCGGAGAAGCCGCGGCGGGACCCGCGGGGACGACTTCTCCTCGAAGATCGAATGGTGCTCACGCATCGCGACCGTGAGGGAGCGGTTAGGCAGCTTCACCGCTCCCTTACGGTCGCGGCAGCCGAACCAGCCGACCATTCTGTGCTCGACGGTGGACCAGGTGGGCTCGCAGCTCCATTGAAGCTAACAAATGGGTCCCTCATCGATGAGCTTCACGTGCCGAGAGGGCGCGTCTCCATTGAAGCAACCTGTCGGTTACGACGGCCGCGCCGCCAGCATCATGTTCACGTGCCCGAGAGGGCGCGTCTCCATTGAAGCGTAGTAATTCGGTAGTAGGACTGAATCTGCGCCATGGGTTCACGTGCCCGAGAGGGCGCGTCTCCATTGAAGCCTCTGCGAGGAAGACTGGGTCCGCGCGGAAGGGACCGAAAGTTCACGTGCCCGAGAGGGCGCGTCTCCATTGAAGCCGAGGTAGGGGGGCGAGGGCGGTTCGGTACGTCGAGAGGTTCACGTGCCCGTGCCCGAGAGGGCGCGTCTCCATTGAAGCTACCGTACCAGTGTCGCGAGAGGCGCTCCCGTCGTTGAGTGTTCACGTGCCCGAGAGGGCCGTCGCGACATGGAGATGACCGATGCACTCAGCGACAGCGCCAGGTGTCCACGGCGCGCCGTCCCCGCCTTGCGCAGCAGCTCGATCTGGACAGCCTGTGCAGCGGGGTGCGTGTCGCGGTCGGGAAGCATGGCCTACCTCCCGCTCGCGCAGACCTCACCCCCAACCCCTCTCCCTTGACATCCTCCTTGCCCACCCATGCGGGCAAGGACGATCGTCTTCGAGAGAGAGGGGCTCGGAACTGCGGTACATGTGGGTCTCCTCCCCCCTCGCTCGAAGACGATTTTCCTTGCCCGAACGGGCAAGGAAGATGTCGAGGGAGAGGGGGCTGGGGGGTGAGGTCCGCGGTTCAAACCTGCGGCTTTCAAGATAATTTTGGTTTAGAAGTCGTCGCACGGCGAGACGGACCGATCGAGAGCCGCGTTGTCGACTCCCTCCCGCGGCTCGGGCCTGCACGGGCTTGGGGGGAACGACCGGAGCGCTCACGGCCTCGCCACAGCCAAGCGCTAAAACCACGGAAACCAAGACCGTCGCACGCATAGGGGATCCTCTTTGCCCGTTGCCCTTGCACCTGGCGCGCGCTTGCTGCAATCGCCTGGTGCACCTTCGGGAATCTGGTCTACCCTCTGGCTGCCCCATGCTCATCGGAACCGAGTGGCTCATCGACGCTCACGAATGCCGTCCCGACGCGCTCGAACACCTCGAAACGCTGCGGCTGCTCCTCGACCAGGTCGTCGAAGAACTCGGCCTCCATGTGGTCGCAAACACGTGGCACAAGTTCCCTCCCCCGGGAGGCGTCACAGGCTTGCTCTTGCTAAGTGAGTCGCACCTGGCCTGCCACACCTATCCCGAGCACGGTTTCGCCACGTTCAATCTTCATTGCTGCGGTCCCCACGCCCCTTGGCCCTGGGAAACTCGGCTCGCAGAAACGCTAGGAGCCCGTAAGGTGATCGTCCGCTCGCTGGCTCGGGGGCTTCCGTGAGTGCCGTCGCTACCTGCCCCGGATGCGGCGCCCCCGTGTCGTTCCGGTTCCAGTCGTCCATCGTCAACGTCTGCTCGCACTGCCGCACCGTGGTCGCCCGCACCGACCGCGCCTTCGAGGACCTCGGGAAAATTGCAGACCTGGTGGCCACCGAATCCCCTCTGGCCGTGGGTCTCCGAGGCAGCGTGCGCGAGGTCCCGTTCGAGCTCACGGGACGTCTCCAGCTCCGTCACCCGGCCGGGGGCGTGTGGGACGAATGGTACGCAAACTTCGCGGACGGCCGTGTCGGGTGGCTCGCCGAAGCCCAGGGGAAGTTCTACCTCACGTTCGAGACTCCGCTGCCGTCTGCTCCTCCGCCCTTTGCGGATCTGAGGCCAGGAGCAAAGGTGTTAGGTCAAGGCTTCGTAGTGGCAGAAAAAGGGGTCGCCGAAGCGCTGGGCGCGTCCGGAGAGATCCCCTACCGTCTCGAGCCCGCGAGCCGCTACGCCTACGCGGACCTCTCCGGGCCCAACGGCGCCTTCGCCACCCTCGACTACGGAGGCGGCACCACAACGCTGTACACTGGACACGAGCTGTCCTTGCGCGATCTTGGGTTCTCTCCAGCTGCACTCCGTCAGCAGACCGAGGCGCCCAAGGTCAAGGCGGCCAAGCTTACCTGTCCACACTGCGGAGGCCCCTTCGAGCTCCGCGCCCCCGATGCCACGGAACGCGTCACCTGTCCCTACTGCCGCGCCCTCAGCGATGTCCGCCAGGGCAACCTTATTTTCCTCAAAGTCCTCGACCCTCCTATCGTCCCGGACCTCCCACTGGGCACCCAAGGGACCCTCGAGCCCGGACCGCTCTTCACCATCATCGGCTTTGCCATCCGTTCCGTCGTGTTCAACAGCATCCAGTACCCCTGGAGCGAGTACTTGCTCTACGCCCCCGAGAAGGGATTCCGCTGGTTGGTGGAGAGCGACGGACACTGGAGCTACGTCGAGAGTGTCCCCGTGGGATCGGTGGTAGCTCTTGGCAAGAAGGCGCATTACCGCGGACAGTCGTTTCGCATGTTCCAGACGGCGTATGCAACCTACGACCACCTCGAGGGGGAGTTCTACTGGCGTGTGGAAGCAGGCGAGGGGGTGAATGCAACGGACTATGTCAAACCGCCGTTCATGCTTTCCTGCGAAGAGAGCAACGCCGAGGTGAACTGGTCGCTTGCCACGTACAAGACACGCGACGAGGTAGCCAAGGCGTTTGGGGTGAAGATCGAGCGTCATGCTGTGGGAGTCGCTCCGAACCAGCCCTTTCCTCATAGCAAGATCTACCGCTACGGGCTTTTCTTGTTTGCAACGGTGTTTTTTCTGTTTCTTGCCCACGCGGTCTTTGGGTCTCCCTCGCGCCCGGTGGTGTACGAGTCCTTTCCGGTGAAACCGGACAAAGCCCTCGAGGGGTCACAAGTTCTCTTCTTAGGCCCCTTCGAGCTTACGGGAAAGAACGTCGAGATTGAGGTTTCTGTTCCCGTGAACAACTCCTGGGCCTTCGTGCAGGGAGATCTGGTGGATGACAACACGGGCCTGGTGCAAGCGTTCGACATTCCCATCGAGTACTACTCTGGAAGCGACAGTGACGGGGCCTGGACCGAAGGGGCGCGTGAGGGGAGCGTGGTCGTTTCGGCGGTTCCAGCGGGGCATTACACGTTGCGACTGGAGGTGCAGCGAGAAAGGGCGGTCTCGGGGGAGACTGCGCAGGTCAGTGTGCGCGAGGGGGTGTCTCGGGTGGGACGGTTTTTCTTTGTACTGCTTCTGCTATCGCTCGGACCAATTTTGGCCGGCATACTGCACTACAGGTTTGCGATGAAGCGCTGGGAAGACAGCGACTTTAGTCCTTTCAACAAGGCTGGTAGCTCGTGAGATCGAAGCTTGCGCTGTTCTACTTGATCTTCGGTGTCGGCACCACGGCGCTCTATGGTCTTATGAACACCATGGGATGGGAGCTAGGCACTCCAGAGCGCGACACGATCCCGGCAAGCGCCCGCAATTCGCCTGGAGGCTACCGAAGCTTTCACTTCTGGCATGCTGGATTCCAAGGTGGCAAGTAAGAACATGGCGATCACCTCAATGCGCGCCCTGTGGGTCTCCCCACCCATGCCCCTGCGCACGCCAATCCCCAGGCGACTGGCGACGACGCCAGGGCAAACACGACGGCTACTGGGGCTGCAAGGCCCAACACGAGCAGGGTCACAATCAACGCAAGCACGGCGGAAAGTCCTGGCTCTAGCAACGTGGCCAATCCTGACGCCCTCGCCAAGAGCAACCCACTGAGCGGAAACGCTGCGAGCACCCCAGCTCCCAGGAGCGCCATCGGGGCCACAGTGCCAATGTCGCGCTCGTCAACCAGTGCAAAGTCCACCCCCATGGCATGGCCAAGGGCCACCGCCCCGGCAAACCCCACCACCATGGCACCAAGCGTCACGAAGGTCCCCAGCACAATCCAGCGGAACTGAATGGGACGAGCCCCGGGCGCCACTGCCGACCGGATGAAACTAAGGCGGTTGCCTGTCGAAGCCAAGGTCATCGTCAGCCGCGACATCCGGTTGACCGCCACCATGGATTGGCGGGCATTGTGCTCTCCACGTTCGCGAAGATCCCGTGCTCCCAGGACAACGAGCCCGCCCATCGCCGCAAGCAGCGGGATCACCCCCAGCACCGCCGCAGCGCCCCGTCCGTAGACCACATGGATGTACAGTCCGTGGCACACGGTAGCTCCGATCCATGCTGCTGGAAACACGGGGCCAGGCTCCTTGTTTTCTTTGGCCCGTCCCAGCGCATACCCCCAAGCTGCTGCAAAAAACATATGGGCCGGCAAGGCCACCAAGGCCCGAGCGATCCCCAGCCATCCGTCCGACGAGCCCCGCAGCAATACAGCGTTTTCGACAAGGGCAAAGCCGAGCGACGCGGCCGCCGAGTACACCACTCCATCGTAGGGCTCATCGAAGTGCCTGGACCGGAACGCTGGCCAACACGCGGCCACCTTTGCGGCCTCGCGCACGGGGGCCACGAACGCAAAAAGGAAAAGCAGCGCTCCTGCATTGCCTGCTACCTGGGTGCGAAGGTCCAGACCGGTCCACTTGGACGCGCTCCGCTCAACGTAAAAAGCCCCTAGCGCCCCTAGCATCCCTAGTGCGAAGGTCCCCGCGACGACCCACGGCGGCTCACGCTCCCGGTCGGACCGGTACACCAACAGCAAAAACAAGACCGCCGGCACCACCGACGGGATCAGCCAGCGGATCATCGTTCCCGTTCCCCTCGACGCTCAGCTCCCCGTAGCCCCCTGCACTGAAACCTCTGGACGTAGGGAGGGGGAGATGTTGCCCGCTTGCGGCATGAACGCATAGGCCTCAGGAGCTTCTCTTGCCAGCCGCGTCAAGCAAATCCACCACATCCCGCGTTTCCCCAGTCCTTTGCGCCCTTCTCCCACTCGACCTCCGTAGGCAACCGTTTCCCTTTCCACACGCAGTAGGCCATCGCTTGGCTCCAGTCCACACAGTACCCAGGAAATATCTGCCCCAAGCCGGTGGTATTGGTACCGCGACCGTGAGTGAGGGGGCGGTGGAATCAAAGCGGAGAGGCCCGCATATTCCGCACTCCCTGCGAAGGCGACGAGGGCCCGCTTACCGATGCGCTTGCACGAAGCGCACGAGTTTCTCGCGGATGTCCTCTATTTGTTTCCGGTCCTGCCCCTCCAACACCATTCTGAAAGCCGCGATGAGCTCCCCTAGCTCGCTCCTGACCGGCCCACGCAGATCAACATAGAGCGCCTCCGCACGCTCGAGCGCCGTGGCGTTGGGCAGCGCCTCGCGTGCGTGAAACTTCAGTGCTTTCATCCCCTCCCGCGCCCGCGCGATCTCGTCCGGGGTCAGACGCCCAGGCGTGCGCTCAAGCACCAACGTCTTCTTCGCTCCGGTTGCAACCACCGTCGTCTCCACCTCTAGGAGTCCGTTCAGGTCGTAGGTGAAACGGACGTCGATTTCCTGTGACCCGGCAGCCCCCTTCCGGATCCCTTCGATGGTGTACCCCCCCAGCAGCGTGTTCTTCTCGCACGAGGCGTGCTCCCCTTGGTACACCTCGATCTCGATTTTCTCCTGATCGTCGACCGAGGTGGCGTACCGATGGACACGACTGCAAGGGATCGTCGTCGCTCGCTCGAGGATCGGGGAGAAGCGACCGCTGATCCGATGCCCCGCAAAGGTGGTCATGACGCTCGTCCCTAGCGTGAACGGCGCAACGTCCGTCACCACTACATCCTCGACGGCGGCATCGTCGGCCTTCAGCGCAGCCTGCACCGCCGCCCCCAGCGCGACCGCCTCGTCCGGGGGAAGCTGACGCGAAGGGAGTCGCCCGAAGACTTGGCTTGCAAGACGAACCACACACGGCATTCGGGTCGAGCCCCCGACTAGCAAGACCTCCTCGACCTGCTCGGTCCGGATCCCCGCGTCTCGAAGCGCCCGCGCGATGGGCTGTCGTACCCGGTCGAGCACCGAGGCCCATGCCGCTTCGGCCTCGTCGCGACGGACAACGATTTCAATGTCGTGCATCTTGCCACGACCGATGGGGAGCTCGAGCAGCACCACCGGCGCCTCCTGCGCCTCAGAGAGTCGACGCTTGGCCCGCTCGCACGCCTCCCTCACGCGCGCCCAGGACCGAGGGTCCGATCGGACATCCACATGCTGCTCCGCTTGCATTCGGGTCGCGACGAGCCCCGCGAGCGCATCGTCGAAGTCTTCGCCGCCAAGCCGAGCATCCCCCGCGCTCCCCTGGATCTCGATGACCCCCTCCTCGATGCGCAGGACCGTCACGTCGAAGGTCCCTCCGCCTAGGTCGAGGACCACCGCGCGCAGGTTCTTGCTGCGACGTTCGAGGCCGTACGCGAGGGCCGCGGCAGTCGGCTCGTTGATGATGCGCTCGACCTTGAGGCCCGCAATGGCCCCTGCGTCTTTGGTGGCCTGACGCTGCGCATCGCCGAAGTAGGCGGGGACCGTGACGACCGCCTCGACGACCGCCTCTCCGAGCGCTGCTTCGGCGTCCCGTTTGAGCGAGGCGAGCACGAAGGACGAGAGCTCTTGGGGGGAGAACTTCTTGAGTCCGAGGTCGTAGACGCGGTCCGTCCCCATGTCGCGTTTGAACGCGAGGGCGGTTCTCGTGGGATGGGTCGTGGCTCGGGCTTTGGCGGCGGCGCCGACGAGGATCGAACCGTCGTCAGCGACGCTCACGGCGCTCGGGGTGAGCACTTCGCCAATGCCATTCGTGAGGACGACCGGGCCATCGCCCCGCATCACCGACACGAGAGAGAAAGTGGTTCCGAGGTCGATTCCGACGATGGTGGACTTGCAGCGCGACGTCATGGCTTGCCTCTACGATTCGATGGAAGTGGTGGAAGGGAGAACGTTGGAAGGGGAGGGAGCGAGCGGCTGGAGTAGACGGGGAAGTTGAATCCGCCGTCGGGGTTCGGGCAATAGGATGGGTACATGTCCCCTGGCCTTGTCTCCTCGCAGCGTTTCATGAGTTCTCGCGTCACGAGGTCTGTGCCCCACTGTGAGGGCGAGGCGTAGGGATCGCGGGAGTCCAAGGTCGGGTCCGGCTTGTACCGAGAAGATGAAGTCTTGTGTGGGCCCTCCAAACGGAACATCGCGGAGACGAAGAAGACACAAATGAACGCGAGAACAAAATAGATGGCAGCGTCGCCCCCGAAGTCCTTCGATGCACGCCTTGGTGCGATCCCCGGCGCCGTCCCCAGGTCGGCGTGGATTTTTCCAAGGATGGGAGCGTCGCCTCGCGCCCAGGCACTGCGGATCACGTGGCTGACTTTCCGTGAGCGGAGGTCGTCGTAACAGTCCTGGAGCTTGGAATCGAGGACAGCGGCGGCGATGCGTTTGCGTGCGTGGGTAGGGAGATCCGGTGCGACGCCGACGAGCTCGCCGAGCAAGGCCCAATCGAAGTCGAGGTCGCCCGGAGGGTCGCGACCGGCGGGGTCTTCGGTGAAACGGGCGAGCGCGCTGTAGAGGGCCATGGCCTTGTCGAACGCGTCTCGGGAGAACAGTTCGAGGACACGGTTGATGACGCAGCGGAAAAGGTAACCGCTGTCGAGGAGCGTGCTCTCGAATCCGTGGGCTACGACTTGCGCTTCGAGCTCGACGAGGACGCGGGGGCGTTCGAAGGGCTTCGGGACCTCGGGCGCGACGTCTTGCGCAGTCGGTTCTTGTGGACGAACCGGCGGCGGCGGCAGGGGAGGATCGGCGTGCTCGTCGGACGTCTCATGACGTATGGGCGGGGTGTCTTCTGGTGCAGGGGGGGCGGCGTTCGGTCGTTCCGATGGGGGCTCGGTCGGGCGCGGAAGCGGTTGGGAGAGGGCGAGGATATCGTCTCGAGTCGCGTCCGAGACGAACAGATCGTAGGCCTGTCGCAGCTGCATGAACCCAACAGGATCGCGCTCCGGTTTATGGGACTTGAGCTCGCGAAGGTACGCCCTACGTGCGACGGTGAGGCCCGCGGAGGGGTCGATTCCGAGAATGGCGGCGGCCTCGAAGAAGTCCACGGCTCATCGTACCAGCGCGGCTCGGGTCGCCGCAGCTTCTCGGGTCCGGATCACCGTCATCATCGAGAGCGCGCATAGCTGGAGTGAGTGGACGCGGGCGACGCCGCACCGATCCTTATCGACGCCGCACCGATCCTTATCGACGCCGCACCGATCCTTATCGACGCCGCACCGATCCTTATCGACGCCGCACCGATCCTTATC
The DNA here is from genome assembly GCA_903894755.1 of uncultured delta proteobacterium. Classification (GTDB taxonomy): domain Bacteria; phylum Myxococcota_A; class Polyangia; order Polyangiales; family Polyangiaceae; genus CAITRH01. Next base: position 12,703 of record CAITRH010000138.1, read on the forward strand.
GACGCCG
>CAITRH010000139.1 GCA_903894755.1 uncultured delta proteobacterium
CCCGAGCTGCATACGCCCGCTCCCGAGCTGCATACGCCCGCTCCCGAGCTGCATACGCCCGCTCCCGAGCTGCATACGCCCGCTCCCGAGCTGCATACGCCCGCTCCCGAGCTGCATACGCCCGCTCCCGAGCTGCATGCGCCCGCTCCCGAACTGCATGCGCCCGCTCCCGAACTGCATACGCCCGCTCCCGAGCTCCCGGCTTCTTATGGCCGACTTCCTGTGGCGCCGGCGCTCCATGCTGGCCCCTCCACGGCGCGGACGGTCACCGTGCCACCGGCGCTACGATGGGCTGGCATTGGGCTCGCCGCGGCGCTCTTCGTGTGCGTGGTACTGATTTTTCTGTCGATTCGGGCCCAGCGCGCGCCGGTCCAGCCGAAAAGTACGCTTTCAGCCGGTTCGTCTCCGTCGTCAGCCCCTCCTGCGTCGTCAGCCCCTCGGTCGTCAGCCCCCGTCGTGATCCCGGTCCCCGCTACCGTGGAGCCGCGTCTGGACGCGGCGTTCGTGGTGGATGCCGCAGCGCGGGATGCGGCTGCGGACGTCGTGGATTCGGCGGTTGCAGATGCTCCACGGGCCGAAGATGCGACGCCCGCCGTGGGGCAGGATGCGACACAGGGGGACGTGGTGACCGAAGGCGCGCCGCCTCAACGACGCGTCTATATCGATAGGCAGGTGGTGGGCGAAACCCCATCGACGTTCCGAGTGCGTTGCGGGTGGCACGAAGTGCAGATTGGAAGCGTTGGGATGCCCCAGAAGCTCGAAGTCCCTTGTGGAGGACAGGTGCGGGTCAAGGTGATGTGGCGGTAGTCTCGCCGCCTCCTTCATGAGTCCGAGTGCACGAGTCCTCGTTGCGGCATCTTTCGCTGCGGCTGTCCTGCTGGGGGCTCCCGAGGGGAAGGCCGACGAGCAGGGAGAGCTTGAAAAAGCCCGCATCGCTTACAGGCGAAAGGACTACGACGACGCCGACAAACGCTTTCGGGTCCTGCTCCACCCGAGCACGGGGACACTGCGCGACACGGCTCTCATTGCCGAGGCGCGCATGTACTGGGGGGCCGTACACGTAGCCCGCGGACAGTCGGAACGAGCGGCTGCACTCTTTGAAACGCTCCTGTTCGATCGCCCCGACTTCGAGCCCGACGCGCTCCGCATCGCTGCCGAGGCCATGGATCTTTTCATCGATGTGCGCTCCAAGCTCCGAGACCGTCTTGCCCGTCAGGCATCGAGGCGCGCCGAAGAAGAGCTCGAACGGAAGCGACAGCGGGATCGGTTACGTCAGCTTGCCGCCGAACGCACCGTGCTGCTCGAGAAGATGGCGGGCGAGCAGGTTCTGATCGTGCGTCACTCGCGCTTGGTGGCGCTGGTTCCTTTCGGCGTAGGGCAGCTCCAGAACGGGCAAGCCGTGCTGGGATGGACCCTTCTTGCGATCCAGGCCGCAGCGGTCGTTGCAGCGAGCACCAGCTTTGTCGTGTACCGAATGCAGCTGTCCGAGGCGTCCGACGCGTACGCTCGCAGCGATTTCCTTCGCGCCGACGGCTGGCGGTCGCGCGCCGTGGACACACGCATCACCAACCTCGCGTCTGTCGGGCTCCTTGTAGGGACCGCGGTCGCCGGGATCCTCCATGCCCAGCTCACCTTTGTTGCGGAGCACGTCGAAGTGAGGTCGCGACCGATCCCCCCTGCGGTGCCGAGCGTCGTGTTGGTGCCAGTCCCCGAGCATCAGGGGATGGGCCTCTCGCTGACGGTCACGTTCTAAACCATCTTGAGAACCGCAATTTTCTCTTCCTGGCTCAAAGCGCCAGTGCGCCGGTCACCAACTCGGACGGCGTCTCACTCGCCACGCACCAAAGTTGGTGCGCCGCCCGCGTCGCTCCCACGTACATCGCGTGACGCGCCTGCGACGTCAGCGGATAGCTCGACGCGTTCGCATCCAGCAGCACCACATCGTCGAATTCGAGCCCCCGCGTCTGCCGTACATCGGTGACATCCACGCCGGCCTCCCACTCGAAATCAAGGTTCAACACCCGCCTCAACCTCGGCACCTCGGCCCGTACCAGCCCGTCGTAATACACGTCCGCCTGCACCCCGAAACGCGAGATGAGCGCCACGTTCGCCTCGGGAGCCTCGTTCGCAAGCTCTTTTAGCGCGTCCGCAAGCCACGCCACCGCCTCGCCCGCCGACGCAAACGTGAAAAGCTCCACCGGAGGGCCGCTCCTCGACGCGATCGGTTCGGCCTCGTGGGCCAGTGGCCCCAGGACCCCCCTCGCAAAACGCGTGATCTCCGCCGTCGACCGATAACTCACCTTCAACGGCTCCACGGTCGTGTGCTCGATCCCAAGATCGTCGAGCAGCTTCGCCCAGTCGAACTCCCCCCCTTCGTCGTCCTCTTCAAGCATCCGCTGCGCCCCGTCGCCCGCCAGCGTGACGCTTCGGTCCTGCCCCACCAGGTCGAGCAAGACCCGCAGCTCCACGGGACTCGCCCCCTGGACCTCGTCGAGAAACATGTGCGCCACACGCAGCGGACGCCCCTCCGAGTCGAGTAGCGGTCCGCGGAGACGTTGCCAGATGCGCAAGAGAAGCGCCGGGTCCTCGGCGTCGAGGGTGGGCCCTTCCCCGTCCCGCTCCCCTTCGGCCCGCACCCGGGTTTGGCGCACACACCAGTCATGGACCTGCTCGATCTGTCCCCTGGCTACGTTGGGAAAGGCTTCGGCCAAGCCCTCGCGCGACGTCAAGAGCTCGTCCCAGATGGCGCTCACACTGCGCGTCGACTCGCGGAGCTCGTGAACCATCCGCTCGAAAGCCCCGCGGGTCACGTCCGGAACCCCCTCGGGAACGGCAACCCCAGGAAGGGTCCGCTTTCGCCCCAGCCACTGCACCAACATGGTCAGGCGCGCATCGAGGGCGAAGCCGGCATTCCCGGTCCCCTTCCAGGCCCGCAGGACTTGGTCCCCCTCGGGCCAACGCCCCATCGCTTCACGAAGACGCTCGTCGGTGCGCACCGTGAGACGCCGCACCGCTCGGTCGATGGCCCGAAGCATCGCCGGCGACGACTTGAACCGAGCGACCACCGGCGGGGTCTCGTCATGGATGGCCACGGGAAGCCTCGGGAAAAGCGGAGCCACCACCCGCGCCGACCAGCGCGCAAAGGTCGTCACCACCACCCCCTCGATGCCGAGCGAGGGCAACACGTGTTTCACGTAGTGCACCAGCCCGTCGTGAGGCACGACCACCATCATGCGGTCTGGACGAAAGCGGTCCGGATCGGCGAACGCCAGGTACGCCACGCGATGAAGTCCGACGGTGGTCTTGCCGCTGCCGGCGGTCCCCTGGACGACGACCAGGCCGCTGGTGGGACGCGTGATCAGCTCGAATTGCGCCGGGTCGAGGAGCGCCGCGATGGAGGGGAGGTGTTTGTCCTGACGAAGCTCGCCGCCTGCGTCGACACCGAGCCGATGTTTCCAGGTGCGCTCGGTGACAAGACGCGAGGCAAAGGTTTCGAGCCGACGCCACTGGCCAGTGGGGAGGCGGACGAAGGTCCCTTCGGGGGCGGCGACTCGGACCACTTCGCCGGCTCGAATGGTGACGCCTCGACGGGCGACGACGACCCCTTCGACGAGGCGGTCACCGAGCTCTTCTTCGTAGTCGTCGCCTTGCGCGTAGCGATAGTAGATGCGGCTGACGGGGGCGTGACGCCAGTCGGCGACGCGGATTCCGACCTCTGGGGCGATATAGGAACGGCCGCCAATGAGCACGTCGCGACGGCGACCGTGTTCCTCGAGGCGCAGGTGTCCAAAGTAGGGACTCAGTCGATCGATGGGGACTGCGATCCCTTTTCCGCGCTGGGCCTTGAGGGCACCGAGGTGGTGCATTTGTTCGAAGAGGGCGGGGAGGTCCTCAGGTTTCGCGGAGGCGACGTCGTCTCGAAGCTCGAGGAGCCGACGGTCGTCCTCGTCGGTGGGCGAGCCGCGGCGGCTTGCGGCATCGAGCGCTTCGAGGACCGCAGCGAGGAGGCGCTGCTCTTCTTCGACGACGCGGGTTCCTACGTCGTCGTCTTCGAGGCCTGGCACCGTGGGAGAGGTCAACGTGGGCATTGATTCACCCAATTTCGCAGCGATTTCGCGCGGACCTCACCCCCCAACCCCCCTCTCCCTCGACATTCCGCTTGCCCATGCGGGCAAGCAGGATTGTCTTCGAGCGAGGGGGGCTCGGAACCGCGGCTCTCCTCCCCCCTCGCTCGAAGACGATCGTCCTTGCCCGAATGGGCAAGGAGGATGTCGAGGGAGAGGGGGGTTGGGGGGGTGAGGTGGTTCAGCAGCATGAGAGAGGACCCGGTCAGAGCTGGAAACGGTTGCCCAGGCCGAGCACGGCGAGGGTCAGCCCCGGGATAGCGGCGCACTGACGTTCCACCGGTCCCTGGAACACGGGTTTCATGTGATAGAGGAGCACGTTGAGATCGGACGGTTTTTTGTACTTGAAGAGGTCGTTGTAGAGCGTGGTCGGCGTGTGGTGGCCGCTTCGGGTGGCGAGGATCTGGTGCTCGTCAGGGAGACTGACCTCGATGAGGAGAGCCCGGAGCCGCTCGACGTCGTTGAGGACTTGCCAGAAGCGGTCGGTGGGGCCCGTATCGCCGCTGTAAGCAAGGCTGCCGTCTTTGCCTTCGATGACGAACCCAGCGCATTCGAGGGTGTGGTTCACGAGCACGGCCTGGACGGTGAACCCCGCAAGCACGGTGGGGACTTCGGGCGACAGGGAGCGAAAGACGATGGTGGGAGTTTCTTCGCTCGGAATTTTGGTGAAGTCAGGCCAGAGCAGGTCGTTGAAAAAGTGCTTTCTGAGGATGTCGAGCGTGATGTCGGTTCCGGCGACGACGAGCGGGGGAGCCGCCAGCTGGGCGCGGTTGTCGGCGAGCGTCGCGAGGTCGCGGACATGATCGAGGTGCGCGTGGCTGACGACGCAGGCTTCGAGGGCGCATTGGGCTGGGAGGTCTAGGACACCGGTGAGCGCTCCTGCGTCGATGGCAAGTCGTCCATCGAGGAGGAATGCGCTGGTGCGATGGTTTGGGGTTTCTCCCCCATGGCAGCCGAGGACACGGAGTTCCACGTCACATGGCCTCGAACTTTTGCGGCATTTCGAGCAGTTCCATGAACTCGAGAAGACGCGACAGGTCAAGGACCACGATGGAACCGTTCTCTTCCCGGGTGATGTGGAGCCGTCCCAGTCGTTGCAGCACGTCGACGACGTCGGACTCGTCGGCACCGACGGCATGGGCGAGGTCGGCTCGGGTTTGGTTGAGGGCAACTCCGGAGGAATCCACGATGCCAAAGGCCTCGGCCTGCCGTCGGATGCCGAGCATGACGCGGGCCTTTGGGTCGGGATTGAGAAGGATTTGAATGAGCTGGTCGGCGGCATCGAGACGACTGGCGAGTTTCTTGATGAGGCGGACGGCGATTTCGGGGCTTCGGGTGACCATGGTCTCGAGCATTGCCCCGTCGAGGACCACACATTGGGCATCTTCGATCACGAGGGCGGAAGCGACCCGAGGCTTGCCGTTGAGAAGAGCCATTTCGCCGACGAAGTCGCCTCGTCCCAGCGTGGCGAGGGGGCGGTTTTCACCGCCGACGCGTTTCAGGACCTGCACCAAGCCGCTTTGGATGACAAACATTTCCGAGCCCGGCTCCCCCTCGCGAAAGAGGAGGTGGCCGGCTGGGAATTCTCGTGCGTGGCGGACAAAGAGGGAATCGGACATGCGCTCGAGGCGCGAGTCTATCCGGGCCGAGCGAGCGAGTCCAAGGGGGGGCGGGATCAGTCCATGTCGAAGTCGCCGCCGCCCATACCGCCCATGCCGCCCATGCCGCCCATACCTCCCATGCCACCCATACCTCCCATGCCTCCCATGCCTCCGCCGCCACCACCCATGGGAGCCTTCTCCTTCTTGGGTTTGTCGGCGACGACAGCTTCGGTGGTGAGCAAGACGCCGCCGACGCTGGCAGCGAACTCGAGGGCCATGCGGACCACTTTGGCGGGGTCGACGACGCCTGCCTTGAAGAGGTCTTCATAGGTATCGGTTTGGGCGTTGAAGCCAAAGGCGCCCGTTCCAGCGCGTACCCGTTCGACCACGACGGAGCCTTCAGCGCCGGCGTTTTGAGCGATTTGACGGAGCGGTTCTTCGATGGCGCGACGGATGATCTTTACGCCAAAGGCGAGCTCCCCCTCGAGATTGAGGGTGTCGAGGACCGCGGCTGCACGAAGCAGAGCGACGCCGCCGCCCGGGACGATGCCTTCTTCGACGGCAGCGCGGGTGGCGTGGAGCGCGTCTTCGACCCGCGCTTTTTTCTCTTTCATTTCGGTTTCGGTGTGGGCGCCGACCTTGACCACGGCAACGCCGCCCGCGAGCTTGGCGAGACGCTCCTGGAGCTTTTCGCGGTCGTAGTCGCTGGTGCTGGTCTCGATCTGTTTGCGAAGGGTCTCGCAACGTCCCTTGATCAGTTTTGCGTCGCCGGCGCCGTCGACGATGGTGGTGTTGTCTTTGTCGATGCTGATGCGCTTGGCGCGTCCGAGGCTACGTGCGGTGACCTGATCGAGTTTGATACCGAGCTCGTCGGAGACGACTTCACCACCGGTGAGGACGGCGATGTCTTTGAGCATTTCCTTGCGACGGTCACCGAAGCCCGGGGCTTTGACGGCGCAGATTTTGAGCAGGCCGCGGAGTTTGTTGACGACGAGGGTGGCAAGCGCTTCTCCGTCGACGTCCTCGGCAATGATGAGGAGGGGGCGACTTTCGCGAGCGACCTGTTCGAGCAAGGGGAGGATGTCCTGCATGCTCGAGATTTTCTTCTCGCTGATGAGGATGGAGACATCCTCGAGCTCGACGACCATTTTTTCGGGGCTAGTGACGAAGTAGGGGGAGAGGTAACCGCGGTCGAACTGCATGCCCTCGACGACTTCGAGGTTGGAGTCCATGCCTTTGGCTTCCTCGACGGTGATGACCCCTTCCTTGCCGACCTTTTCCATAGCTTCGGCGAGCATGTTGCCGATGCTGGCGTCGCCGTTGGCGCTGATCGTTCCGATTTGGGCGATAGTGGCGCGGTCTTTGGTGGGGACAGCGGCCTTTTTGATTTCGGCGACGATGGCTTCGACCGCAGCGTCGATACCGCGTTTGAGGTCCATGGGGTTGTGGCCGGCTTCGACGAGCATGAGGCCGGTTTGGAAGATAGACTGGGCGAGCACGGTGGCTGTGGTGGTGCCATCGCCTGCTTTGTCGCTGGTCTTGGAGGCGACCTCACGGACCAATTGAGCGCCCATGTTTTCGTACTTGCCGGCGAGCTCGATCTCTTTGGCGACCGTGACGCCGTCCTTGGTGACCACGGGGCCGCCGTAGCTCTTTTCGAGGACCACGTTGCGGCCTTTGGGGCCCAAGGTGACCTTCACGGCGTTAGCGAGGAGGTTGACCCCCTCGAGAATGGCCTGACGGGCGTTCCGACCATAGGCAATCTGCTTTGCGCTCATCTGTACACGTTCTCCTGTTGCAATCCGATGTCAGGCCAAAACCGCAAGGATATCATCCTCGCGGACGATGACGATCTCTTCGCCATCGAGTTTGACTTCCGTACCCGAGTATTTTCCAAACAGAATCCGGTCGCCCTCTTTGACCTCGACAGGGCGGACCTTGCCGTCCTTGAGAGTTTTGCCTTTGCCCACGGCAACGACGACGCCTTCGATGGGCTTTTCTTTGGCGCTGTCGGGGATGATGATGCCGCCTTTGGTGCGTTCTTCTTCTTTGGTGCGCTTGACGACGATGCGGTCGCCCAGGGGACGAATTTTCATGGTGGACACCTCCTTCGAGGACTTGTGATTGGGGCAAGGGGGATCACAACCCCCTTGCGGCGTGCTCTGCTAGCACTCTCGATAGTCGAGTGCCAGTGGCACGGAAACTAAGCCCGACGGAGGTTCCGTCAAGCCCCCCTGCGGACTCTTAAGCCAAACCTACTTTGAGAACCGCAGGTTTGAGCCGCGACACCCGCGAGCCAGTGTTACCCACGGGGGTCCGAACCGGGTCCGAACCGCGACACCCACGACCCAGGGTTACCCACCCTGGGCTAATTTGACTCGCCCCTTCGGGGCTGCCAATCAGCGCACGGGCATTTCGTTGATATAGGAG
>CAITRH010000140.1 GCA_903894755.1 uncultured delta proteobacterium
CATGTGGTCACGGTAGATCGGCTGGTCGGTCGTGTTGCCGTCATAGACTCCAAACGCCATCGGGATTCCGTGCTGTTGCACAGTCGCTCCGATCACCAGTTCATCCTTCGCAGCACCGAAAGGGTCGAAGGGGTGGGTGCTTACGCTTCATGCGCTCGCCGAGGTCTGTTCAGGCTCCTCGCGCTCGATGAGCGGACCTACGAAACGGCCTCGTCCGCCGAGATCCCTCAAGCAGACCGTGCGCATCAGGACGGGCTGGGTTCACGCGGATCAACCGCCCCTTTTGACCCTATATGACCATTAAAAGGCGGATCAACCGCCCCTCTTGGCTCCCTCTACCCCGCTTCATCCCGTTTCAGCGCCATTGTGACCCTACATGCCCCTCAAACCGAGCGGATCCTCCGTCCCCCAAATCCCCCCAACCCCCCAAAATCGTGGTTCAACCGCCCATTTACCATACGTATAGCGTCATTCGGAGCGGTTGATCCGCTCTTTTCTCCCACCTCCGCGTCTCCAAAGACCGGATGAACCGCTCCGGCATCCGCTGACCGCAATAGACAGTCCCCTCGTCCATGCTTCCTCGAACTACGAAGGGAATTCCTAAGCACCGCGACCGAGCTTGCCATTGAGTTGCTTGTATCCCACGAGCAAAATGACATTTCCACCGGTCGGGTCGATGCTTAGTTCCGACCCCCGGGTGTCCAATGACTTCTGTCTAAACGAGCCCCCTGAAAAGCCCGACAAGCGCACCTCCGTCGGCAAGCCCATCGGACCTTAGACACCGCGACACCCAAGCCTTGTAGCGTCCGTTCGACTCCGCTTCGTCCACTGCCGCTAGTACGTTCTGCAGGGTCCGTCCAAACCCAACCACGTCGTCTCGCGGGTTGCACAGTGCGCCGCTGGCGCGACGTTCTGCTGAAACGTATCCGAGGGTCCCTGCCGTGGACGCTTCGCCCGCGCGACGTGCCGTGCCGAAATCGGACAACACCACGTCGCCTGCAGCTCGAAAAAGCACGTTCGCAGGCTTGATGTCGCCATGTCCCCATCCCGCTCGGTGCATCCGCTCGAGCACCGTCGCCAGTGGCAACGCCCACGCTTCGATAGGCAATAGACGACGCAGGTCGTGCTCCGCGAGGGCATCCCGCAGCGATCCCCCAGCCGCCCACTCCAAGGCTAGCCAGCCCTGATCTGGACCCACATCGAACACACGGACCACATGCAACCCTGCAAAGCGCGACGCTACCCGGGCCTCGTGAAGCGCCAGCTCGGGGTCGGGACGGTGCAACAACTTGAGCGCTACACGTCGACCAAGCACAGGATCCTCGGCCTCGTACACCACCCCCGCTCCGCCTCGGGCCACCTCGCGCACCAGGCAAAACGGCGCGTTGGGCTCGGACGTCAACAGCGTCACCCCCGCGTCGATCACGGGGGCCGGGCGCGTTCCGAGCCGCGCACTCCAGCGGGCATGCCGCTCCCTTGCTCCTGGATGATCGATGTTCTCGAGGAGCACGCGTTCGGTGAGCGCCAAAGCCTGCGCAACCTCGCCTGTTTCGGCTAGAAGGTCGGCATCAACGAGCGACGCATCGGGAGTGGTTGGCTGCGAAATCAACGGCAGCGCAGCATCGCTCAGCTCGACTTCTTGGAGTGGAGAGTCCAGCCGGGGCTCCACTGGTTGCCCCAATTGTTGGAGAAGCCACGACCAGAACGCCATCAGCCGAGGACCCGCAGTCGAGGCTCACCATGGGGCTCGGACTGGATCGCGTCGCCGATCAGAAGAGGCGTGGGAGAAGCCAGGATGAGACCACCTAGAATTGCGGGGGCGCCGCAGAGTTCCACCCAGGAGTCGGAGGCAAGGCGAAGGACAAATCCGCCAACAAGGAGCGTGTCGCCGAGCGGCGCGAGCCAGCGCGTACCGGCCACCTCGATGGCGCAGGCAAAGGCGGATTCCGGAGTGATGCGGACCGGGACTTCCCGTCCAAGACGCAGCTCGAGTCCATCGCCCACGCCCACTGGCGTGAAGGCACTGAGCGCAAGGCCACGAAGGAACGTGCCATTGCGGCTTTTGAGATCTTCAACGACCACGTGGCCGTCCTGGCGGAACACACGCAGATGGTGGCGACTGACGGCGGCCGAATGGACGGGAAGCGCCCCTTCGCGTCCCAAGACGATCTCGGAGCCGAGGACCACGTCGAGACGCGCATGTGGGCAGGCGATGGCGACGCGCGGTCCTAGGGCGCGGGCGGCACGGAGGTGTTTCGCGCGATCGGCGAGGGGCTGATCGCCGAGCTCACGGGCGAGGGTTTCGGCCTGTTCGAGGGCGAGGCGACGGGCTCCGGATGCGACGCGAACCTGGAAGTCGCGGTGGGCGTCGTGGATCCGTCTGGACACGCGCGTTTCTTCGAGGTCCTGCCCAAGGACCCGTTCAAGCTGGTCGATGTCGCCGGCATTGGCGAGCACGCGGCTTAGCGACGGGAGGTCTCCCAGGGCGGTGTACAGCTCGGCGGCGCCTTGGGGGTCGTCAAGGCGTTCGAGCTCTTGAGCGGCGTCGGTCAAGGAGAGGCGAGAGACGGCGCTCATAGGGTTTCGCGACCCCGACTGCGACAAGGCGAGGAGAAAGCGGGCACGTTTTTCACGGGCTCGCATTCCCCAAGGGGAGTCGGGACAGAGGCTAGCGGCGCGGGTGAAGAGGCCAAAAGACGTTTGCGGGTCGAGCGAGCTTTCTGCCTGGAGCACGAGGACCCTGGCGGCCTGGTCACGTTTGCCTGCAGCCATCCAGAGCTGCGCGGCCTTGGGCAAGTCGCCCTTTTGTTCGGCTTCGAGGGCCTCTTGATCGTGTCCAAACCACTCGTGAAGCAGGCCCATGCGGTCGGTATCCTAAACCACGCCCATCTCGAAACCCGCCATTCCCGCCATATTCCGTTTTGGCCTGCGGTGCCTGCTCACGTACTTCGAGTACGCTGCGCGGGCTCCTCGGCCAAAGCCTCGTCTGGCAGAAATGGCGGGTCTCGATCTGGACGTGGTTTAACGCTCACGAAGGGGCCGGCCAGAGCGCGTAGAGAAGCCTCCACGCTTCTTATGGTCTTCCCCGAATTTTCAGGCATGATCGCCGCACCTCCAAGGGGCAGGCATCGAAGATCTGGACGGGTGTGTGAATGGCTACGACGACGAATCGACTCGGCGAGCTTCTGGTCCGTGAAAAGCTGATCAGCCTGGCGCAGCTTCGCCACGCGCAAGAAGAGCAACAAAAATCAGGAAAGAACCTCGGAGCTACGCTGGCCAAGCTCGGGTACATCGCGGACGAGGACATCACGACGTTTTTGTCCCAGCAGTACCGAGTCCCGACGGTCAACCTCGAAGAATACGAGATCGACTCGGATATCCTGAAACTGGTCCAGCGGGAGCAATGCGAGCGCCACTGTGTGATCCCGGTCTCGCGCACGGGCAACGCGCTCATCGTGGCGATGGCCGACCCAACGAACCTGAACGCCATCGACGATCTCAAGTTCCTGACGGGCTACAACATCGAGCCGGTGATCGCGAGCGAGACCGCGATCACGACGGCCATTGAGAGGTACTACACGGAGGCCGGCCCTTCCTACGACGACGTCATGGCGGGCTTCGACGAAAACGACATCGTAGTCACTGGCGACGACGCGGATTTGAACCTCATGGAGCTCGAAAAAGCGAGTGAGGATGCCCCGGTGGTCCGTCTTGTCAACATGATCCTCCTCAACGCCATCAAGAAAGGGGCGAGTGACATCCATATCGAGCCCTACGAGAAGAAGTTTCGGGTGCGCTACCGTGTCGACGGGGTCCTTGCCGAAGAGATGAGTCCGCCACTCAAGCTCAAAAACGCCATCTCGAGCCGTCTCAAGATCATGAGCTCGCTCGATATCGCCGAACGGCGGCTTCCCCAGGACGGACGAATCAAACTGAAACTTGGCAAGGGACGCGAAATGGACTTTCGTGTCAGTGTCCTTCCCACCATTTGGGGCGAAAAAACAGTCCTCCGTCTTCTCGACAAGGGAAATCTCCAGCTCGATATGACCAAACTGGGGTTCGACCCGAAGCCCCTCGAAGACTTCATGTGGGCCATTCACCAACCCTGGGGGATGGTGCTGGTCACGGGCCCGACCGGTTCGGGCAAGACCACAACGCTTTATTCGGCGTTGAGCGATCTCAACAAGCCTGCGCACAACATCAGCACCGCCGAAGACCCGGTCGAATACAACCTCCACGGGATCAATCAGGTGCAGATGCACGACGACATCGGCCTGAACTTCGCGGCAGCCTTGCGATCGTTTCTGCGGCAGGACCCAGATATCCTGATGGTGGGGGAAATCCGCGACTTTGAAACGGCCGAAATCGCAGTGAAGGCGGCGCTCACAGGTCACATGGTGCTCTCGACGCTCCACACCAACGACGCTCCCGCCACCATCTCGCGTCTGCTCAACATGGGGGTCGAGCCGTTCCTCATCACGGCCAGCGTCAATCTTGTCCTCGCCCAACGCCTCGCACGAAAGTGCTGCAGCGACTGCAAACAGCCGATCAAGGGAGACCGAGCGATCCTCGAAGACTGCGGGTTTAGCCCGGACCAAATCGCTCGCGCCAAGCAACAAAAGGGGGTGGGATGCAAGACCTGCAACGGTTCGGGGTACAAGGGACGCGTTGCGCTGTACGAAGTCATGCGCTTCAACGACACCCTCAAAGAGCTGGTCCTCCAGGGAGCTTCCACTGCCGAGCTCAAAGCTGCCGCGATCCGCAACGGCATGTGCACTCTCCGTATGAGCGGAATCTTGAAGGTCATGGACGGGATGACCACCCCCGAAGAGGTGATGCGCGTTACCATCTCCGACTCATCGGGATAGGAGCACACACAACCATCATGAGCACCGAAGGCGCAGGACTTCAAGTCACCCTCCACCAGCTTCTCAAAGCAATGGTCGACAAGGGCGCAAGCGACATGCACATCACCACCAACACGCCGCCGCTGCTTCGTGTCGATGGCCACATTGTGCCTCTCAAGCTCCCTCCACTCGGCCCTGTCGAGACCAAACAGCTCTGTTTCTCGATTCTAAGCGAGGAGCAGAAGGCGCAATTCGAGAAACACAACGAGCTCGATCTTTCCTTCGGGGTCAAAGGGCTCTCCCGTTTCCGAGCCAACGTCTACATGCAGCGCGGTGCGGTCGCCGGCGCATTCCGTACCATCCCCTTCAAAATCCTCACCTTCGAGGAGCTCGGTCTCCCTGCCGTCGTCGCCGAGCTCGCCGAAAAACCAAGCGGTCTGGTCTTGGTCACCGGCCCCACCGGGTCGGGCAAGAGCACCAGCCTCGCCTCCATCATCGACAAGGTCAACACCGAGCAGCGGGTCCACATCATCACCATCGAAGACCCCATCGAGTACCTGCATCCACACAAAATGAGCGTGGTAAACCAGCGGGAGGTAGGAAGCGACACCGAGGGATTCAGGTTTGCCCTCAAGTACATCCTGAGGCAGGACCCAGACGTCGTGCTCATCGGTGAGATGCGCGACCTCGAGACGATCGAAGCGGCGCTTACCGTTAGCGAAACCGGACACCTCGTGTTCGCGACGCTCCACACCAACAGCGCCGTATCGACCATCAACCGCATCATCGACGTGTTCCCGCCGCATCAGCAGCAGCAGGTTCGGACCAAGCTGTCGTTCGTGCTCCAGGGGGTAGTCAGCCAGCAGCTTCTTGCCCGCCACAATGTGCCCGGTCGGGTCCTTGCAATGGAAATCATGATCCCCAATGCGGCCATACGAAACCTGATACGCGAAGACAAGGTCCACCAGATCTACAGCCAGATGCAGGTTGGCCAAGACAAGTACGGAATGCAGACACTCAACCAGTCGCTCTTCTCGCTCTTCACCCGACGCCTCATTTCAGCCGAGCAAGCGATGCACCACTCCCTCGAGCCCGAAGAGATGCGGATGATGATGGAGGGACGGCTTGGGCCTGCTTATACTGGAATGTCCTCCTCGCGCGCTCCTCAACGGGGCTGATGCTCGGGAAGACCGAAAGACGCCTCGCGCTTGTCATTCTCCTCAGCGCGAGTCTTCCCCTGGTGGTCGCTGTTCTCCTGGCCAATTCGCTGTTCTCAAGAGCGTCCCTGGTCTGGCTGAACCCAGAGGTCGGACAGCAGCTCGATCAGGGGGTCAGCCTCTACAAAGACTACGTCAGAGCGGTCAAGGACGACATGAAGCACCAGACCGACGCCATCGCAGCCGACGGTGCCTTGCGGACTGCTGCCCATGGACGGAACCGTCGCGACCTCGAGCTCGCCATCGATCGGCTCTTTCCGCGCTTTCCCGAGCTTGTTTCTGTCGCTATCCAAGATGCAGACGGCGACGCGCTCGCACGGCGCGACCGGGGACATCCCGTAGACGACACCGTGGAACGCAAGCTCGACGTGCGCCGTCCGCTGACCGACGACGCCGAGCCTATCGTTGCCGTGGCCACCTTTGCCTTTCACCGCCGCTACGAGGCTGGACTCGAGCGCGCCGGACAGACGCGCGACACCTATGCAAACCTCGAAAAGCAGAGAGCAAACCTTTTTGCAGCTTACCTAAAGGCCTTCGGGGCGCTCCTCGGCATGACCATGCTGGTCACCGTGCTGCTCGGGTTCATCTTGGCCCGTGGCGTGACCAAAAGGATCATTCGGCTCGCTAACGCGTTCCGTCGCGTGACTGCGGGCGACCTTGGAGTGCGGGTTCCCGTGACCGGTTCCGACGAGCTCACCGAGCTTGCGCGGGTGTTCAACCGGATGCTCCAAGAGATGCAGCAATCGCGGGCCCGCATCGAGTACCTCCAGCGCATTGGAGCGTGGCAAGAAATGGCGCAGCGTCTTGCCCACGAGATCAAGAACCCACTGACTCCAATCCAACTGGCCGTACAGGAGTGCCATCGCAAGTACACCGGCGAGGATCGCAAGTACCAGACGCTCTTGGACACGACGCGGGAGATTGTCGAAGAAGAGGTGGGAACGCTGCGTCGTTTGGTCGGCAACTTCTCCAGTTTTGCACGTCTTCCGCAGGCCGAGCTCACCGAGGCGGACCTGCGCGAGTTTGTCCGCGAGTGCTCCGAGCACCTGGGACACCTCGAAGACTTGAGCCTAAGCGCGGATTCGGCCGATGCCGAGCCGGTCGAGACGCAGGACATGGAGGTGCTATGGGAAGTTCCGTCCGGGCCAATCCCAGTGGCCATCGACCGTCAGATGCTGCGTCGCGTGGTAGTGAACCTGGTACGCAATTCGGTTCAAGCGATCCGTGACGCAAACGGGGCTAGCAAGCGCGTGGTGGTTCGAGCGGCAGCGGAGCAGGAGGGGGCCGTATTGGTGGTGGAAGACAGCGGGCCGGGGGTTCCGGAGGGGATGCGCGAGAGGATTTTCGACCCGTACTTCACGACCAAGGCGGACGGCACCGGGCTTGGCTTGGCCATTGTGAAGAAGATTATCGTCGAGCATGGCGGAAGCATCGAAGTGGGGGTGAGCGACAGGCTAGGAGGTGCCTGTGTTGTGGTACGCCTTCCCGGACCTCGTTCACTTGCGGTGATGGCAGCGCGCGACAGGCTGGAAGCCGTGTCGGTCCGCTCGAACGACGCGGGTTCTCACGGGTAAGGGCAGCAGCGAGCTGCGGCCCCCCTTGAAGTTTACTGTTTGACTGCTGGCTTAGCCGGAAGCGAGAAACCAATGGCGACGGTGATCATTTGGTTCCACTTGAAGGTCTGGTCTTGCGAATCAACCTTGCCATCGGGAAAGTTACCGTTCGTACCGCTGCCGCGCTGGTCGAAGCCCGAGCGGTTCCACGAGAAGGGGAGCGCGCGGTACTCCAACCCAAAGGAGACGAAGTTTGCAGCATAGAAGGTGACCCCGAGCCCAAACGTCGGCGCGACGGCCATACGAGACTTGAGCTCGAAGGACGCTGCTGAGGAACACAGCGTGGTCTTGTTGTCGCAATCGCCTCGCTCTTGAAGGCCTACGAAGGCAACTCCGGCGCTCAGGTACAGGTCCGTATCTATGAAAAGACTCTGAAAGACCGCGAGCTTGCCGCGGAAAGGAACAAACGTGACCTGTGGCGCTGCAACCCAGGACATCTTTGCAGTTTGGTCCGCAAAGGCTCGTCCTACGTTCGTAGAGGTAAACCCGTTGCGCGGGGAGCTCGCGTCGATTTGATCGGTCAGGTCGGTGGTGTCCGATAGCGCTGCAAAGCCGCCCCACGCCCCGATTCCGATCCAATCTTTGATATTGTAGGTAAGACGCGCTCCGACCAGCATGGTGCGCCGGTACTCGTCGAGAAACGTGAAGGACACGGTAGGAGCCAACTCGACCCGTCCCTCACGATACAATCGGAGCCCACGCACTGCGGCAGCCCCCTTGAGAGGACCCGTGACCTGGACCTCCTGGGCGGACGCCGACCGAGCCAACGTCAGAAGCCCTAGCGCTGCCAACATCGCGCCGGTCCATCGGAAGAACGCCTCACGCCCAGAGCGGGCGGGCACGAACGACGCGTCGTATCGCTTCATCACTGTCCTCGTCGTGCTCGCCATCATTTGGGCAACCGGTAATCCCAGCTGAAGGGGATGAAAATGCTAAGTCCGAGTTGGGCCTGCACATTGTTCGTCAGCTTGTTTTCTCCGTACCAGGTGTTCGCGTCCGACGCGCAGTTCTGACACCCCGTGCCGCCGGGACGCTGCACCACCAGCGACTCGAGCCTCTCACTGTAAATGTAGTCTCGGACTTCCCCGGTCAGTGCCAGCCAGCGGTTGAGAAAAATCCGAACCCCTAGCCCCACGTTGAACGCAAGCTTCATCTCCCACGCGAACTTGCGGTTGTCAGGGTCGATGACGGCAATGGGACGCGTCGAAATCGCGCCAACCCCCCCCACTACGTAGGCGTCCCAGTGGAAAAGGAAATCTCCTAGCGCGCTGAACTTTCCGTACATCGGAACATACGTAAAGTTCAGGTTCGCGTTCCACTGGTACTCGGTCAGCGGCACCGCTACGCGCGCCGCCCGTCGGTTTTGGAAATTGAAGTCCGACTCGAGGTTCAGCCCCTGGTAAAAGTTGCCGTTGATCCCCACCGCAAGAACATTGGTGAGGTAGTAATTTAGACCAAGCCCGGGGCCGGGATGGCTCACGAACTGGTCGTTGAGCGACAACCCCCAGTAGGGCTGCACCTCGAAACGCCGATACCGCAACGCGTAGATTTGCTGAACAGCATACACCTCGGCCTGTGCGGTCTTCTTTGCCTCGACGGTGAGATCGATGGCTGTCCCCTTCTTGCAAACGGGCGCGTCAGGCGTGATTTTGCATATGTCGGATTCCCCAGAGTCCCCTAGACCCGGGTCCAAGGGCACGTCCCCGCCCCCGCCCCCGCCCCCGCCCCCGCCCCCGCCCCCCCCTGCCGCCGCCGATGCGGTCGGAGGAGCGGGAGGTTGCGCCGCACCGGGCGGTGGGGGCCTGTTTGGCTGCGCCACCGCCGTGAGCGGGACCGCCAGCGCTGCCGCCGCGAGTAGAAGCCACCTGCGAGCCTGCTTCATTGATTCCCCTTCTGAACCACCGAGGTTGCCGACGCGTCGGACTGCATGATGCCCCCCGCTACTCCCCGCCTGCTACGACCCATCGCGCGGGCGCACTCGAAAGCACGAGACGAATGCAACGGGAAGCTCACGGAAAAATCAAGAGCTACCCTACCGCGTGGTGTCTTTTCCGAGAAAAACATGTCCATTAATCCGCTCAGGGGGTCCCGCCATCGCGGCCAAAAAGCGCCTCGACGAACTCTTCAACCTGAAACTCACGCAGGTCTTCCGCCCGCTCGCCCAGGCCAATGTACCGCACCGGCAACTTGAGCTCCTCGCAAATGCCAAGCACAATCCCGCCCTTCGCGGTCCCGTCAAGCTTCGTCAGGATGATGCCCGTCAAATCGACCACGTCCCTGAACATGCTCGCTTGCGTGAGCGCGTTTTGCCCCGTGGACGCGTCCAAAACCAGCAGCGTCTCGTGCGGTGCCCCCTCCATCGCCTTCGCAATGGAGCGACTCACCTTCTTGACTTCGTCCATTAGCGGCACCTTCGTGTGAAGACGTCCCGCCGTGTCCACGAACAGCAGATCGGCCGCGAGTTCCTTCGCTTTTGTCGTCGCCTCGAACGCCACCGCCCCAGGATCAGCCCCCTCTTTGCCCTTGACAACGTCGGCCCCCGAGCGCTTTCCCCACACCTCGAGCTGTTGCACCGCGGCCGCACGGAATGTGTCGCCCGCCGCTAGCAGGACCTTCCGCCCTTCCGCGTGGTAGCGCGTCGCAAGCTTGCCGATCGATGTCGTCTTGCCCACCCCGTTGACCCCAACCACCAACACCACCGTCGGCTTCGCAGGTGCTCGCAAGGGCCCACCGTCGAGGCTCAGAATGCGTGACGCTTCCGCACGAAGCGCATCCCATACCGCCGTCGTGTCGGTGAGCTCGTTTCGCGCAACCCCGTCGCGAAGACGTCCAAGAAGCGTTTGTGTCGTCTTCACCCCTACGTCGCTCGCAAGCAGCACCTCCTCAATCTGTTCGAGCAGATTTGGATCGATCTCCTTGCGTCCCGTAAAAAGCGCCGTCAGACGTGCGATGAAACCACCGCGGGTCGCCGCAAGCCCCTTGCGAACCCCTGCCACGTCGCGCTTCGACCGAAGCGGTGGCGCAGGAAGCTCGACACGTACCAGCGCAGGGGGCGGTGAGACCAACACCCGGGGCTCCGAAACCTTCGCAGCAAGCGCCTCGGGCGACGAAGGCGACGGAAGCGTCGGAGACGGCGGAACCGTGGGAGGCGGCGGTGGCGTCGGAGCTGGCCCAAGACGGGGAGACGCGGGCTCCTCGGGCTTGGGAAGCGGCTCGGGCTTGGGCTCCTTCCGAACCGCTACGGGCGGCTCTCCTTTAATGAGAGGGAAAGGCTCGGGTTTGGATGGCTTTGCCACCACCACCGGCGTCGCAGGCGCTTTGCCCTTGAAAAATAGGAAGTAGGCGAGGATCGCTAAAAGCGCGAGCCCGGGAACGATGTAGACGAGTTTATCCATGGCCGTGTGCTCCGTGAAAAGACAAGAGACCGGGGCGTTCTTGACTATAGGAACCCTGTAAGACCTGCGTCAACGTTCGTGCTCCGATGCCGGTTTGGTCGCCGTCCCCTCGCGAGGCGCTAAGGAGTCCACCTCGGCCTCGACCGACGAGTCCACTGGAACCGCCCCGTACGCCGCACGCTCCACAGCCTTCGCCCATCGCGCTATCCGACCGCTCGCCACACGGTGAACATGCCCTGGCGTCGGCTCGGGAGAAACATAAAACGGCGGCCCCGCCCTCCTCGCCCACTCCACTAGCCGCGCCAAAAGCGCCCGACGCCTCGCAATGAGCGCCACCCGAAGCTCGCCCGCAGAGGGAAGCGGCCGCTCTAAACGCGTATGCCCCTCCGACTCCACCACCAGACGATCCCCTCGACGTCCCTCTAGCCCCTCGAACGTAAACTCCCCGCACTCGTCACTCTGCGCCGTCACCACCACCTCGCTCGACTGAAACCCTGGACGACATACCGCCAACCGTGCCCCCGCAATCGCCGCACCATCGTGAGCATCCCGCACCGTCCCGTGCCACCCCCCCACCGCAGTTGTCGACGCAACACGCTCCACCCGCGCCTCGATCGACTCCGCAACCACCGCGGCCTCCACGCGATGTGTCCGCCCTGGACGAACCCGCTCGAAAATGAGCCACGCAAGCACTCCAAACCCCACCGCCATGACCGCCGCCCCCTTCCATGGACTCGGCCCACGTAGCGGTAGAACCAGACGTAACTCGTCGCCCGCAATTCGCCACGGCGCGTCCGGCACATACCGGAACGTCAACAGCGCTTCCTTGCGCCCCAACGACGCAAAAGACACCAGCACCCCCGCACGCCCTTGCTCCAACGGCGCCGCCCCCACCACCGTCTCTTCCACACGCGCCTCGACTCCTCCTGATGCCTCTGCCCCAGGCCCACGCTCCCGCGCCAACACCACCACACGCACCCCGTCGTCCGGCGACCCCTCGGGCAAACGCCCCTCTGGCAAATGCGCCTCGTTCACTTCGAGATCAACGTGGGTCCGACGCTCGATCCTCGCAGTCCTCACGCTCGGCGATAGCTCCGCGCTCCCCACGAAAGAAACCCGAAGCTCGCCAGGACCCGCGGGTCCTAGTGTCCCAAGCTCCATTGCCCCAAACGCAAATTGCCCCTGCCCCGACGCACTCGTCGTCGCTAGCCCCACGAGCTCCCCACGCTCGTTAGAAAGCCGAAGCTGCACCCCTTCGACAGGACCCCGACGCCCGTCATCCACCGTCGCCACGACCTCGACCACCACCGGACTGCCATCGAGCGCCACCACCCCAGGCTCGGGATCGAAGCGAAGCGTCACAGGACGCAACGCAAGGTCCACGGCAAGCGAGCTCTGGGTCCCATCCACGAGCCCCCGCCCTGCAAACGTGACCTCCATGTCGGTTCGAGGGAGCGCCACCGCGAGGCGAAAACAGACCTGTCCCAGAGCATCGGTCACCGTGCTCGCAAGATGCGCCCGTTCGAGCGTCAGCCCCGGCGCGCCAGGACACTCGGACAGCACCTCCGCCAAACGCGTCGCCCCCACCGACACATGCAACGTCTCGCCTGCAAGCGGACGCTCCGTGTCGTCCAGCAAGACCCCTCGCACTTCGACGGTGCTCGTTTGACCGACCCGCGTCGATCGAAGCTCGAGGCGTGATGTCGCACGGACCTCGATACGAGGCGAGGCGAACACCGCGCTCGAAAGTGCAAGTACAGCGATTGCGAGTGATGTGGGCCTACCGAACACCGAAGTCTCTCGCATGGTAGCCTCACGCGTTCGATGGCGCGTCCAAGCCCGCTTCTTCTCGTCGCGCTCCTTGCGCTCGGGACCGTCAACGCCCACGCGCTGCCGTCGGTCCCCGAGATCGCTGCGCTCCTCAAGTATCCGCCGCCGCGAGGACGTGCCGATGATTTCCGCGTTCGCACCAGCGCCGCTCTCGCCCTCGGAGCCACCGGGTCGGACGACGCCGTAGATCCCCTTTGCAGCGGGCTCGACGATCCCATCGACGTGGTCCGTGCCGCCGTGGCCGTCGCTCTCAAGCGCCTTGGACGTCTCCGTACGAAGACCCTTGCTTGCCTCCGTGCTCGCGAGCGTGTCGAGTCCGTCGAATCGGTGAAGCTCCAGGTCTCTCGGGCGATGAAGTCCATCGAGGCGCAAGCGAGCGCGGGGCCTTCCGCGCCGACGACGCCGCCGGTGTCGACACCTCCGTTGGTCTCGAACGCCAAGATCTACGTGGCGCTTTCGACGGTCACCAACCGGACCTCCCGCGATGGCGTCGAGGTCCAGCGGGCGGTGCTCGACGCGATGCGCGCCAAGCTCGCCGAGCTCGGCACCTACCAACTCGCCCCCGATGGCGAGAGCGCCGACAACGCCAAGGCGGTCCTGCTGCGTCGGGGACTCGTGGGCTACTACCTCGCCATCGCCGTCGAGCCGTTCGAACAGACTGCTGTGGGGTTACGCGTCACGGTGCGTGTCGCCGTGGCGACCTACCCAGGACGAGATCTTCGAGCCCCCATCTCGACCTCCGGCACGCTTCCAGGGGCCAAGGCGGGGGACGTGTCCTCAGAAAACCAGCTCCTCGCCGCCGTGGCCAGTAACGGCGTCGTCTTATTTGACCGAACGTTCCACAAATGAGCTCCCCAGACAGGCGATCATGATCTCCGTGGCCCCCCCCTTTTCGGACCGACCCGGACCGCACAAGCGAAGCCTTCGCAACTACCTCATCGATCCGAGTTTCCAGCTCAAATACACGGCGCTCCTGATGGTGTTGGTCCTCGCGGTTGGTGGGGTCCTCGGTGTGGTGGTGTGGCGGACCAGTCGCGACGTGGTTGCGCAGAGCCAAGAGATCCTCCGAGAGAGCCGGAAGGTCTCCGACCTAGCGCGGCTCTACGTACGGGACTTCGCCGACGATGCCCCCGAGCTTGCAGCCCAATTCAACGCGGCCGCCTCTCAGCACGAAAGGACCGTAGAGGCGCGACAACTCGAGCTTCTTCGCCAGCAAAACAGGATCCTTTACGCGCTGGTGGGGGGCGTCTCGCTCCTGGTGGTGCTGGTGGGTCTCTTCGGGATTTTCGTCACGCACAAGGTTGCGGGCCCCATCTACAAAATCAAGCGACTGCTCCGGCAGCTCGGGGACGGCAAGCTCGTGTACGAGGGGAGGCTTCGCCGCGGCGACGAGCTGCAAGACTTTTGGGCCGTGTTCGCCGAAGCGGTCGACAAGCTGCGCGCGCGACGGCTGCGCGACATCGAGCAGCTCGGGATCGCCATCGGCCTTGCGCAGGCCGGCGAGGCAAAGCCCGAGTCCATCGCTCGGATCGTGGCGGTCCGCGAGGCCATGAAGCGGTCGCTCGACTCGTAGGGACCCCGGCCCTCCCGCTTAGGCTTACCCCAGCGGCGTTTAGGCTTACCCCAGCGGCGTTTAGGCTTACCCCAGCGGCGTTTAGGCTTACCCCAGCGGCGTTTAGGCTTGCCTCAGCGGCGTTTAGGCTTGCCTCAGCGGCGTTTAGGCTTGCCTCGGCGGTTTCTAGGCTTACCCCAGCGGCGTTTAGGC
>CAITRH010000141.1 GCA_903894755.1 uncultured delta proteobacterium
AAACTCCAGCCGTTATCGCAGGCTTCGTTGAGCCGCTCCACTACAGCAAAGGTGGGAATGTAGGAGTGCATTTTCCCACCATGTCCTTTACGCTGCAGGATGGCCTCCGGCGGGAAAGGGCGAGTGAGGAACTCCATCTTCTTGGATTACCTAGCCCCGCAAAGATCCTTTGTGGTTCCACCGTTTGCCAGCACCCACTCGAACTCGTAGGAAGCCAGCGTGCTCTGAGCAATCCGCGCCACCGTGTTTCGAGCTTCCGCGGCCTTGGCATTGGCGATGTATCGTCGAACGCCGAAGACAGCTAGAACCGCAAGGACACCGATGATTGCAACCACAATCATCAGTTCGATCAGCGTAAACCCTGCTCTGGTCATCCCCAGCATCCTGCGCATGACGCTCTCCTCACCAACCCAGACCACCCGTCCTCGGTCAACGAGTTTTGTCTACACGCATCGAGCGTGCCAAGGTTTGGTACGTAGATCTGGCAACGAGCGGAACCAGCCATGCTTTCGCGGGTGACAAATTTTGGCGGCTCGTCCGCCGCGGAGACCCGATGCGGCGATCTTCTCTCCACGAATCAAAAGACACTGCCAAATGGCAAAGCTGTCGGGCTCGAGGTTGAACCCAACGCCCGTGCCACCTTTGTGAGGGGTGACGATTACTCGTCTGGCAGATTCTCGGTAATGCCGCCCAAGGCAATGCCGCCATTGGTAGCGGTACCGATCATCTGGAAAGTTGAGTACGTGCCATTCCCGTCGAGGTCGCCGTATGCTATCACCGTGAAAGCCCCCGATTTCGCGTTGGCCGTCGCCTGGACGTAATTGTACTGGTAATAAACGGCTTGGTCCATGACGAACTTGAGGCATGTCCAGCCTGTAGAGGGACTGCCCGTGCTCCAAGCCCCTGACGTTGCGGTCTTTCCAGACTGGGGGATGGCGGTCGGTACCGCCTCGGCGCTTCCGCACATCCCTTTGACCGTTGTGCCATCGGCTTGGACCCGCTCCATCTCGTAGGCCATCACCCCGCTCTGACCGATACCTCCTATGGTGTTCCGCGCCTCGGCGCTCTTCGCATTGGTGATGTAGCGTCGGACGCCGAAGACCGCGAGCACGGCGAGGACACCAATGATGGCAACCACAATCATTAGCTCGATCAGCGTAAACCCCTGCTTTGCCTTCCGAATCATCGTCATATCTCTACCCAGCCTTTCTTTTGGACGACGAGCCACATCGATTGGTGCCGCCGATCATCCTGTCATCCAAATGACAGCAAGGAACGTGCCGCCGTGGCGCGGCGCAGCCTTTCTTGCAAAGGGGAAGCGAGGGTTCCCGCAAAATGAACAATTCTCGTCCCCCGCCGATAGGGTCGAACGACATTTTGTTCGTTGCCAATATCCTACTCCCAACCACTTTTCCCAGGGGCTCCGCAAGGACCTCGCGGGCTGGAAATCGACGGAACCGAACGGCCGAGCGTTGCCACTCGACACGCCTTTCGCTAAACTGAACGAATCGTGATACTGCCATAGTTCCTACCGGCTGACCGCGCGTTCGTCTCCGATCCGAATACGACCTCGCAGAGTGCACCCGCACCCGCTGGTCAGTCAGCAGGTACATGGGATCGCATGGCGAGGGGGACTGCGGCTCGCCCGCGCCGGTGCTCCCATCCAAGCACGTTGAGCAGAATGCGCAGAGGCTGCGCCGGACTTATGCGCCGTTTGTGGGATCAGCGAGACGAGATGGGCCGACAATCGCCGTGTAAAGAGTGCTCAGACGAATCCTCCGTCGGACCCCGGGTTGGGGAAGGCTCGGCTGTTTTTCGCCTACATTCGCCGCAGAGTCCTGGCCGATACGGTGTTGACGATGGTGTGCGACCGTCGCCAGGCCCCGGATGTGAGCACGTTCACCGTCGTTGTCATCCTATTCGTCACGGGTTTGCTACGGATTCGCATTTTCAATGCACTCGAGCCGAAGCTCGAGGAGGCGACCTTCCAGCGTGCAGTCGAAGGTCTGGGCGAGGATGGGCAGTCCAGCTCCGTCGAGACCCTCGGCTGTGCGTTTGCCAGGATGGACCCGGAAACAGCGCGCAAGAGGGTTGTCCAGACTCTTCGAACGGCCGAGCGCAACAAGGTCTTTCGAACCGGCCTACAGTCCGGACTGCGTTTTGCAGCGATCGACGGTTGGCAGCCCTTCTCCAGTCGGCACCGCCATTGCCCGGGGTGTCTGACGCGTGAGGTCCACGTCGGACCCAGGGAGCTCGGCCAGACCGTCACCGAGTACTACCATGCCTTCGTTGTTGCACTTTACCTGGATGTCTGCATGGACTTAGCAGGGTTCCGGAACTGCTGGCAAAAACTCCCAACACTCGGATATTTTGCAGAACTATATTGTTTAGTTTGACGACTCACACAAAATATTGCCACGATAGAATCTACCACCATGGCGGTAGGCTTACTGGAATTACCACGCATTTCCGGGGTCTTGACCCTCCACAGCATTCGGGACCTGCAGCACAATGGTGGGTCGCGAAACCGCGACTATTCTGCGTTCTATGCTACGACGTTGGGAGTTTTGGGCCGAGAAATTCCGGGGTATCGACGCGCCCTTCCGTATCCCTGCTTAGTGCTCGACATGGAGCCCATTCGCAGCGCTGATGTTCGCTTGGAGGCGGGTGAAAAGGAAGTCAAGGGGCACGAAGGCGAGCTCCCGGCCTCCAAACGCCTCATTGCGCGTCTGCGAAGCACCTATCGATGGCTGGATGTCCTCGTCGTCGATGCCCTGTACGCCAGCGGCCCGTTCTTGACACTGGCCACGGAGCTCAAGTTCGGCGTGATCGCTGTTCTCAAGAAGGATGCCAATGAGCCGCTCAAGGAGGCGTTGCGCCAGGGGGAAGACCGAGGCCCCGATGAGGTCCGCTACGACAAGGAGAACAAGGAGCGTATCGAACTCTGGAACTGCCCAGAGATCAGCACGCTTGGGAGCTACCATGGGCCCATTCGCATGGTGCGTGGAACGGTCCACAAGGACAAGGCCGGCACGACACACACCTGGTGCTTTGCCGTCATCGGGGTTGCCAGGACCTTGAGCAACGCGGGTGTGCTCAAGATGGGCCGGCGCCGCTGGCACATCGAGAACACGGGGTTTAACCAGTGGACCCAGTACTGGCACTTTGAGCACGTATTTTCGCACAGCGAGAAGGGTCTCCCCTCGCAGTTTTGGATCTTTTTCCTTGTCTTCAATATCCTGCAGCTGTTCGTCTACCGTCATCTCGGTGGCTATGGCAGGGATGGGGGCAAGGATGTCACCCGCACCGTCCTTCGGTTGATCGACGAGGTGATCGACGATCTTGCTCGCTTCACCGAACACTCGTCTGGGACACGAGCTGACCCAACCGGGGCTTGCGCCGGTCAAACCGGTCTGCCCGCGCAGCGCCTCTGTCTTCGGTCCGACCGCCTGTCCGAAGGTGACCCACCTTCCAGAAAAGGAGACGCTTGTCTGTCAGTTCATCGTACTCTCGCAGGGCTCGCGTTCCGCAGGACGGCTGTCGTGTGCCCGTGGGTGCCCCATTCCCCGTTCCAATCGTACGACGTTGCAGCGCTGAGCTCTCTTGCGGAGCCCCTGACTTTTCCCGGTGCATCGCTTTTCTGCCTTCGGGACCGTCGCTGGGACGCAAACGGCGTTTGTTGCGCCGGTCTCCAAGAACACTCGTCCTGGCAGGAAGGGACGGCATTTTGAGCAATCCGCCGTTCGAGGTCAACAAACTTTACCGGACTTTGGAGCTCGGGCATGCTCTGGTCGGGCGCGTGTCAATGCTCCAAAGTCATTCCAGATCCGATGCGAACTCG
This sequence comes from uncultured delta proteobacterium, assembly GCA_903894755.1. GTDB lineage: Bacteria > Myxococcota_A > Polyangia > Polyangiales > Polyangiaceae > CAITRH01. The sequence continues at coordinate 3,842 of CAITRH010000141.1, forward strand.
GCTTATGACAGAGAAGGCCTCTATGGAGCGAGGCACCTGGGAGAATGCGATGAAGTTCGTGCCGCGAGTTCGAGGCGCAATTGGAAACCACCAGGCTTGGCCGGAGGTGCGCGGATACGTACCGCTGCTCGCAGTCCTCGTGCTGGCGGGGGGCATCCGCCTGGCATATTTGCTCGCTGCCAGTCGCGTGCCGTTATTTGATCACCCGAGAATGGACTCGGTTCACTATCATGAAGCGGGTCGAGCGATTGCGGGGGGCGATCTGGCGCTCGGCCACGATATTTATCACAACTCACCGCTGTATAGCTACCTGTTGGGAATCGTCTACTCGATTGCTGGAGATGGTCCATGGCCGATCCGGTTGGTACAGCTCGTGATGGGACTTGTGACCGTTGCGTTGATTCATGCGTCCGCGCAGCGTGTGTACGGCCCACGATGGGCGCTCGCACTGGCGCTCTGTGCCGGATTGTACGGGCCTTTCATCTATTTCGATGGGCAACTCCAGGCCGATGGGGTGGCGGGGCTTCTACAGGCATTGCTGATTTTCACGGCGCTCCGCGCTTGCGAGAGACCGTCGCCGCGACGCTGGCTTCTGGCGGGCATCACGCTGGGACTCGCTGTCGTTGCAAGGCCGCTGGCGCTCCTGTACGTCGTGCCGCTCGGGGTGGCGGCCGGGCGACGGAGCACGTCCTGGCGTGCGCGTGTCGGAGTGGCCATCGGCCTCGCTCTTCCGATTGCACCCGTCACCTTGCGCAATGCCCTCGTGGCAGGAGAGGCGGTCCTTGTGACGGACTCAGGGGGGTTGAACCTATTTATTGGCAATGGACCAGGCGCAATGGGAACCTTCCGAGTGCCTGCGGGTATGCAAGGAGCTACGCATGCGTTGGGGCAAATTGCCGCATTCCGAGCGGTGGCCGAGCAGGCAGCCGGTCGCAGACTGACTGCGCGTCAAGTGGACCGGTACTGGATCGAGAGGACGCTACGCGGGATCCGCGAGCACCCACTGGACTGGGCGCGCGTGATGGGAGAGAAGTTCTGGCTGTTCTGGAATCGCCGTGAACTGCCGAACATCGAGGACTACGAGTTCAACCGGCACATCAATCCCGTGCTGCACCTGCCTTTCGTGCAGTTTGGCTGGATCGCTCCGGCGGCATTGCTTGGCTCGGTAGCGCTTCTGGTCCGTCGGAATCCCGCAGAACAGTTGATTGGTGGTATCAACGTGACAGGTTGCCTTGGCATCATCGCAGTCTTCGTTCTCGCCCGGTATCGAATCTCCGTTGTGCCCGGGCTCATCATTGCGGCAGGAGCGGGCGTCCGGACGGTCGTCGATGCCGTGAAAGGACGTCGTTGGATCTTGCTCGGGGGCGCAGGATTGGTCGTTGCGGGCGGGGTCGTGCTGGCGCAGGCCGAAAAGCTGCCAAAGGCGTTCGACGACGAGTACTTCAAGCTCGGCTACGTATATCACGTCGATGGACGGCTCGTGGACGCCGAGCGCTGCTATCGGGCCGCTCTTGCGCTAAACGCGGAGAACCTTCATGCGCACAACAACCTGGCCAGCTTGTACGACACCATCGGCAACAAGGCTGCCGCCAAGGAGCATTGGCTGGCAACGGAAAGAATCGCACAAGCGACTGGACAGTCACGGCAGCTCGAGCGAGCCCGGCGGCAATTGTCGGGTCAGGAGCCTTGAGCGGCTTCGGGGCTCTCCAGCGGGCCGGCCGTCGGTCGGTGCCTTCTGCCGAGCCAAACGAACGTCAACCCCGCTAGCGCCCAGAGGGAAAAGAGGGGGAGAAGCGAGATAGGGCCGCGGAGCCCAATCCCCTCGCCGAAGTTCGTCGCGTCGTCGGCGTGCTGCGGGCTGAACGACGCGAAGCCCATTATGCCATTTGCAAATACCGCCTTCTCGCCGATGTGGCCCTCGAAAAAGAGCGGGAGCGCGAAGGTGGTAATCGGTCGAAATTCGTCCGGCGGGCGCAGCGTCTTCACCGGCGACGGCATCGGGGAGTCGGGGAACTCCGGCATGACGGCGACGCACATGGTGCAGACTGCAACGGAGTAGGCGATCACGCATCCGGCGAGCGTTCCCGTGGCGAGGCGTATGCGGCGGGAGGCGCTGGCCTGAAGCGCCTGGATCGCGTAGGCGGTGGGGACAATAAGGAATGGGAGCATCGCGACAAGGTAGCGCGGCCCCATCGCGGCCCCGCCATCCCAGCGGACGTATCCGGAAATGAGCAGCAGGAGCACGCCTGGTCCGGATACGCAGAGCCCGATCTCCGCTCGCCACCTGCTATCGCGGGCGAAGAGCGCGGCGCCGTAGGGCGCGGCGGCCAAAAAAGGCGCGAGCGGCAGGAGCCCCCGGAACTCTCCGAAGAGCAGGCTGTTGAGCGTCCCCAGCGACGGGGCTCCGATGCCAAGGAAGTTCGTGGCGGAAACCTTCTGGAAGTCCGTGACGGCGAGATGCTGATAGCTGAGGGAGAGTGCCGATCCGAAGCAAATCCTATTGTATACGGCCAGTAGAGTGAGCGGCGGGATCGCAGCCCCGACGAAAATCGCCATCCGCCGCGGGCCGAGGCGGAGCACCCCATATGCACAGATCAACGCGGCGACGGGTGCGGTCGGGAATTCGGAGATCGCGGCCCACGAGGCGAAGAAGCCGGAAGCGGCGACGAACGCGTAGCCACGCCTGGACACGGATCCCCGGCCGTGCGCGACGAAGAACAGGATCGCCCACGAGCCGAACAGGAGCGAGGCGACGAACTGGTGCGAGTAAAACAACGTACCATATGCAAAGGCGTTCGTCCCGAAGCACCAGGCGAGCACCGACGTCGCTGCCCACGGCGGCGAGAGGCGGAGACGCCGAAGAAGCGAGTACATGACCGCCGCGGCAAAGGCCGACGACACCCCGATGACAGCGACGGTCACCCACCAGAGCGCCACGCGATCATACGGCGGAGGACTTGGCGCGCTCGGTCCGAAGGCATGGTACAGCGCGTAGGGGGGGGTCGCGGCGAAGGCGAGCCCGGGGGCCTGCGCGGAGTAGAAATGCCCATTCCTGACCGACTTGTCGATGGTGTTTACCGCGTAGGGATCGATGACGAAAGTCCGCCCCTCGACGATGGCGCGGACGAGATCGAAGCGCGAGTTTTCGTTCATTCCTCCTCCCTGCAGGAAGTAGGCGAAAGAGAGAAAGACGACGCCGGCGAGCAGAGCAGTTCGCCAGCGTTCGGCCCCAGGCGCCATCTTGCGCTCGGAGGAGGCGGGAGATGCGGGCGATCCACCGGGGGACTGGGCCGCGGTCACGTCGTCTGCGTCGAGGCCGCGCCCAGCCTCCTCCGTCGCCTCAACCATGTCACGGAGTGTGTCACGACCGGTCGACACGGGTCAACTCTCGCTCCGCGGTGGGAAAACGCGGCCCGAGTGATCGGGCGTGATCGCGGGCAGAAATCAGCGTTCCAGAATCCGGTATCCAGTTCCGAGCTTGTTTCCTTGATGGATCAGAACCGTCTCAAGTGTCGAGGAATTCCGGGCCTCTGGAAAAATCGAGGTACCATTTGACATCACACGCCGTTGGGTGATATCCGCACTCGCCGTCCGCATGGTCCGCGCCAACAAATTTGACGAAAGAGAAAGCGCATGGCGGAAGGCTCCTAGATGGGAACCCTGCATAGGGCCACTTCTCGCGGCGTGTATCATTATCGCATATTTGCCAATTTCCGGAGCTGGATTCATCGAACTTGATGACGGTGGATATGTTTTTGCGAATCCAACGGTAAGGTCGGGCTTGACATGGGCTGGACTTCGATGGGCCTTCACGACCGGCTCGAACTCGAATTGGCATCCCGTGACGTGGCTCTCTCACATGCTCGACTGCACGGTTTTCGGAATCAGTCCCACGGGACCGCATCTCGTGAACCTTGCCCTACATATTGCGAATTCCGCTGGAATCTTTGCATTGCTTCGACGATCGACGAAGTCTGCCTGGTCTAGCGCCCTCGTCGCGGCCTTGTTTGCCGTTCACCCGGCACATGTAGAGTCTGTGGCCTGGATCTCCGAGAGAAAAGATGTATTAAGCACCTTCATCTGGTTGCTCACGACCGCAGCGTATTTAAAGTGGATTGAGTCTCGGCGTTTGGGATGGCAGCTTTGCATGGTGGTCTTGTTCGCGCTGGGGCTGATGACCAAGCCGATGCTCGTGACATTACCGGTCACTCTACTGTTATTCGACGTGTGGCCGTTATCGCGGTTGACTTGGAAGGATTGGCTTCGACCTCAGACACTACTTCCGTTTGTTTGGGAGAAAGCCCACCTCCTGGTTTTAGCCACCGTGTCGAGCATTGTGACAATCATGGTGCAGCGTGACGCGATGCCGCCGGCTGGTGCTCTGCCCATGCTATCGCGACTGGTAAACGCTTGTATGGCTATCGCTTGTTACGTCGGGATGTTCGTATGGCCGTCGGACCTTTGCATTATGTACCCGCTTCGCCTCGACTGGAGAGTCTGGCAGGTTGGGGGGGCACTCGCGCTACTCATCATTGTGAGTGTTATCGTCCTGCGTGAATCGGGGCGCCGTCCGTGGCTTCTGTTCGGGTGGGCGTTCTTCCTTCTTACGCTCATGCCCGTAATTGGCATTGTGCAAGTCGGCAGGCAGGCAATGGCAGATCGCTATACGTATGTTTCCTTCGTCGGTCTTTCCATTGCCGTCGCATGGACTCTGCGGGAATTGGTGTTGAAATATAGCTCCGCTCGCGCAGTCGTGCTGGGCACGTGTGCGGTGGTGCTGGTCGTCGCCGCGGTGAATACTCAGGTCCAGGCGGCGGTGTGGTGTAACGAAGAGGACTTGTTGCGGCAGGCTGTCCGGCACAGTCCGTGGTTCCCTTGGGGGCACGAGCGACTTGGGAGCGTCCTGCTGAAAAGGGGACAAAATGTGGAGGCGGAAGGCGAGCTTCGTGCCGCACTGCGCACTGGGTCGCGTGGCCCGGAGACGCTCCACGGGCTGGGCCTTGCCCTGTCTCGGACGGGACGGAACGAAGAGGCCGTGCGCATGTTTCGGGAGTCGCTCAATATCAAGTTAGACGTGCACGTTCGGGGCAACTTGGGCGTTGCACTCGCACAGCTGGGAAGAACCCGAGAGGCGATCTTCGAACTGAGGGAAGTCGTGCGCACCGAGTCGCCGCCGAATCCAAAGACTCATCGTAACCTTGCGACTGCTCTCGCTTCGGATCGTCAGGTTGAAGAGGCCGCTTTAGAGTATACGGTTGCCATGGCATTGGGAGAGGATGATGGTGCCGTGCTCAATGATTGGGGCAACATGCTCGCTCGCAACAACGACGTGCGCGGAGCGATCGGAAAGTACAAAGAGGGGCTGTCTCGCCACCCTAACAATTGTGGCCTATACCTAAGTCTCGGAATAGCGCTGAGGACTGAAGGGCAGACGGAAGAGTCAGTGCTCGAGCTGACCAGGTCCGTAGACTGTGATGCGGAGTCGGTGGATGGTCGACTAAATCTGGCGATTTCGCTGGCACAGCAGGCTCGGGTGAATCATGCCATCGCTCAACTGCAGGCAGTAGGACAGATCGCCGAACGATACGCCCGATCGGGACGCCTGGGCCATGCCATTGCGGCCTCGAGGCGGGCCGAGGGCGTCGCACACGAGATAGGCCTACACGAAGTTGCACACGAGCTTTCCATGCTTCGCCGGTCGTATTCGCATCCGGCCACGGGGAGGGAATTCGGTGCACCATGAGGCGGACTGTCTGCGAGAACGGCCATCTCGGGAAAGCCGTCAGGGGCGCATCTCCAAACGGATCCGCTTCACCCGAGTGGCGAGCACATCGCGGGCGGCGGAGGGGGGCGGGCCATTGGGGGCATCCAACGGAACGGTGACGAGTGTGCTGCGATAGAGGTCCCAGTCTCCGTGAGCGGTGACCAGCACGAATTCTGGCTCGAGCGCTTTGCGGACGAGGGGACGAAGATTGGCACGGCGATTGAGGGTCAGCAAATAGGAGAAACGCGTTCCGTCGTGTTCCGGGACGAACGCATAGGGGGAAGGGGCCAACCGCAGCATCGGCTCGATCCATTGGGAATCACTCCGCAGGTAGACGGGATTGGGAGGCATGTCCGTAAACGCAAAGAGCATGCGTCCGCCCCGCTCCGCCAGCACGCGACCTGCTGGTCCTGGCACGGGAGCCACTCGCCCGGGTCGCATGGGGGTCAGGTCGAGCTGGGCCACGGCCTTGTTCATGGGGAGGTATGCGAGGATCTTGTCCAAGCTTCGGTGATCCCGGTCGGTCCGTATATAGGTTTGTATCTGCACCGCGACGACGGCGACCGGGATCAGCGCAAACAGCCCGGTCCGCAGAAGATCTGGCGACGGCGCAGCGCAGGCAACCACGACGCAGGCGCATGCAATGGGCAGGAAACGATGGGCGAGGAGCGTCGTCCCTCGAACAGACATGGGAAAAACGAGAAATAACAGGAAGAAGACCAGCCCGAGAACTGCGTACCGATACCGCCAAAGGGCCACGCGCAACGGAAATCGACGGACCCGGCCCCGTCCATGGGCGACCGCGCTACCCACCAGCGCCGTGAGGCACAGGATCCCCAGAATCCACTGCCTTGCTGCCCCAAGACCTCCAAAAAGGGCTCCGGGAAGCATGGCCATCCGGGTGAGCGGGTCGTCCCCGAAGTCACTTCCGATGCGCTGCATGTTCGTTCCGAGGAGACGCTCGCTCACCCGCCATTGGAGCACGACCAAGGCAGCAACGGCGACCACCGGAACGCTGCACGACAGGAGCGCCGCAGCCCGTCGCGCCCGGACCATCGCCCAGAGAGCCAGGATGGCTGCAAACATGACGGACGACGATTCATGAGCAAGAAAGAGCAGCGTGCCTGCGCCGACTCCGAAGGCGACGTCTTTCCGCTCTCCTCAACTTAGACCGCTGGCGGGGCGACCATTTGAACGGTGGATCCTTGATCGCCGATCTCGATGGCCCCGTGAAGCCGTCGTTCGAGCATGAGCGCGCTTCAGGGTCTTCCCTCGTTTGGAGGCCTGAGGATCAACATTTGCTCCGTGTCAAGAGCAAAAATATACGTTGCGCCTCGATGCGTTCGGAACGTGGTCAAACTCATGTAAAATCGACGCTCAGATTTCGCGAGAGGCCATCGTTTGCGCTACTCCCTCGAAAA
>CAITRH010000142.1 GCA_903894755.1 uncultured delta proteobacterium
TGGTGATGTTGTACGGCTTCGCTCCTGAGCCCGTCACCTTGGACGTGACCCGCCCCCGCTTGATGACCAGGTCGTGCGTGCGCCCCGCTTGCGCGTAGGTCCGTCCACGCTCAAGCCGCCCAGAGTCGCCACGGAGCACGTTCTCCAGCGCCTCGATCCACCGCTTGCCCCACCAGGTAACGCCGGCATTCTTCATCTTGATGCCGTGCTTGGGCGGCGCCTTCTTGGGCGACGTCGGATACCACCTACCCCAACTCATGGTTGCACCTCCGTCTTGCGCTTCCGGACCGCTCGCTTCCGAGGCGGCGGCGGACTGTCGTCTTCCCCGTCGTCACTGCCCACCACGGCATCCTGCGACAGCGCAAACAGGTCACGCAACTCGCTGTTGCCAAGCTCGGTGATCCACTGCTCGCCTGTTCCAACGACCTTCGCTGCAAGGTCTCGCTTTTGCTCGAGCAGCCTGTCGATCTTCTCCTCCACAGTCCCAGTGCAGACCAGCTTGTGGACCTGCACCGCTCGCGTCTGCCCGATGCGATAGGCCCGATCGGTCGCCTGATCCTCGACTGCCGGGTTCCACCAGCGGTCGTAGTGGAAAACATGGCTCGCCGCCGTGAGGTTCAGCCCAGTCCCGCCCGCCTTGACCGACAGTACGAACACCCGAGGACCGTGCGTCTCCTCCTGGAAACGGCGCACCATCTCGTCACGCCCCTTCTTCAGAGTACCACCGTGTAGAAACAGAACCTCACAGCCAAGGTCCTCCGCAAGGTGCCCCACCAGCCGGTCGCCCATCTCCCGAAACTGCGTGAACACCAGCGCCTTGTCGCCCGCTGCAATGGCCTCCTCGAGCATCTCAGTAACCCGCGCCAGCTTGCCCGATCTCTTTGCAAGTGGCCCCCGCTCCGCAAGGTACTGCGCTGGATGGTTGCATATCTGCTTGAGAAACACGAGCAGCGCCAACACCCGACCGCGTCGCTCGATGCCGACCGCCTCCTCGATGCGCCGCATCTCCTCGTCGACAACCGCCTTGTACAGCGTCGCCTGCTCCCGCGTCAGCGTGCAGTACACCTTCATCTCGTTCTTCGAGGGGAGGTCTTGGATAACCGTAGGGTCGCTTTTCAGCCTCCGCAGGATAAATGGGCTCACCACACGACGCAGACGCGCCGCCGCCTCGTCGTTGCCGTACCGCTCGATGGGGACCGCAAACTCGCGTCGGAACGTCGGCAGCGGTCCGAGTAACCCGGGATTGGCAAACTCCAGGATCGACCAGAGCTCCGACAGCCGGTTCTCCACCGGTGTGCCGGTGAGCGCAAAACGATGGCTCGCCCGCAGCATGCGTCCAGCCCTCGCTGTCGCCGACGCGGCATTCTTGATGTTCTGTGCCTCGTCAAGGACCACCATGGACCAGTCCACACTGGCAAGAAGCTCCGCATCGCGACGCAATAGGCCATAGGTGGTCACCACGAGCGACCCAGGCTTCTGCGGGAAATCCTTGGCGCTCCGCAGCCGCACCGGACCATAGTGCGGCGTGACCAGTAGCGACGGTGCAAAGCGCGTGATCTCTCGCTCCCAGTTGCCCACCACGGAAGTCGGAGCCACGAGCAATGTGGGACGTCCATCCTCGGCTGCCAGCTCGACACGCCGAAGCAGGAACGCCAACAGTTGCACCGTCTTGCCAAGCCCCATGTCGTCGGCTAGACAGGCGCCAAAGCCCAGCGAAGCCATGGTTGCAAGCCACGCAAGGCCTCGCTCTTGGTAGGGACGAAGCGTGGCTTTCAGCGTGGTCGGGGGGGCCATGTTGGTCGAGTCGCTCTGCTGGAGACGACTCAGCATCTGCGCAAAGGAGCCGGACGCCGCCACCGCAACAGAAAGCTGGCCTTGGCGCGTCTCGCCAGCGAGGGCAGCCTGCACCGCCTCCCGCGTGGTCATGCGTGCAGGCCCCTCGGCCATGCGTTTCTGAATCTCCGCAAGCTCGCCAGGATCGATGGCAATCCACGCGCCCCGGTATCGCACGAGCGGCGCCTTCTGCATGGCAAGGGCACTGAGCTCGCGTGCTGTCAGTGCGTTGTCACCTATCACAGCTTCCCAGTCGACGGTGAGCAGCTCGTCGAGGCCAAGTCCTGCGGTACCTGACACCGTGCCGGCAACCTTGGACTTGCTGCCCACACGCATGCGCAACCGGAGACGTCGTTGGCCTGCTGCGGTCAGCTCCCCTGGGACAATGACCCCAAAGCCAGCTTCGGCGAGTGCTGCTGCACCGTCCCCGAGGAACGTCCAAGCTGCGGCCGGATCGAGGCCGAGCGCTTCGGGCTTGGCGCGGCGAAGGGCGCCTTCGATGGGAGCGAACAGTCGTGAGGCTCGACCCAGTGCTTCGAGGAGCGACTCCTGCGGGTCGCGAAACGCTCGACCAAGCGCTTCGAGGCTGCGCCCTTTGGTCTTCCAGACGTCGGCAGCGGAAACGAGCAAGCTGGGGTCGTCAGGGGACTGCAGCAAGAAGCGCAGCAAAAAGGGGTCGCCATCGGCGTTGGGCAACTCGAGACGAAAGCAAGCGCGGAGGCGGTCGCGTCCTCCGAGAGCCGCGTTGCTCCAGCGCTCGAGGGAGTCGACGACCGAGCGTTCTGCAAAACCTTGGGCTTCGAAGCTCCGCTCTGGCCCTTGGAGCGCAGTGCGCCAACGCTCCTCCCATGGCACCGATGGAGCAGGAGCCGTGCTCTTCTTTGCCTTCTTCGCAGCAGCCGGAAGCACGGGGCCGCCATTGGCGCAGCGCACGAAGGTGTCGACGACAGCGTCGAGGAAGGCGCGAAGGAGCGCGTCTGGCGCCCACACGTCGAGCGCGTCCCCATCCGGGACCGGCACGGCATGAGCAGCAGGGGGCATGCAGCGGGCGAGGGCCAAGACCTTGGATCCGTCACTGCTTGCAGACAGCGCCGCCGCCCACCGCGCCTCGATGTGTCCATTGCGACGGGCGAGTGTTGGGACCACGCGTTCGCGAGCGACGAGCTCGAGCGCCAGCTTGCTTGCAAGGACCCAGGTGGCCACCGAGCCAGGCAGCGTTTCCAGCGCAGCTGCAGCAACGACTGCAAGCTGCTCCACGGCATCGAGGAGTGGAAGCTGGAGACCGTCGACGGGGCGTTGTCCATTGGGGAGCACGAGCTCTGCGCGCAGTGCCTTGCCATGAGCGACGAGGGGAGAAAGACTGCGTTGCGCAGTGTCGTCCCCCCAAAGGAAGAGGACTTCGTGGTCTGGAAGAAAGGTTAGAGGCATTGTGTTGCGTTCATCGCACCGGGCCCACGCAAAGTAGACCCGGACGCGGACTTAGGGTTGGGGACTCACGCGCAAACGTGGGACGCGGGTTCAGAAGTCCCCATTGGGGTCAATGCCAAGGGTGCGCAGCTTCGCCGCGAGCCGTTCGGCGCGTTCCTGTTGCTTCTCAGCGCGCTCGTGCTCCGTCTCAGCGCGTTCCTGTTGCTTCTCGGCGTACTGGCGTTCCATCTCGGCGCGCTGGCGTTCCGTCTCGGCGCGTTCCTGTTGCTTCTCGGCGCGCTCGTGCTCCATCTCAGCTCGCTGGCGTTCCGTTTCGGCACGCTGGTGCTCCACCTTTGTCCGCTCCGCGCCCGTGGCCACCACCGAGCCATCGGGAAGCGTCCAGCGCAACCACACGTTCGCCAACCCCTCGTAGATCCCGTCCCACAGCTTCATGCCGAGACCCACGCTTGAA
>CAITRH010000143.1 GCA_903894755.1 uncultured delta proteobacterium
CCATTTGTACCGTTGTTCCGAGCCCCCTCTCTCGAAGACGATTTTCCTTGCCCGAATGGGCAAGGAGGATGTCGAGGGAGAGGGGGTTGGGGGTGAGGTCCGCGCGGGAGGTGACGGTTGCGACGTCTTAGCGCCGTAGTCGGGTTCACCGGGTTCGTCCCCCTCGCAGCATTCCTTGCGGCCCATGTGTTCTGGTTTCGCACGGCCCTCGTATCCGACGCCACCATGAGCCGCGTGCTTCGCCGGGTCCTCGGGTTCCCCGGCGCCCCCTGGATCGAGCTTCTCGCGATCGGCGTCCCCCTCGGACTCCACGCGGCGTTGGGCCTGTACGCCACCGCAAGGCGAATCCCATGGCGCGAGGGGCTCTCTAGCGACCTTCGCGCGGTCCTTCGGGTCACCGGCCTGGTGCTCTTCGCCTTTCTCGTGTTCCACCTCGCCGACTTCCGCTGGGCCCGCGCGTTCGGAGGACTCCGCTTCGGCGAGCTCCCCACCGAGGTCGCCATGCGCTTGTCGTCCACGACCGCGGGGGTGCCTGTACGCGCCATCGTCTACTTGGTCGGACTTGGCGCCGCACTGGTGCACCTCGTGGCGGGCGTGTGGGGGATGTCGACGTCAAAGGTCCTACGGGGTCTTGCAACCGCGGCGTCGCTGGTGCTTTTTGTTGGCGGATGCGAAGGTGTCGTTTACCTAGCAACCGGTTTTCGAGTTCTTGGCGGCCCCGCGGTGCTTGAAATCGATCGAGCACCGTGTCCTCCGCTCATTTCGCCCCTATCATCCTCGGGTTCGCCCGGGCCCGATGGGGGACCGGTCCCTGTTTTTCCCACGCAATCTCCCTAGGAGCATCGAATTATGGCCGCGAAACAAGCCAGCACCCGCAGCGAGAACGGCAAAGTCCGCCGCGTCATCGTCGTAGGCGGCGGGCTCGCCGGACTCACCACAGTCATCAAACTCTGCGAGGCCGGCGTCCCGGTCGACCTGTTCTCCCTAGTCCCTGTCAAGCGCTCCCACTCGGTCTGCGCCCAAGGGGGCATCAACGCCAGCGTCAACACCAAAGGCGAGGGGGATTCCCCTCAAGTCCATCTCGAAGAAACCGTCTACGGCGGCGACTTCCTCGCCAACCAACCCCCTGTCAAAGGCATGGCCGACGCCGCCCCGGGCATCGTCTTCCTTCTCGACCGCATGGGAGTCCCCTTCAATCGAACCCCCGAAGGACTCCTCGATTTCCGTCGCTTCGGCGGCACCTTATTCCACCGCACCGCCTTTGCCGGCGCCACCACAGGCCAGCAGCTCCTCTACGCCCTCGACGAGCAGGTTCGACGTTACGAGACGGTCGATGTCGAGGACGAGCGCGGGATCGTGGTCCCTGGCGAGAGGATGGTCCGCAAGTTCGAGTTCTGGGATTTCCTCTCCGTCGTGCTCGACGACTCCGGCATCTCCCGGGGCATCGTGGCTCAGGACGTCAAGACCATGGAGATCCGGGCATTCCCCGGCGACGCGGTCTGTCTTGGAACCGGTGGCCCCGGGATGGTCTTTGGCCGCTCCACCAACAGCGTGATCAACACCGGCACCGCAGCCGGTTCCGTCTACCGCCAGGGGGCGTGTTACGCCAACGGCGAGTTTATCCAGGTCCATCCCACGGCGATCCCCGGCGCTGACAAGCTACGGCTGATCAGCGAGAGCGCCCGAGGCGAGGGGGGACGCGTCTGGGTACCACGCGATCCCAAAGAGAAGCGTCCTGGCCGGGATGTCCCCGAGAAGGAGCGCGATTACTTCCTTGAGGCCAAGTATCCTGGCTATGGCAACTTGGTCCCTCGCGACATTGCAAGCCGCGAGCTCTTCTTGAAGTGTTTCCACGAGAAGAAGGGGGTCTACAACACCAAGTCGACCAAGAACGAGAACGAGGTCTATCTCGATCTCACGCATCTTCCCAAAGAGGCCTTGCGCAAGAAGCTCGCCGGGATCCTGGAGATCTACGAGAAGTTCGTAGGCGAGGACCCTTACGAGAACCCGATGCGTGTCTTTCCAGCGGTGCACTACTCCATGGGAGGCCTCTGGGTGGACTTCGAGCGGGCGTCCAACGGCTCCCTGGTGATGGGGTCTCCACGAAACCATGCGACCAACATTCCTGGGCTTTATGCGGCAGGGGAATGCGAATACCAGTACCACGGCGCCAATCGTCTCGGTGCCAACTCGCTTCTATCGTGCATTTGGGGCGGGATGGTGGCAGGGCCGGCGCTGGCAACGTATCGGAACAATCTCGACAAGAGCTCCTACGACTTTCCGCAGGCGCTGTTCGACAAGGCGGCCAAGCGAGAGCAAGACCGTTATACAGATATCCTCAAGATGGACGGCGACGAGAACCCGTACCGTCTCCATCAGGACCTTGCCGAAGAGATGCTACTGCACTGCACGATCGAGCGTCACAACGACCAACTCGATCGGGTGGTGGCCAAGATCGACGAGATCGAGCAGCGGGCGCGCAAGGTGGGGGTTACAGACAAAGCAGGTTTTGCCAACCAGGGGGCTCAATTCATACGTCACCTTGGGAACATGATTGTCCTTGCGCGGGTGATTGCGCAGGGGGCGAGAAACCGCGACGAGTCCCGTGGAGCGCATTACAAGCCAGCGTTCAAAGACCGCAACGACGCTGATTTCCTGCGGACCACGTTGGCATTCCACAAGGAAGGGCAAGGGGGAGGCACTTCCACGATCCACTATGCGCGCGATTTTGACTACTCCATTGCCGGCGTGCCCATACACATCACCGACGCTGTAGACATCGGCCTTGTCAAACCCAGGGCTCGCAAATACGAGCAGGCGGGAGCGGCGAGTGCAGCCGCCACGGGAGACATCAAAAAGGAAGACAAGCCCGCGGCCAAGAGTCCTGCGGAATAGCCCCTAACCGAGGCGAGAGAGAGACCATGGCTGACAAAAAGACCGTAAGGCTAAAGATCCAGCGCCAGGACAGCGTAGATAAACCCGAGTCCCGTCGCTGGGAGGAATTCAATGTCATCTGGCTACCGCAGATGAACGTCATCAGCGCGCTGATGGAGATCCAGAAGAACCCAGTCACGGCGGATGGCAAGAAGACCACTCCGGTGGTGTGGGAAAGCGTCTGCCTCGAGGAGGTATGCGGCGCGTGCACGATGGTGATCAACGGCCGCGTACGTCAGGCGTGCACGGCGTTGATCGATCAGATTGCCCCCAATGGCGAGACCATCACGTTGGCGCCGATGACCAAGTTCCCGTTGGTGCGGGATCTCCAGGTAGACAGAGCGCGGATGTTCAACGACCTCAAGAGGGTCAAGGCGTGGATTTCCCTGGACGGGTCCCACGAGCTTGGCGCGGCACCGAGGCAGTCGCAGGAGAACCAAGAGGACACGTATCCGTTATCGCGGTGCATGACGTGTGGCTGTTGTCTCGAGGCGTGCCCCCAGATCAACGACTCCTCGTCGTTCATCGGGCCGTCGGCGATCAGCCAAGTGCGTCTATTCAACCTGCATCCAAGCGGCAAGATGCACGCGGCGGAGCGTCTCGAGACCCTGATGGCGGACGGGGGCGTGGGCGATTGCGGCAAGGCGCAGAACTGCGTCGAGGTGTGCCCGAAGGAGATCCCACTGGTGGACTCCATCGCTCAGATGTCGCGTCAGGCCACCAAGCACATGTTGTTTGGGTGGCTGCTCGGGTAAGGGGTTCCTCCTGGACCGTCTTCGGGTAATGCTCCCGAGGACGTGGAACCTCCGCCGCCTTCACGCTCCCCGAATACTTCTCCTCCAAGCCCTCCAGGAGGCGGTGGCCACGGAGGAGGCGACGGCGGGGACGACACGGGCCCCGAGAAAAACCCTAGGTCCGCATTCGACCCGCCGGGCATACCGAGCAAGCATCCCCCGCCCTGGCACATGGACGACGAGCATCGTCCACCCGGACGGGATTTCGATGCGTCGCACACGGAGCCGAAGTTTGGACCCAATGAGCGCCCGATCGCGGAGTACCTGCGAAAGCAAGGGAACGACATCTGGCCTATCCGGCGGTCAAACAAGGAGCGGGGGCCAGACGCGTCCGTTGGGGAACCGCACCCCTTCGTCGGAAAGCCGACTAAAGATACCGACTACGGAGTCCTTAGAAACAGCATCGTGTGCGTCGATTTTAAACGAGAAACTGCAGGGCGTGATAGCCATAAGAAAATCATTGATGCTGTCAGGTTCTCACTTGGGATCGACCAAACTCCACCAAAAACACAACAGACGCGCAACATTATCGTCGACGCTCGCGGTTCAAAGCTTGTGGCCGCACATGCGAGGATGATCTACAGTGAGCTACTCGGCCAAACGCAGGGACGACTTGACTACCTTCGCATCGTAGGCTCAGACTTTGACGTCACGTTCCACGGCTTCCAGTGAGGTATATCATGTCCACAAGTTACTTCGTTTGGGTGCGAGGGGGGGGCGAGCATCGCCTGGCTGAAGATGTCGCAAAGCTAACTGGAGGGACGGTGGACGACATTTTAGACGTCCATACCGATGATTCGACATTTGAAATCGGACGCATGGTCAAAGTGTATGACCCTGACTTTGCAGACTATCCGTTTCGCATCGCGGTGAGGACCGATCGCGACCCCGAAGCGTACCTCATCGAGCTCGTCCACGCGCTGGCTCGTCCTCCCTACGAGGCTTTGCTGGCCACCGAGAACTTCGACGCCGATCATCCTATCGCCCGATGGGACGCGGAGTCTCACGTCTCCGCAGCCGAGGAGTCCCACGCCGCCGAGTAGCTCCCCTCCTGCGTTACCAGGGCCGCTGACCTGTCGCGGTCGGCTCACCCGGAACTTAGCCGGCCGTCTTTCGATAACCCCCCCATATCGAAACCCACTCGACGGAGCGCCTTTCGATAACCCCCCCATATCGAAACCCACTCGACGGAGCGCCTTTCGATAACCCCCCCACCTCGAAACCCACTCGACGGAGCGCCTTTCGATAACCCCC
>CAITRH010000144.1 GCA_903894755.1 uncultured delta proteobacterium
CGGGTCGTGCACGAGGCTCTCCTCCCCCCTCGCTCGAAGACGATTTTACTTGCCCGCATGGGCAAGGAAGATGTCGAGGGAGAGGGGCTGGGGGGGTGAGGTCTGCGCGAGCGGAAACCTGCGGTTTTCAAGATGGGTTTGGTTTAGCTCAACACGAAGCGGAGCGCGATGGGTCCTCCCCACACGACTCCAAGCACCAGCGAGAAGACGCCTGTAGCGCCCACGAGCCAGCGGCTGGCGTTGGGAATGCGCGCCGCACGGCTCAAGGGCCAGGTGACCGCTGCACCGAGCAGTCCCATACCGACCATCGCCCCCAGGCCGTAAAGCGCAAGAAAGAGCAACCCGAGTCCGAGCGAAGGCAGCTTTGCGACGACCAACGCCGCCAGTGCGCCGCTCCCCGCGAGGCCGTGCAGCAACCCCACGGCAAGAGCGCGCGGCGCCACGGTCGAATGATGCGTTGCATGACCACCTAGCTTGTCTCCCAGCGCCTTCCACAGGGCCCGCCCGCCCAGCGCGAGAAGGACCAACGCCACGGCAAATTCAAACCCCTCTTCGACGGCGGCCGGCATGCGCTGGCGAAGGGCGAACAAGAGGCCTCCAACCACGAGCAAGGTCAGCGCGTGGCCTGCCCCCCACGACAGGGCGAACGTGAGCCTCGAACGTCCGCTCCCCTGCTCGGCGACCATGGTCGAAACCGCCGCCACGTGGTCGGGTTCGAGCGCGTGACGCATGCCGTTGAGAATCCCAAACCACAAGAGCGCCGCTAGCATGGCGCCGTCGTAGCACGATGAGGGCGACGCGTGCCACGGATTGAATGCTCGTTCTACCCCCCGGCTCGCTGGAGTAGCGTCAGCGCATGGCGAACGACGATGCTTTTCGACGCGCGTGGAGCTCCCTGACGCCGTTCGATCGCCCGGTACGTCAGCTGGGCCTCGCGGATGCTGCGCTGGGAGGTTTGCTTGCGGTTTTGTACGTGACGTGGCTGCTTGCGACGGCCCGGTCGCTGGGGTTTGCTCGCGACGAGGGGTTCTATTTTCACGCGGCGATGGACTACGCCCGTTGGTTTCGCGTGCTGATGGAGCATCCCGCCCAAGCCTTCGAGCGGAGCACGATCGACGCGCACTGGGCGACGAACCACGAGCACCCGTCGCTGATGAAGAGTCTGTTTGCGCTCTCGTGGATGCTGTTTCACGAGAAGTGGAAAGTCTTTAGCGACGCGAGCACGGCGTTTCGATTTCCAGGGATGATGATGGCTGGCGTCGCCATGGGGGTCGTGTATCGCTTTGGAGCGCGGCTGTATTCCCGTCGTGCCGGGGTGATGGCGTCGCTGCTGTTTGGGCTGATGCCGCAGCTTTTTTACCACGCGCACCTAGCGTGCTTCGACATGGGGATCGCGGCCATGTGGGTACTCTGCGTGTACACGTATTGGAGGGCGGGGGACGGGGGGATAGGACGTGCTCTTTTGGCGGGAGTGGTGTTTGGACTGACCCTCGAGACCAAGCACAATGCGTGGATACTGCCCGCGGTATTTGTCCCCCATGCGCTTATTGTGGAGGGACGAGCGCTACTGCGGGGAATGCGCCAAGGGCGGGTGGTTCTTCCGCTTCGTCTAGTCGCCTTGGGTACAGTGGGACCGCTCGTGTTCTACGCGCTGTGGCCTTGGATATGGCACGACACGGTACCGAGGCTTCAGGAGTACGTCAACTTTCACCTGCACCATGAGTACTACAATATGGAGTTTCTGGGGACGAACTACTTTGGTCCTCCGTCGCCTCGGGCGTACCTACCGGTGCTTGTGGTCGCGACGGTACCGACGGTGACTCTGGTACTTTTTGCCATCGGGGGGGTGGATCGACTGATTGCACGGGGGCGCGGGCTTTCGGGACAACGAGCGGATGGACAGGCGACGGACCTATTGATGGCGCTCGCGTTTTTCGCGTGTCTTGGGCCATGGGTGCTGCCGACGACGCCGATCTTCGGGGGGACCAAGCATTGGCTGACGGCGTATCCAATCCTTGCGCTGTTTGCGGGGCGAGGGTTCGACCTGGTGGTGGAGGGGGCGGTGGCGGCGGCTACGTGCAAGTGGAAGTGGAGCAAGGGCGGACGGGTGATGATGGAGGTTGGGCTTGCGTTGAGCGTATTGGCGGGGCCGCTCGCGGAGACCGCGCACGCGCATCCATTTGGACTTGGGGCGTATGTACCGTTGGTAGGGGGGACTGCGGGGGGGGCAGATTTGGGGCTCAATCGGCAGTTTTGGGGGTACACGACGCAGGACGCCAATGGGTGGCTAGAGGGGCACGCGCCGCGTGGGGCGGCACTGTTCATCCACGACACGGCGTGGGACAGCTGGGGACGGTTGCAAGCGGAGGGGCGGGTTCGTTCCGATCTGCGGGGGGTGGGGAGTCCCAGCGAGGCGCAGGTAGCGATAGTGCATCATGAGCTCCACATGAACGAGGTCGATTACAGCATTTGGGTAGATTTTGGGACCGTGGCACCGGCATTTGTGGTGACCCACGACGGGGTACCGATGGTGAGCATTTACCGAAGGCCGTAGGTGCTACGCTCCCTCCATGCCTCGCTACTTCAACACTGCCGGCCCTTGTGAACCCGACCGCCATTACATGGTCCCCGCTGTCGAGCGCCTTCCCGAGGCGCGTCCGCTCATCGAGCAACTGGGCTACTTTGTCCTGCATGCTCCAAGGCAAAGCGGGAAGACCACGACGCTGCGTGCGTTGGCCAAGCAGCTCACCGCGGAGGGGACCTATGCGGCTCTCCACTTCTCGTGCGAAGGTGGAGAGCCTGCCCAAGACGACTATGCCGCAGCCGAGCGCGTGGTCGTCGGGGCCATTCTCCATCGAGCAGAGATATCCCTCCCTCTCGAGCTTCGTCCTCCGCCGGTCCCTGCAGCCCCACCGCTCCGCGTGCTCTTGTCCACCCTCGCACTCTGGGCACAAAGCTGCCCGAGGCCCCTCGTGCTCCTTTTCGACGAAATCGATGCGCTCCAGGGCGAAGGCCTCCGCACTGTGCTCCGACAGCTTCGTGAAGGCTTTCCGGATCGCCCCCGCTTTTTTCCTGCAAGTGTGGTCCTCTGCGGACTGCGGGACGTTCGCGACTACAAAGCCGCCAGCGGCGGGGACCCCCAACGCTTCGGAACCTCCAGCCCTTTCAATGTCAAGGTCGAGTCCCTTCGCTTCGGGGACTTCACGGAAGCCGAGATCCAGTCCCTCTACCACCAGCACACAGAGGACACAGGACAGGTCTTCACCGACCAAGCCGTTCGACACGCCTTCGAGCTTGCCCAGGGGCAACCCTGGCTTACCAATGCGCTGGCCCGGGAGGTCATCGAGAAGATGGCTGTCCGCGGTCCCATCACGGAAGTGCACATAGAAGAAGCCAAGGAGCGCCTGATCCTGGCGCGGCAGACCCACCTCGATTCCTTGGTGGCCCGACTGATGGAACCGCGGGTGCGACGGATCCTCAGTCCCATGTTGGAAGGGGGCTTCGCGGAGACCTTGGACATCACCTTCGACGACGACGTCAGCTACGTTCGCGACCTAGGCCTCATTCGCGAGAAGCCCATACGGGTTGCCAATCCCATCTACCGGGAAGTCATGGTGCGTGTGCTGGCTTCAGCGGCGGAACAGCAGATGACCATCGATCCGCGGTCCTTTGTGTTGCCGGACGGACGTCTCGACCTCCCCAAGCTTCTCGACGAGTTTGCTGCGTTCTG
The DNA here is from genome assembly GCA_903894755.1 of uncultured delta proteobacterium. Classification (GTDB taxonomy): domain Bacteria; phylum Myxococcota_A; class Polyangia; order Polyangiales; family Polyangiaceae; genus CAITRH01. The sequence goes on from CAITRH010000144.1 coordinate 3,731, forward strand.
GACCGAGCACGGCGAGATCCTCACGTCCCGTCTCCCCTACCACGAGGTGGCCCCTCAGTTGGTACTGATGGCGTTTCTCCAGCGCATCGTCAATGGTGGTGGCTATGTGGACCGAGAGTACGGCATTGGACGAGGGCGTATCGATCTGTTGGTGCGCTGGCCCTACACGGACACTGCGGGCAAGCGGGTGTGGCAGCGCGAGGCTCTGGAGCTGAAGACCTGGGCGGACAAGAAGGCCGACCCGCTGGCACAAGGGTTGAAACAGTTGGAGAACTACTTGGATCGCCTCGGGCTGCAGGAAGGGGTACTGGTGCTCTTCGACCGACGCAGCAAGGGAGTGCCCTTTGAGGAACGGGGGCGCTTTGAGGAAGCGTCCACGGCCAAGGGGTATCGGGTGACGGTACTTCGGGGGTAAAGGGAGGGACGCCGGCGCAGGGGGCGAGCTCCGTGCTATGCTTCCGCCATGCCCCGCTACTTCAATACCGCCGGCCCCTGCGAAGCAGACCACCATTACATGGTCCCCGCTGTTGAACGCCTTCCGGAGGCGCGACCGCTCATCGAACAACGAGGCTACTTCGTC
>CAITRH010000145.1 GCA_903894755.1 uncultured delta proteobacterium
CTTAATCCGTCTCGGTAGACTCTCGATCCGTCTCGGTAGACTCTTTTTTGCGTCTCGGTAGACTCTTAATCCGTCTCGGTAGACTCTTAATCCGTCTCGGTAGACTCTTAATCCGTCTCGGTAGACTCTTGAAGAGTCACTGGAGACGGATGGATGCCGATGTAAGCATCGTGGAGCTTCACCGCTCCCTCACGGTCGTGGTACCGAGCCAAACATCCCCCCTATCTCAGGGTTCGCCGCCCGTCGCCATATGATCCCGTCGAGCACATAGTGGGTCACCTGAGGGGTCGCGAGAAGCGGCACCAGCAGCACGTGCCACGGCTCGAGATCCCACGCTCCGCCAAACAGACCGCTCCGCTCATGCCACACCCCTCGATCCCAAAACAGCTCCTCGACATACGCAATGGCCCACAGCACTCCAAGGTACGACACCGGACTCGACACCAGTGGACGTGCCTTGTGGCGCTGAAATACCCACACGAGCGCTATGTACGGAATCCCGTGCATCAACACGTTGGTCACAGTAAACGCGTAGTCCGAATCAAACGTTACCATCCCCACCCACCAAAGGACCGCGGTCGTAGACACCACCACGTGTTTGCCAACGTTCACGGGTCGCGACACCAACGCACGCGCCGTGTACACCGCCAGCAGTACACCGTAGATGGGAAGCGCTACGGCATAGAGGGCTCCTGGTAGTGCCACGAAGTCCCCCTCGAGAAACCAATGAAAGCGCCTTGGAAGGTGCGTGTGCCAGTACAGCAGCGGAACCAACGTCGACGTATACACGGTAGCTGAGTCAAGCCAGGACCCCCAACGATCCCGTTCGCCTCCTCTTGCCCGGTACAGCACCACCCAGCCAACCTGCTGCCTCACAAAATGGAAGACCGCTAAATACGCAAGCACCCTCCAAAATAGCAGCGCCCCACCACGGGCATACAACCCTATCCCCCCTAGCAACACGAGCAGCGGTACCCCTGCGTACAGTACCGGATGACGCCTCCACTCCTCTGGATCGAACCACACTCGAAACCCCGTCGACCACACATGGGCCACATCCACTAAGAGCACCGCAGGAACCCACGCCCAGTCCGGAGTCGTCTCTACCCCCGCAGCATGCCCGATAGCCAGAGCCACCAGGCTCAAAAGTGCCGCGCCAAGGAACACTCCAAGGTCCAGCCGACGTCCAAAAAGCCATCTTTCTTCCATTATCGCCAGCTTTCATAGGGGACTGATCGTGCGGCCAAGACCTCCTCGGCCGCCCGCACCCCCTGATCCAATGCCTCTTCAAAAAGCGCTACCCCCCCAAGATCGGAATGAGCACCATGCACAGTTGACTGTCCCACGCGAACTGGCTCCGCCGCCAAACGTCGCTCTGCCCCCCATAGAAACCCTGGCGATGGACGAATCATGGCGTGTCCCCAACGCACGACATCAAGACGCTCGGTCATGGCGGCAATCCCTGGATGCGCCCGGCTTAGGTCGGCCAGCGCAATCTCGGACCATCCCCGCCAATCGGTGCCAAGCAACCTTCGGCGCGCGTCCGCGGAGCTTGGGTCGCAAAGTGGATAGTAATAGGTAAACACCGTGGGGCCGTAGTCGAGCCCGCTTTGGTGGGTCGCCACGACGTAGCCAAGAGAGGGACTGTCGTAGAACACGTTGTCCCAGGCCAACGGGAACCCTTTTTCTTTGGGACGGGCCGAGAGGGACAAGTTGGCCACCATCCAGGCCCCGTAGTCGAAGGAGCCAAGGGGAGGACGTCGCAGCCATCGACGGGATAGAAACTGCGGTGTTGCCAGAATCACCTGGTCTGCCCACAAGCCCACGCGTTCGCTGTCGCGAATGCCAGCCACTCGGATGCCATCCTCGGAGACGTTGACCGAAGCCACTGCAACGCCCAAGCGGACCCGATCTCGAATGGGCTGGTACAAGTGGTCGACAAGTTTCCCATTGCCTTCGGGCCAGGTCACGACAGCCTGCGGCTCGACACCGGCGGACCGCACCCGCGAAGCAAAGTAGAAGAGACCTGCCCAGGCGCTGGTTTCTTCTGGACGTGCCCCGTAGTCGTCACGGCAAGCATAGGACACCAGCCATCGAAGGCGCTCGGAATGGTAGCCTTGGCGATCCATCCAGTCGGCCATGCTAATCCGGTCGAGCGCCATGAAGTCCGCGTCTGTGGAGCATCGTGCCATGGGAATGGCAAAGGCACGCCGTCCGGAAGGGTCGCGAAGGAGAGCAAGGCGTTCGACTTCAGCCCGGAACGCGTCGTATTGGGCCAGGTCCGCGCGGGTTGCACCAACGCGAAGGTACAACCCCTCGTACCATCTTCCACGGTAAAACAGGCGCTCTTCGGGGTCCCGACAGAGGGCTTCTTCGACGACGACAGGCTCGCCTGCGACGTCTTCGATGGCGCCGAGCTCACGCAGGACCCGAGTCATCAGTCGGTTTTCGGGCATTGGGACCGTGACGTAGTGGGCGCCCCATGGGAAAGGGAACCCACGAGCGACGCCGCTTTTGGCGGTTCCACTTTTTGCGGTTCCGCTTTTTGCGGTTCCACCTGGCACCTCATCGAGCTCGAGAAGCACGAAGTCAACGCCGGCGCGAGCGAGTCTCCAGGCGGCCGACAGTCCGGCAACGCCACCACCGACAATGACCACCGGGACACGTTCCCAGGTATGGACCTGCACGGAGAAGCCGTCGCGAAGGAGATGGCCGATGCGTTCTGTGGGGGAAACGAGAGTCCCGTCGGGGACAGGGGATGGGGAACGACGGCAGGCGTCCAGGGCGGTGGGGAGCCCTAGGAAGGCGGTCAGGAGCTCACGACGGGACAGTGCATTCAAGGGACCGGAGGCTTAGTCCTTTGAGGCGAAGTTTGCAGCCATTTTGCCGACCATGGGGACTAGGTACACTTTGCCTTGGAAACCGTTGTAGGCGGCGATCCAGTAGAAGACAAAGAGCACCAGGTTTGCGATCTGCACCACGTTGCCAAGAAGCCCCATGGCGGGAGAAATGGCGATGAGCACCGCCGTCGCGATGCCGCCAACGATGGACACCACGGTCATGGCGATGCCGATGAAGATCGCTTGGAACGCGTGAAACCGCACGAACCGATTGGTCTTGGGCTCCATGAAGATGTAGAGCAATGACAAGACGCCTACGACATAGCCGAGGAGCACACCGAGCTTCTGGTCGAGACCGAGGAACTGCGTAGTGGATCCAGGAACATACTCGAGTCCCGCCGGAGGGGGGCCGCCTGCTGCCGCAGCAAAGCCCTGCATGGCTCCTCCAAACCCCTGAGGAGCGCCGTACGGTTGTTGAGGGGGGGCGGCGTCGTACTGAGGAGGGGCGCCATAGCCTTGTTGAGGCGGGGCACCGTAGCCTTGTTGAGGAGGGGCACCGTAGCCTTGTTGAGGCGGGGCGGCACCGTACTGGGGAGGGGGGGGGGGGCCGTAGCCTTGTTGAGGCGGGGGGGCACCGTACTGGGGAGGAGGGGCGGCGTAGCCTTGTGGAGGAGGAGCGGCGCCGTACTGGGGAGGTGCGGCGTAGCCTTGTTGAGGGGGCGGACCCTGAGCAGGAGCGCTTCCAAACCCACTAGGTTGGGGAAAGGCGCCTGGGGATCCCACGGGGGGAAACGGCGAGGCCCCTTGCGGCGCTGGGGCGCCGGGAGATTGGGGCATGGTTGGCCACTGAGGCAACAGCACGGTTCCGCCCTTTGCGGGCGGGGGGCCAGGTGGATTCTGATTCATGAGGTCCTCTTAGAAGTGCAACGGATGGGAAAAAGCCTAACCAAGGGAAACGCCACAATTGATACGAGCTCCAGATTACCCTCCCTTTTTGATGAAGAAGAGCCACACTGCCACGGCCGCTACGAGAACGACCGCGATGGCAATACCCACGATCAAGATCATCGTGCTTGAAGACGAATGGGCGGTCACGACGGCTGCTGCGGGGGGCGGTTCGGGTGGAGGGCTGTCCGTGACAGTCACTTTGAGTTGCGCTGCCCCGAAAAGCGTGCGGGCCACATCGATGAATTGGTCGTACGGGGCCTTTTCGAGGGGAAAGGGGCGTTTGAACCGTTCGCGATGAACGATGTCGACATGCTGAAAGGATCGAAGCTCGGCGATCCCTGCGCTGCGGTTGGCGGCGCCGATGACGATCGCGGGGAAGTTCGGCTGCGTTGAGACGAGCCTAAGGTGCTGGAGGGCCTGAACGCCTCCACCGGTTGAAGGTCCTTCTGGAACCATGAGCTCCACGGCGTAATCGCCGGGTTGAAATCGAAAGCGCGCGACAGATTGGTTGAAGGTGCTCGCAAAGTCCGCGAGCTGGATCGAGATCTGGGTTCGGAGTACATCCCGGCGGTTCGCCATCGTGGCGCGACTATACGCTAACTTTCGACGTTGCTCCAAAGATGCTGTGGGTCGACCTCTCGCCTTACCGCCTCGGGGCGGACCAGAGGAGAAAGTGCCTCGGTCCGTCGCCTCGGCGAGAACGGCAGAAGGGTAGGTTCAGTGCAGGAGGAGAAACAGCGGCTTCAGATATCTTCAGGAACGAGCTTGATAGCTCCGCAGGGACACTCGGTAACGCAAATGCCGCACCCCTTGCAGAAGTCCAAGTTGAACTCGAACCGCTTGCCAGGACCGAGCTTGATCACTGAGTTGTCGGGACATACGCCGAAACAGTTGTCGCATTCGAAACAGTTTCCGCACGACAGACACCTCCGCGCCTCGTAAAGCGCATTGGTCTCGTCGAGGCCACCCACGACTTCGTCGAACGTGGTGCGCCTTCGCAACATGTCGAGGTGGGGCTGCTGGGACCCGTCCGCGTCGGTGTAATACCAGGTATTGAGCTTATCGAACGTTGCTACGTCGTGCTTGGCCGGCTTGACATAGGTCGTGCCGTTCAAGAACGCGTCGATATGCCTTGCTGCCTTCTTGCCATGGCCTACTGCAACCGTGATGGTGCGCTCGGCAGGGACCATGTCGCCTCCAGCGAAAAGCCCTGGGAAGCCAGTCATCATGTTGCGGTCAACTTCGACAGTCTTCTCCTTGGTGACTTTGACCCCTGGGATTTTGTCGAGAATTCCAAGGTCGACATCCTGACCGAGCGCCAGGATCAATGTGTCGCCTTCGATGGTCTCGAACTCACCAGTGGGTTCAGGCCAGCCGTCCTTGTTGAGAGCCATCTTTTCGACAACGAAGGAGTGTTCGTCCATCTGCTTGATGGTGCGGAGCCAGTGGATCATGATCCCTTCTTCGACAGCCTCGTCGACCTCGAAGCTGTGGGCTGGCATCTGAGCGCGTGTGCGACGGTAGACAATCACCGTCTCTTCGGCGCCAAGACGTTTGGCCGTGCGAGCAGCATCCATGGCGGTGTTGCCACCACCATAGATGATCACACGACGTCCCAGCTTAGGCGGCTCGGCTCCTGTTTCCATGTCGCGAAGGAGCGAGACCGCATCGAGAATCCGTCCAGCGTCGGGCGAGGGGATATTCACCCGCTTGGCAAGATGGGCTCCAATGGCGGCAAAGCAAGCGTCGTAGCCGCCGGACTTCATCAGCCCAGGGATATCTTCAACTTTGGTGTTCAACTTGAGCGTCACACCAAGGTCGAGGATTCGCTTGACTTCGGCGTCGAGGATGTCGCGAGGAAGCCGGTACTTGGGGATACCAAAGCGCATCATGCCGCCCGCAAGAGGGCCGGCTTCGACAATGGTCACGGCGTGTCCGATGCGTGCCAGGTGGTAAGCGCAGGCAAGACCGCTGGGTCCTGCGCCAACAACGAGGACCTTCTTGCCAGTAGCAGGCGCACCAGGGGGAGCTTTCCATCCCTCTTTGATGGCGAGGTCTCCGAGGAAACGCTCGACTGCATGGATGCTGACAGAGGAGTCGAGTCTGGCTCGATTGCAGACGTCCTCGCAGCTGTGGTAGCAGGCACGTCCCATGACTGCGGGCATGGGATTGTTTTTCATGATCTCGTCCCACGAATGCCGGTAGTCACCGGACTCAGCATGGAAAAGCCATGATTGAATGTCCTCGCCCGCGGGACACTGGTTGTTGCAGGGGGGGATGCGGTCGACGTAGACAGGACGGTTGGTACGCCAGGAACCCGTGTGGTTGGCGAGGCTTGTGCCTACGTCGAGAGTGATCGCGAAGGGGTGCGGTTGATGGGTCATGCCACGACTCCTTCGTCGCGCAGCAGGTTGTAACGCTTGATGTTGGCGTCGCACATGGCCTGGAGTCGGGCGATGGTTTCGACGTCGGTTTTGCCCCCTTTGAAGAGGTGGGCGAAGCGGGCTTGGGGACGAAGATAGTCTTCGACGGGGACCTTTTTGCGGATAGTCCCGGTGTGGGTCACGACGCCGTACTCAGCTTCGTACAGCGGGTAGAAGCCGCATTCGACAGCGAGGCGGGCAATCTTGATGGCGTCGGAGCTTGGAGTGCCAAAGCCCAAGGGGCAGGTGACGTAGACATGAAGGTAGCGTGAGCCGCGGATTCCCATGGCTTTCTGCACCTTGTGCTCAAGGTCACGAAGGTCGGCGACGCTGGCCGTAGCCACGTAGGGGATATTGTGGGCCATTGCGATGAGAGGGACATTTTTGCCTGTCCCAAACACGTTGCCAGGGGCGCTGCCCATGGCAGGAGTGGTTGCAGTGCGCGCGGCCGGAGGGGTGGCGCTGGAGCGTTGCACGCCGGTGTTCATGTAGGCTTCGTTGTCGTAGCAGATGTAGAGCACATCGTCGTTGCGCTCGAACATGCCCGACAAGCAGCCGAAGCCGATGTCTGTCGTGCCGCCGTCGCCGCCCTGGGCGATGACGCGTACGTTGTCACGTCCCTTGACACGGAAGGCAGCGGCGACGCCACTTGCAACTGCGGCGGCGTTGCCGAAGAGCGAGTGCATCCAGGGGATCTGCCAGGAAGTCTCGGGATAGGGGGTGGTGAAGACCTCGAGACAGCCGGTGGCGTTGACGGCCACGAGTTGTTTGTCTGTGGCCACCATGGCCGCGTCGAGAGCATAGCGAGCGCCGAGGGCTTCGCCGCAGCCTTGGCAGGCGCGATGGCCGCTGGTGATGGCGTTGCTGCGGTCGGTGGTGGCCTGGACAAGACGTTGGTCCGGGTCGATGAGGCGGTTGCCGACCGTGAAGGTGCCTTTTTGGTAGAACTTGATCTTCTGTTCGTTGGTTTGGGGCTTCATGGCCTCACACGACCTTCCTGGTCGGTCCGACGTCGCGAAGAATGTTCTCTGCGTGGGGGCCGGACCTGCGGGTTTCTTTCATTCGTGCCACCTCGCGGTTGATGGCATCCCAATTGAGGTCCAAGAAGGACACGTCCTCGAGATCGTCACGCCCTGCTTTTTCGAAAAGCTTGTGGAGCGAGGGTTTGATAATGGAGCGTCCTCCCAGTCCTGCAATTACGGTGTAGACGGGGAGCGGATGGCCACGGAGCGCCATACGCACATGGGATGCAACCACTCCTCCCATGCCGACGGCGAGCGACTTCTCGACTACGACAATGCGCTTGGCGTGCCGGATGGCAGCGTCGAGAGCCTGAAGTGGGAACGGGCGGAATGCGCAGATATCGACGCAACCGATGGCAACTCCTTGTTCACGGAGCTCATCGACCACGTCTTTGATGGTGCCGATCACGGAACCGAGAGCGATGACGATGGTATCGGCGCCTTCGGTTTTGTAGGGACGGACCAAGCCTCCAGAGACCCGTCCAAACTGCTTTTCGAAGTCCTTGGAAATCTCGGGGATCAGCTCGAGGGCCTGGAGCTGTTTGTAGTGGGCTAGGTAACGCACCTCGGAGAAGGCGTCGGGGCCCACCATGGCACCGATGGAGACAGGGCTTGCGGGGTCGAGGACCTGAATGGGTTCGAAGGGGGGGAGGAACGCGTCGACTTGCTCCTGCTCGGGGACATCAATGCGCTCGTAAGCATGGGTGAGGATGAACCCGTCGACGCAGACCATGACAGGGCAGCTCAGTTGCTCGGCGAGCTTGAAGGCCTGGATGTGGAGGTCTACGGCTTCCTGGTTGGTTTCAGCAAAGAGCTGGATCCAACCGGCATCACGCATGGACATGGCGTCCGAGTGGTCGTTCCAGATGTTGATCGGCGCGCCGATGGCACGGGTGCCGAGGGTCATGACGATGGGGAGGCCCAACCCGGCTGCATTGTAGACGGCCTCGGCCATGAAGAGGAGTCCCTGGCTCGAGGTCGCTGTGTACGAGCGAGCCCCAGCCCCGGAGGAGCCGATGGCAACGCTCAGTGCAGCGAACTCGGACTCGACATTGATGAACTCGCACTTTTGCAGTTCACCGCTTTTGGCCATCTCGGCGAGCCCCTCGACGATGTGGGTCTGCGGCGTGATGGGATACGCGCAGATCACTTCAGGCCGACAGAGTGCGATGGCTTTGGCCGTCGCCCATGAGCCTTCAACTTGCTTCAGCATCTTGCTTTCCCTTGTCTGTAAGTGGCAGCGGTCGCATAAGGTCCATCAGGCTGCCGTGGCCGCGGCTAGGACACTCGTGTAGGCGGCGGTTGCAGCCGCGATGTTGGCGTCACCCACCTTGCCAGCGAAGCGATGGCGGATTGCCGCATGGACCGACTCGAGCTTGATGGCTCGGGTGGTTGCAGCAAAGCCTCCGAGGAGCACGGCATTGGGGAGAGGACGGCCGATGTGTTTGAGAGCGAGCTCTGTTGCCGGGACCACATGGACATTGTCCACGGGGAACTTGGCGAAGAACTCGGCGAGACCAAGCTGCGCGGCTGTCTTGGTCGAGTTGATGAGGACGAACCCACTTTCCTTGAGCCCCTGGAACACGTCCACGGAGTGAAGGAGCGTTGGGTCCTGGATGATGACCGCGTCCGGCTGCAAGATCGGCTCGCGGAGTCGGATCTCCTTGTCGTCGATGCGACA
>CAITRH010000146.1 GCA_903894755.1 uncultured delta proteobacterium
CGCGAAATCTGAGCGTCGATTTTACATGAGTTTGACCACGTTCCGAACGCATCGAGGCGTGACGTATATTTTTGCTCTTGACACGGAGCAAATGTTGATCCTCGGGTCTCCAAACGAGGGAAGACCCTGAAGCGCGCTCATGCTCGAACTACGGCTTCACGGGGCCATCGAGATCGGCGATCAAGGATCCACCGTTCAAATGGTCCCCCCGCCAGCGGTCTAAGTTGACAAAACCCGCTAGATACAGAGAATCTCCCCAAGTATTGCGTGTACAAGGGTGACGACCCCGAGCTAATTCACCTGCTCGGCAAACGTCTTTTGACCGCCACCGTCCAAGACATCATTTTCGCAGGCGAACGCGAAAATATTCTGGCCACCGGCGGTTGAACCGCGATTTTGGGGGGGTGGGGGGATTTGGGGAGCGGATGATCCGCTCGGTTTGAGGGGGCATGTAGGGTCACAAGGGCGCTGAAACGGGGTAAAGCGGGGGGTGGAGGGTCCAAAAAGGGCGGTTGACCCGCCTTTTAAGGGTCATGTATGGTCAAAAGGGGCGGTTGATCCGCCTGAAGCCCGACCCGTCCTGATGCGCACGGTCTGATTGAGGCGCTCGCTGTCTGGTGCGGTTTGCCGGACGACCTCGAGGGGATCTCGGCGGACGAGGTCCGCACTTGGCGCGACCCTCCCACGAGATTCGGTTCGTCATCGATCGGCTTCCGCAGTGTGCCGTCCGCTTGTTCTGGACGACGGTTCGTCCCGATCCCTCGCGACCGAGGTCAACGCGATCTCAGGGGCATCATGGCATCTAACCCCCTTTTAGCGTTGACGCAGCTGGTCTTCGAGGATCGCTGCCTCGCCGAGCGCGGCCAACCGCCGTTGCGCGGCTTCCGCTTATAGTCTCACCGACGGAGGATCACGCGGCACCACAATCGCCGGCCCCGAAGGGATCGCGAGTCGCGTGAAGTCAGAGGGGTTGAACGTCAGCAACGCATCCGCGACCGTCGCTTCGGCGGCGACAAGGTGGAGAGCATCGAATACGACACCCGAACTGAGGCCGCGGTCTGCGCATCGGTCGATCGCCGTTTCGTAGGTCCGCTTATCGAGCGCGAGGAGCCGGGGAGTTTCGTCAGCACCGACCAGACCTCGGCGAGCGCATGCAGCGTAAGCACCCCTTCGACCGTACCCGTGCCAACCGCGTCGAGCCACACCGCAGCGCGCTCGTGGAATCTATTCTGACGGTGCAATGCCGCGATAAACCGCGTCCAGATCGAGCCCCGCCATACTCCGTTTTGGCCTTATCGGAGCGGGACTTTCACCCGGGGTCGCATCAAGAGGTTTCAGCTGCTACATTCATCCTCCTCTTCCAAGCTTTCCTGGCGCAACAGGGGTACCCACCCTGGGCTGATTTGACTCGCCCCTTCGGGGCTGCCAGAGAACGCGCGGCTCCTATATTGACGAAATGCCCGTGCGTTGATTGGCAGCCCCGAAGGGGCGAATCAAATCAGCCCAGGGTGGGCAACCCTGGGTCGCGGGTGGCGCGGTTCGGACCTTGGTTCGGACCTGCGTTCTTCAAGATTGGGTTGGTTTAGTAGCCTGCGGTAGGTCCGACCAAGGCGCCGGGTAGGTCCGACCAAGGCGCCGGGTAGGTCCGACCAAGGCGCCGGGTAGGTCCGACCAAGGCGCCGGGTAGGTCCGACCAAGGCGCCGGGTAGGTCCCAGCCAGGTACCCGCACCGAGAGGCGCCCTGGCACATGCCATGGCGAGAGCACGTGGGATGGTGACGCACTGCGTGTTGTCTCTGGAGGGGGAGACAAAAGGCATGTGCGCGAGAAATACATGGAACCCAGTGGACACATTCGGGATAGCGTCCTGGCCTATGGATCAGCAAAAAAAGGGACCGGGCCTTGGGTGGGAAGAGAGCGCTTCGAGGCCCACGGGTCTAGGGACTGAGGAGCCCGCAAGGACTGGCCTCGAAGACGCCACCGCAGGAGTCTCACGAGCTCCGGGGAGAGCCCTGGTCAAAGTCGAGGATCTGGAGCGCGTCTACCTGGAGCTAAGTGCCGGGACCTTCGGGCGCACCCTCGCGGTGTTGGGCCTTCAGGAGGGGTGGACACCAGAAGACTTGAGCCGTCAACTCAAAAGCTTTGTGGAAGCCATCCTGCAGTCCAAGGACAACAAGGTCAAAGTCTACACGCAAAAGGTTGCGAAAAAAGTCTTTGCCGAGTGGTTCGAGAGGCTGACCAAGATCTCCGCGGAGTGCTCCAAAGACCTCGCCGCAGCCGAGAGGGGCTTTCGGGCCTTGCTTGCACAGGAGCGGATCGGCGTAGCAACAAAGGTCCTCGAGGGGACAGCCTCCACCTTTGCCTTCAAGGGAACCATCCAGTGGGGCGAGTGGCAGCAGCTTCTGGCCTATGCGGAGAGACATGGGCTCGGCGAGAAGGACGCTATCGAAACCTGCGCCAAGGCAATGTCCAACGCGAACTGGTGCCCCCCGGAGAAGCCTGTTGCGGAAACGTCGGCTCCCCTACAGCAGATCGACCTAAGCAAGCAGGTGGAGGAGCTCGAACAAAAGATGTTCGCGCGTCTCGAGACTATGGCGGCACAGGAGCGGGACAGGTCCGAGCAGCTGCTTCGAGAGGCGGAGGCGGCTCGTCTCAGGGCGGAGCCAGCAGCGCCAGTGGCGCCAGCGTTCTTCTACGCGCTCGATCCAGTGCAATTTGCGCGACCCAAGGTGCAGTCGATCCAGACGAAGAGCGAAGGCCGCATTCCCGCGGAGTTCCAGCGACCTTCCAACCGGAAAGAGCTGGCTTCCGTGAGCGGGGTGCTTCGGAATTACTATGCCAAGCAACCAGGGAAGCTAGACCAAGAGACGGACGTTACCACGGGGACCACCTACCAGGTGTACAAGATAGTCTGGACGACGGTTTACGAAGAGCGCACGGTCGTTCCAGCGACGCTCCCCTTTCCAGAGCTGGATTTGGAGCGGGCCACGTTGAACGACCCGTCCCAGGTGGATCCTTGGCTTGTGCTGCTTCCGCCAGCTCCCATGCCCCAGGCGACCGCGGACGAGGCCTGGGTGATCGAAGGGTCTGTGGCACCTCGCAAGTGCCCCACATGCCGTGGAAGGGGGACAGACAAGTGCAGTCCATGCAATGCCAGCGGACGCATTGTGTGCCGCGATTGCTCTGGAAACGGGCAAGTGTCGTGTGGTCAATGCCAAGGACAGGGGAGAGTCAGGAGAGGCCAGGCGGTGATTGCATGCCAAGGCTGCGGTGGGCGGGGCCTTCTTCTATGCAGCAAGTGTACTGGGCAGAGGACCGTGCCTTGCAGCGACTGTGAGGGGAGCGGACGGGCGAACTGCCAGCCCTGTGGGGCCTATGGCATGATTGCACAGGTCCTTCAGGTCCACCGTAGGATTATCCGGGAGGACCTCAGAGGCATTGCGACGCCAAGCTTGAACGACGCGGTCATGAGGGCAGTGGTGTCCTCGGGCACCTCCCCCTATGTGCGTGCACTGAGCTACTTTGGGGCAGATTACCTCGAGGAGGAGTTTCCCCCTTTGCTCCGTGAGGAGCTCAGCGCCTTGCATCAGCGGTCACTTGGTGGCGGGAGAAGGGGCGTGGCATATCGAAGCGTAGAAGTTCAGGCTACAAGCGTTTACAGGTTAGCCCTCACAGTGCGCGGCCGAGTCTATGAGACCTGGCTTGTGCCCCCCGATAGTCTGTACGGGAGCGAGCACCAGGCCGTCACGGATTGGATACAGGACGCCATGGCGGAGGCCGATCAGGCAACGACGGCCGGTGATGTACCGCTGGCTTTGAAGACCCTTGCAGCCGTGCCTGCCGAAAACCATGCGCGGGAGGTCGTGAACAAGCTGGATCAGCTGCTTCGGCGCGAAGTCGCTAGCAGGTGGGACTCGGGAGATATCCTGGGGGCCCGTCGCTATGTGGGAGAGCTGCGGGCAGAGGCCACAAAGGGGCTCATCGGCGCTGCGGAGAGCGAGCTGGGGGCGAAAGAGAAGCTCCTTGGGTCGCTGATCCTCAAGAGGCATGGGGTGGTGTACTGGCCGGCAGTGGTCGTGTGCGCGCTATTATTGTACTTGGTACCGAGTCATTTCCTCGGGCCTGCGTGGTGGGTGCTCGGGCTCCTGAGCGTCCCAGGTTGGCTAGGCGTATTGCAGTTCTACCGATCGCGGCCGCACATGGTTCCCAAGAGGGTTGCGAGTCTTGTGGCAGCCGGGGGGGTTATTGGCCTGGCTCTCGGGATTGGCTATGCGGGTCGTGAGGAGCCGGTTCCGCATGGCAGCCGAAGGGGCGAATCAGAACAGCCCGGGGCTGGGCCCCGGGTAGGGCGTGATCGCGGTCGGAGTTTGAAGAGGCCCAGAACTTAGCGGGCCGTTGCCTTCCAGTGGCCGCAAACCAACCACCGGCTTCTCGGTCCGTCCCCCCGTGACCTAGCGGGCCGTTGTTTGAAACATTGTGCGCATTGCTGGGGCTACCGCAGCTACAACCTCGGCTTCCGGTGCGCCCGTTGAATGTCTCTCTACCGTTGCACCTTCTCCCACTTGTGCCCGTCCCGAGCCCTCACTCCATCCCGCTCCGTCAGCTTTGCAATCCCCAGGTCCATTGCCGCACTCACCTTGGAACCCATCTTGCCAAACCCAAACACCCGGGCCGTCTCCCGTGCAAGATCCTCGTGGGACAGCGACATCAGACGCCCGAGCACCCAAGCTGCCGCGTTGGCAATCTCCTCTGGCGCGATCGCCCCCGCGTCCCGATGGCCAGCCTGACGGAACCCCACATAGGTCTCCGGAGGCACCTGCGCCGACCACAGGAACGAACCCGTGTGTAGAAGCAACTTGCGATGGACCAGCGTGGTCACCTCTTCGAAAAACCGCCCCCTCACCCGTGCGGTCAGCTTGACAACGCCCCAGCAGGACGCGACCCGACGTGCAACGTCCTCCTCGTGGACTGGCCCCTCAGCCTCCACCATTTGTAGAATCCGGACCGCTATGTCGTGTTGCGACGCAGGCTGGAAAAACCGCTCGGGGTCCGCTCCGGTCGATGCGAGAGCAGTCATCACATACGGCTGCGCACCTGCCACACTCGGTTCGGCGGGCGGTAGCTCGCGGGACGCGACGGATGCTGGAATCGCCACAGGTGTTGGGATCGCAGCAGCCGGCTCCCTTGCTAGCGCCTCCTCGACTGCCACGCGCAGTCGCTGCTTCTGAGCCTCAGCGTCAAACCACCAGTCCGTCGACCACACACGCAGCACCTGCCACCCTAGGGATTCAAGCACCGCCCGTCGCAGCCGATCGCGATCGCGTGCGGTCTGCGCAGACGCGTAGTTGGAGCCATCCAGCTCGATGGCGAGCGCGTACGTGCCAGGGGTCCTTGGATCCACAACTGCAAGGTCCACTCGGTAGCCTCCACACCCAATGCGGTGGTGGACCTCGTAGCCCCAGGACTCCAGCGCTCCGGCGATCTCCGCCTCAACGCAGCGGTCCGTGCCACCAGGCTGCATCGCGGTCGTCTCGCTGGGTGTCTCCCCGCGGGCCGCGTACTCGAGGAAATTGCGCAGATGGCGCGTCCCAACAGCGGTCGTACGCGACAGGTCAATCTGGTCGTAGGTCAGCGTCGAGAACACCCGTAGCTGACAGCGCGCACGGGTCACTGCAACGTTGAGACGTCGCTCGCCCCCGCTCAGGCTCAGCGGACCAAAATGCATGCGGAGCTTGCCCTGATCGTCGCGCGCATAGCCTATGGAGAACAGAATCTCGTCGCGCTCGTCGCCTTGCACGTTCTCCAGGTTCTTGACAAATACCGGCTCACTGCGCGGATGATCGGCAGCAAAGTGCGGCTCGATCTCCGGAATGCGCCCTCGGCGTTCCTCGAGCAGCTCCTCGATGTGGGACTGCTGCGCCATGCTGAACGTCACAATGCCAAAGCTTCGGTCGCCAGGCCCGTAGCGCCGCAGCGTCTCGACCAGGTGGTCAACCAGCTGTTCTGCCTCGCGCGGATTCGTGCGGGACTTGCCACTATGGTACACCCCGTCCAGTACCGGATGCCACGCGACGCCCAGTCCTTCCACCTTCCTCTGGGCTGCGGGGAAGATGTGCAGCCGTCCCTCGTAGTAGTGGCGGTTGCTAAAGTCGATCAGGGACTGATGCCGACTGCGGTAGTGCCACCCGAGCATCTGCTGCGGGATCTGCCGCGCAAGCGCCTCGTCGAGCACGCTCTCGAGCTCCTCGACGTCGGTCTCGTCGGGCAGCGCCTCATCGTCGGATGCCGCGCGGGAAAAGAACGTGGTCGGTGGAAGCTGCTTTGAGTCACCGACAATCACCACCTGGTTGCCACGAGCAATGGCACCAATGGAGTCATGCGTGCCGATTTGCGAGGCCTCGTCGAACACCACCAGGTCGAAGCGCCGCTGCGCTGCTGGAAGGTACTGGGCGACGGACAACGGGCTCATGAGAAGACAGGGCTTGAGCCGCGCTAGCAGGTTCGGCACGGACTGAAACAGCTTGCGGATAGGCATGTGCCTTATCTTTTTCCGCAACTCCCGCGCGAGCACCGCCGGCTCTCCTGCGGCAGCATCCAGTACGTCGGCAGCTGGCAGGCGTTCCTCCAGCCGGCTCACGACCCACCGTCGCGTCAGCTGCAGGTACTCACTGTCTAGCGCGGCGAAGCGATCGACCAGCCGATGATGGCTCGCACCGTCAAACTTGCGCAACGCGGGCTCAGTATCGCGTACTGCGCGTGTCCAAGCTGAAAGGAAACTCTTGTGAAACACTGCTGGCAGATCGTGTGATGTCACCTGCGCCTGTGCGTGCGCCTCTGCGAAGGGACCGATCCCAAGTGCGTTCACCGCCTCGACGGACTCGCGATAGAGACAGAAGGACCGCAGCAAGTGCAATCCACTGCGGTAGCGCGTGAGGGTCTCGCGGAGGCTGGCGCGATGTTGGTCCGAGCTTCGATCCTGCCAGAAAGGCTGGACCTCCAACAGCTTGGCGAAAGCGCTCTCGTGGTCAGCGAGCTGTACGACGAGTCGAGCGACAGGCGCTCCCAGCTCCGCGAGCATCCGACCTGCGTCAGTGCGGGCCGACGCTTGCGCCAACCGTTCTGCCCCCTCGTCGCCAAGGGACACACCTGCATCGACGGCCGCCACGAACGCAACGTGCGCTGCGTCGCCTCGCGCCATGAGCTCTTCGAGCCTTGCAACGTATCCAAGCGGATCGGACTCGTCGCCTTGCGTCAAGACTGTCTTGGCCCACGCCCGCTCCTCGGCCAGCACGGCTTGCCTGTCGCTGCTGACCAGGGCGCTCTCCAGGTCCGATGCAATGGTCCGGTTGTCTGGTAACCGCGCGACAGCTGCCACACGAAGGGCTCGACGTGCAAACCACAGCATGACCCACGCGATCAGAAAGAACGACGCAGCGTAACGCTGAAACCGACTGGCCAGTGGACGCAGGTCGAGAGCGAAGAGCTGCGACGACCACCGCAAGGCGAGCGCTGTCCGGATCGCGTGGTCCTCACGGGCAAGTGTTGCGAACTGTCCAAGCCGGGCTGCCGTCGATGGCCACGACGGCGCAAACGTGGACAACGGCACGACGCCAGCCCCCAACGACTGCGCAAGCCGGGCTGTTTGTGCAGCAGCATGTGTCGAGAGCAACGTTCCCTGTACACCAAGCGCTTCCACCAGGGGCTTCAGCTCGCGGTCGAGCGCATCGAGCGTCTGCAGGGCAGCTTCTATGCAGTCGCCCAGGTCGCTCTCGACCGACGCAGTCCACTCGGTGCGCTTCGTCTCGCGCAGTGGGTGCTCGGCCACCGGAGACACGGCGGTGGCGCGAACGGCCAGCTCCCCCACTGCGTCGGTCATGGCTCTAAGGCGCGATTGTGCAACGCTGGTGATGGCGTCGAAGGCAAACCGGACCTCGTAGATTGCGCGCTCGACGAGCTGTCGGCTCTGGGCCTGGAAGAAGGTCAGGCCTAGAGGTCTGGGATCATGCAACGCCTTGGCGTAAGCGTTGAGGCGCCCGCGGATCTCCTGGAGCTCCGCTGACCGCTCGCTCCACTCGGTAGCTTGCGTCCGCTCCGCACGGCCAAGCGCGCGCCCGAGCGCGTCGATCACCTGCTTCTTGTTCGCCTTGTGGCTGTGCAGCTCGAGGCAGAAGTCACCGAGCCCCACACTGTTGAGACGGCGGGACACCACCTCCAATGCCGCCATCTTCTCGGAGACAAACAGGACGCTCTTGCCAGCAGCCATGGCGCCGGCGATGAGGTTGGTGATCGTCTGCGACTTGCCAGTTCCAGGTGGTCCCTGAAGCACAAAGCTCTTGCCAACGAGCGCCGACGCGACAGCCGCCATTTGCGTCGAGTCAGCGTCCACGACACACGGGGCAGCTTCGGGCGCAAGCCCATCGAGTTGCCCAGGGTCGACCGCAGGCGTTGCATTCGCGAGGCCCGTCGACGTTGCTGAAGCAATGTGGGCGACCACAGGGTTCTGGAGAAACAGCGCACCGTTGTCTTCCAGGTCTTTCCACATGAGGAACTTGGTGAACGTGAACAAGCCGAGGGCAGCGTCCTCAACGACCTCCCAGCGAGGCATGCGTTGGATCGCTGAGCGCACACGGTCAAGCATGCTCGAGACGGCAATGCCCGAGTCGTCAGCCTCGAGATCCAGCAGCGCGCTCAGGTCGACGTCGTGGTCGCGCCGCACTTTCTCCACAAGGGTCACGTTTGGCGTGGGGTCCTCCGAGAGCCGTTGCATTGTAACGCGTCCCCGGTTCCTGTCGATCCCAAGTTCGACAGGATACAGGAGCAGTGGTGCAAAGTGCGGCTCGGCCCCTTCATCTGCCGATTCGAACCATCGCAAAAAGGCAATCGAGACGTAGAGGGTGTTCGCTCCGCCTTCTTCAAGATCGGCACGAGCAGCCCGCGCCAAGGTCCTCGCTCGAGTGAACAGCTCACTCTGTGGGACCATCGCATGCAACTTGCACTTCTTCAGGTCTTCAATGCGACGCGCTTCTGCCTCCTTGTCGCTGAGACGCTCCTCGACCTTGGTGGGGTCGCGCTCATCGGCAAACCGCGTTGGAAGCGGCAACACCTCGAAGGGGTGCTGGTCGGCGAGAAGGTCCTCGAACAGTCCGAGGTCGGGGACGGCGAGAGGAAGCGCCCCTGCGCCCAAGCCCTTGAAGTTGAGCAGCTTGTTCCGCAGTGTCAGGTCGAGGAGGCGGTCTTGCCATCGGCGAAAGCGTCCTGCAAACTCCGGCGGCAGTGCAGCGGGTCCAGTTTTCGCGACCGGACGCTCGGGACGCGCCCACGAAGCGGTCACGCCACCTGCCGATGGGTCCAGTGTGGAACCAGATGCGGGCTGCGGCTCCTGCAGTGCATCGACTCGTCTCAAGGGGAGAGGACGGTACTCGACGCGCAGGACCGCGATGTCCAGGGCGCATTGGAAAGCCTCGTCATCGGCAAGATAGGACTGTGCAACTTCGACAGCACGCTCCAGCGGCACGTGAGGCATCGTCACGTTGGTGGACGAGTTGAAGGGGAGGATCTGGCGCAGTGCGATCTGGTTTCGAAGCCGCGAGGCGTCCTCTACGGTGCCTTCAGGGAAACGGTCCTCTGTCAGCCAGACAGCAGGCAACGCGTGGCCGGTGACCAGCACGACGAGCGGTCTGAGTCCCATTTGCTCCAAGCAAGCGGCAACGAGCACGGTGACATCGAGGCAAGAGCCCATCTGGTCGCGCAGCATGTCCTCGGGGAGACGGATCTTCTGGCCGTGCTTCTCGAAGCTGGCAGGGACTTCTGCATAGGAGAGCCCGAGCGACTGGACAGCGTCGTAGAGCGCCCGGACGGTCTCGAACACGCGGGCTATGGAGCGCGACTGATAGCCGCTGAGCGCATTGTCTCCGGTGCGTTGGCCAAGGAGGTCGCGCACACGTTGGAGGAGCCCCGTGACCACTGGGGTGTTGGGAAGGACATAGGTAGCGAGCAGCGCCGGTGGGACCGCCAGCCCAGGCCAGTGGTTGTACGGCAACACTGCGACGTCACTTTCGCCCGACGCGAGCGTGTCCGTTTGGCCTTGTTGGCCTCGAAGCGTCCAGCGAAGCACTGCGCGTTCGCGCTCCACGATGCCGCGCAGGCGTGCTGGAGGCAGGCGGTAGTGGACAGGACCGGAACGGAACTCCTCGCCTGGCGAGATGGAGGGCAGGTCAAGGGTCATGACCTCGCCAAGGTCCGGAACGAGGTGGAGGTCGAGATGCAGCGCGTCGAGAGGTGTTGTTGCGTTGTTGTGGATACCGATGTCCTCGACGAGCGGGACTCCGCTCTGTTCCATGGCAAAGTTCAGCATGGAGCGCGCGAGCACCTCGACTTGTATCTGCAGTAGCGGAGCGGAGGTTTCTGCGGAGGGCTTCTCTGGGGGGATCCAGTTTGGGTTGGAGGTAGCCTTGGCGCAAGTTTCGATGGTGTCCTTCTCACCGAGCCCGTGTTTCTCTGCATAGGCGAGGAGTTGCTGCCAGTCGTTCCACTGGATGGCCCCCTTGAAGGCGAAGGTGGAGGCTGTCCCCTCGAGGAGTTTTCTTGCAACGCCGACCCGCTCCTCGGCAAGCAAGGCCCGGAAGCTGGTCTCGGCAGCGGCGAGGTCTTTGGCGCACTCTGCGGAGATCTTGGTGAGCCTCTCGAACCACTCGGCAAAGGCTTTCTTCGCAACCTTTTGGGTGTAGACTTTGACCTTGTTGTCCTTGGACTGCTGGATAGCGTCCACAAAGCTTTTGAGCCCACGGGACAAGTCTTCCGAGGTCCATCCCTCCTGAAGGCCCAGCACCGCGAGGGTGCGTGCAAAGGTGCCGGTGCTTAGCTCCAGATAGATGCGCTCGAGGTCCTCGACTTTGACCAATGCCTTGCCCGGTGCTCGTGAGGCTTCGGTCTGTGCGGGATCGTCGATCCCCAGGCCCGTCGGCCGCGAAGTGCTCTCGTCCCATCCAAGGCCAGGTCCTTTATTTTGCTCCGCCACGCATGCCTCCTCTGCCTCTTCTGCCTCTTCTGCCACCGCGAGGACCAGGGGATAGCAGCTCGTGGTGACGAGGACAACCTGCGGTGGGACGGTGAGAGCTGCGAGGTCTTGGTCGGAGTCAGTAGTGGACAACGCAGTGGCTTAGGGGCTAGAGGAAGGGCACATGGTCGACGAGAAAAGAGGACCGGTCCTTGGGTGGGAGGAGAGCGCTTCGAGGCCCACGGGGCTGGGGATCGAAGAGCCCGCAAGGACTGGCGCAGGAGGGCCGGGGAAGGTCCCAGTCAAAGTCGAGGATCTGGAGCGCTTCTATCTGGAGCTAAGCGCCGGGACTTTCGGGCGCACCCTCGCGGTGTTGGGCCTTCAGGAGGGTTGGACCCCAGAGGACTTGAGCCGTCAACTCAGAGGCTTTGTAGAAGCCATCCAGCAGTCCAAGGACAACAAGGTCAAAGTCTACACGTCAAAGGTTGCGAAGAAGGCCTTTGCCGAGTGGTTTGACAGGCTGACCAAGATCTCCGCGGAGTGTGGCAAGAACGTCGCTGCACACTCGCCTCCGAGGGGGAGATCCAGTGGGGCGAGGGGGCTGGCGCGTCGACGGGCCCATGTATGTCCGTGGCGCCAACCGCGACAGGTACGTGGTGGCTACCGCTTCTACAACCTCGGGTTCCGGTGCGCCCGTTACATGTCTCTCTACCGTTGCACCTTCTCCCACTTGTATCTGCTCACCGTCCTGCCCGACGGTACCCGCTGGCGCGCGCAGCTTTTCTTCGAGGAGTTCGGCTCTATGAGCGTGCCGCGTAGGACCGCCGCCTTCCTTGAATTGGCCGGGCAGGTCCGTCCCCAGGACTGCATCCCGCTTCACCCGCCCCCTTGCACCCGCTTCGCCCGCACCAACTCCCACCCCCCAAGAAGCTGCCTCATCACCTCCGTCAGCGACAGCTCCGCCACCTGCACCCCGCCCCCAGCCTCACCTGCAACACGGTAGTCAAGCTGCAACCTAGGCTCCGGCGGCGACAACACCTCCCGCAACGCCGTCACCTCCACCTGGACCCCCTCCACAATCACCGCCATCGGACGCGGTACAGCCCCTGGAATCCTCGCGAGCTCCGGCCCCCACACAAGCTGCCCCGCGTCAAGCCTGTACCTCGCTACCTGGATCTGCTCCCCACCCACACGCCACGAGCGCCAGTAGTAGAGCGTCCCGGGAACCACCTCCGCAGCACTGAGCAACGTCTTCGAGTCAGCCATCAGTCGATCTCCGGCAGCTTCGCCTTGAAAAGGAGCTCCAGCATCACTTCGTAAGGGCTGGACGTAAACCAGCCGTCACCGTTCGCTAGATTGCAGCGATCCCTCAGCGGCTTGCGTGTCTTGTTGAGGTTTTCATCGAGTTGCATAGGTTTCTTCAAGCCCCCGGGCAGATCCGGCGTGGGGGGCTTCCACTCCAGCACCGCAGTCGGCTCGATGCGCCGATACCAAGGGAGCTTCGGCCCCCGCGAGCGACTCCCAAACCCACCTTGCCTCGGCACAACCGCTGCAGCCAAAGGCGGAGGAAGAGGCGGAGGCAACGGCGGAGGTCCGCTAAGTCCCATGAGCTCCGGCATCTCCGAAGCCTTTCGCCACGCCGGCCAGCCCTGAGCCCACACCATGAGATCATTCACATTGCTCCCCCAAGGGCCAAACTCCGACTCCACCGCCCTGAGCAGCGCAGGCAGATCCACCACCGGACCTCGCGGCTGACTGCGTACCGCATAGTGAAAAGGACCTAACAGTGGCGGAAGTCCTGGAAGAGGCGGAGGTCCCGCCACTGGAGCACGCGGAGCAGCCCCAACAGCGCCCCCGCTTGTCACCGTCATCAGCGGCTCCTGAGGACCAGGATTGTCCGCAGCAAAATACGCGAACCATGGGACCGCAATGTCCCACTCGGACACCTTGGTGTTCCACCCCACGATGCCACGACGTCGGAACTCGTGCTGCGTGTTGGTCCCAAGGGCCCGAAGCAGTCCCTGCGCCACTGCCGCCTTGCCATGAGCGACCCCTTGTAGCTTCCCCACCTCGTAGCCAGGGTGCATCGCCGACACCTCCCCGCGGAGCACCTCAGCGTACTCCCCTGTCTCCTGTCCTACCAGGTCCTCCGCACGCTCCATGATCTGCTTTGACAACGCTTGGGGGAAAGCTCCGGAAGACAGCTGGCTCGCAAACCCCCACCCATTGCCAAGGAAAAAGAAACCTATGTGGAGATTCGAAGGAAACCTCCGGTCCTGCGCGGTCCCTTCGCAGAAACGCCGGTCCAAGATCCCCGCAGCAAGCAGCCGCGCTACATACTCCGTAAGATAGCCGTAAAAGTGCCGAATGCGCCCTTCCGCCACCTTGGTCCATGCCCTGTTGAACACCGAGGTGTCCGCCAGCACATCCCGCGCAGAGCTCGCTTCCCGCACCTTGCGCTGCAGAGCGTCCGCCGTGGAGGTCCCCGCCAAACAGGAGTTCTGCCGCCGCCCAGTGACAGCATCAACTGTCCCAGCAAAGGACTCTACAAGAGCTGTTCCCGCATAGGCCACACTCGTGACATAGACCGGCGTGACTTCGCCGCGCTCCAGAAACTTTACAACAATGTCCGTGCTGCCCCCTCCCATGTCGAGGTACACAAGCACGTTGGCTTCCAGATCGCCAGCGTTCCTGGCCGCTGCCGTCGACTCGTCGTCGCCTTTCCTGATCGCCCAGGTCAGGCCGGTCAGCTCGGTAAGGCTGTCGCTCGTCGCCGCCGCTGAGGATTCGAGCACCGCTAGGTCTTCCTCACTGAATGCCCCTGGATAGGAGAAGCTCACAGTCACCTGCTTCGGCGCGATCCGATGCCGCAGGACATGCCGCACGTAGCTGCACAGTAGTACCGCCACCCAATAGCGGCTCTGAAGCTCGCGGATCCGCTCCACGTAGGCCCCACCTTGCGCCCGCAGCAGGTCTTTCCACTTGAAATGGCTCACAGTGAAGTCCGACTCGGCGTACTTCGGCTCCACCCCAGCGCTGGGTACCGAGAAGTCCACGCCAAAGCGCCAGCTTGCCAGGCCCCCAAGAGCGCCAGTGAGCTCCTTGCGCGGACGTGGCAACAGCAGCTCCGTTGGGATCACATCCCCCACTACACCAAAGCCCCGTAGTGGAGGCCACAGGTCCGGTCCGTCGTGCAGTGTCCACTCCGCCCCACCCCGAAGCAGATACAGGCTCCAGTCCGTCTCGGCTGCTGGACGCAGTACATCGCTTCCTCCCGCGTCGACCGAGGCCACCGCCAGACACGTGTTCGACGTGCCAAAATCCAGCCCTATCGCCAAAGGCTCCCCTGTCGACGGGGTCAGTACGCCCAGTGACGACGTTGGAACGCGAAACGCTCCTCCAACGTAAGACCGCTCCGCACGGTCTGCCGCCTTGCCTCGTGCTAGTTCCACGAGAAGCCACTCGGGACGGTCCGTCAGTGCTCTCACCTTGGAGGTCCCTCCCCGCTGCTCGGAGTTCAATGGCTCCCAGTCCTCACTGGTGGCGGAGCGCACGAAGGCTTGCAAGCCTCCTGACCGCAGTAAGGCGTTGCCACGCTCTCCGGCTCCAGCCACACCTGCGAGGTAATGCCGCCAGCCGGTCACCTGAACACCAGGCCACACCCGCAGGTTCACCTCCGCGTATGCACCGTCCGCTGTAGGAGGTCCCAGCTCCGCCCCTTCCAACCGGAGTCCCAGGTGCACCGGATCGGCCACCCCATGCAGGTAAAGGGTCACCTCGCAGCCGTCGCCGACGATCTCGGCCAGTGGGCCAACATGCCCGCGCAGCCGCGCTTGGTCGAGGCAGTCAAAGTACTCCCGACGGACAGGTACATCGGGCACCCGCAGCTTGCCCGCGTCATCTCGGAAATACGGGACCCGCTCGTAGCAGATCTCCTTCGGGTCCATTGCGGCGACGCTGTCGAAGCGCAGCGTGAAGTCGCCCACACGAAGGACCGCGCCTTGTACTTCGTCGTGGGACGACAGGCGCCACCGCGCGAAGGTCGCATTGGCGCCACTCCCCCGGACGATCACACCCGCGTTTGCCACGTGCAGGTCCACGCTGGAGCCGCACATGGGACACTTGATGTGAGCCACGCCCCCAGTCACGAGGCATGCGGACAGGTCTCCGCTGCTGCGCAAGGTGAGTGGAAGCTGCTCGGGAAAGGATGCGAAGTCGAAGCCACACCCTTTGCATGTCAGTTGCGTCGCCATGAGTCTTCTCGCTTCTCCTGCTTACAGGTACCCATCTCGTCCTAGACGCAGCATCCGCCCGCCAAGATCCACCACCAAGGACCGCTCCCCCCGCCGTCCTAGCGACATCACCGGAGTCCCATAGGCCCAGTTGGCAAAGGAGCTCGCGGCCTTCTGGAGCGCTTCCTCCATTGGCTCCGGAGCGCCATCCACGCTGTAGGTCGCCACGAAGCGCTGGAGAATTCCCAGTCGCCGACTCAGGGGCTCTGGCGGCGTGCCGGTAACCTCGCGGTATACCCAGAGAGCCGGCTCCAACGGGTGGGCCCCAACTGCGAAAAGGTCCTTTTCTTGACACAAGATCCTCGCCCCTCGAAGGGACGCCTCTCCAAGGAAGACCCGAAACAGCGCTGCCCCGAATGCCCGCAGGTCGAGCACTTCAGTGACGCTGGTCCCAGTGAGGAGCGTGTCGGTGAGCACCAGCTCCACGCCTTCTCCTGCTGCCGGCCATGCAATCCGCACACAGGAAGTCCCCACTGGAGGAAGATGGGCGCCAAGCCATAACCTGGCGCTACAGGAGGTCGTCAGGCGTAGGTTCTTCGGGGCCGACGCCTTCTTGAGCTCCTCCAGCATCCGCAATGCATCGGGATAAAAGTACGGCTCCCGGCTCACGGAGGTGCTGTCGACAGGACGCCCCTTGGAATGAAAGACCTGACGCAGTGGACCAAGGAGCAGCTCCAACTCCTGAAGCTTCGGTGCCTGGTGGTCCGCAGGCTTTACGTCGCCCAGTAGCTGCAGCGATCCCGCCCCTAGAGCACGAGCATCCGCGTCGGCCGACGCCTTGGGCTCGAGGATCTTCCCAAGGATGTTCCCATGTGTGTCCAGAAACTCGACCCCCTCCGAGCCCCGTCTTGGCGCAAAGAGCACCAAGCGACGGAACTGCTCCCGCCGCCCCACTGCGAGGCTCGGCAGGTACACAGGCTCCAAAGTGCTTGGCTTCGCAGCGTCACTCCCCGGAAGCTCCAAGAGCACCGGACCACCAAGTGCAGCATCCTCGTGCAGCGTTCGCAGGTCCGGACTTCCCGTCGCGTTGCCGATCACCCAATCCACCCCGCACTGCCAGGGGCACTCCCCCGGTTTCCATCGTCCCGCGGACAGCAGTAAACTGCGCCACTCGGCCAGAAGCCCCAGTGCTTGTTTTTGCAACCCATGAACCTGGTGCGCCAGGTTGTCCCACTGCTGCTCGGTCCGGCGAGCGTGCCCCCACAGAAGCGTCGTTCGGTACGTGGAGCCAAAGCCAAGACCCTGGGAATCGACCAGGCGGCAGAAGTACCGAGACTCGGGATCCACCTGCAGGAGCGCCCGTCCGAAGTTGTCGAAGTCGGGACTCGCGAGATCACAGGGCTCCAGATGGAGCACCCCCGCAGCAAGGCCCTGCAAAAGAAGGCGGAACTGCGTGAGAAGCACGTTGGACGGTTGCCCGTCGACCACCACGTCTTCCAGTTGCCCAAGGAGCAGCCTCGTGGCCTCCGCTCGGGCGAAAGGAGTCGGCAGCGCCGCCGGATTGTAGTGCCGTGGATCGGGCTGCCACCCAGCCGGCAAGTGCACTCCATCGCCGACGGTGACAAGCCCCGCCCTCTGCAGCGGTCCATCCCACTTGTGTACCAGTGCTATGACAGCCAAAGGTTCCTCCTATCCTCTCCCGCGGGTTATCGTATCCTGGAGGATGCACTGCGCATGATGCCAAGCGATGTCGTAGCTCGTGTGGCGTCCATGAGGCTTTGCCGCAAGTGGCTTCCCCTTCCACATGCGCTGGAGCTCCGCCCAGCACTGCGTCGGCCCCCCCATGAGCGCGTCAAGGAGCGGGTCGCCTTCGCGCAGCCGCAGGTAGGCCTCTGGGAAAAGCCGCTGGGCCCAATCGACGCAGAACTTGCTTTGCTTGGCGATGAATTCCCACCCCTGAAGCATACCTTGCACCAGAACCTTCTGCTGCTTGGTCTCGCGTTCGGTGTTCTTGATGGACTGGTGCAGGTCGTCCCCCCATGCTGCTCGACTCTGCGTCAAGCTCCAGCCACTGTAGTAATCGAGCAGGCTGCTCTGGACCTCCTTCGTAAGGAACTCCAGCAGCTTGAGCAGCACCCGATGCGCGCGGATGATCTCCCGCAGGGGTTTGCCAGCCTCCCAGGGCTCGTCAAGCAGCCACCCTTCCTGGTCCGTGTTGTGCGCCACCGTGCAGGCCTTCACGCCCCGGTGCGCCACGTGTTGCTCACTGAGCTTCGTTAGCCCCCAGGCCGCTGCAAGGTGCAGGTAGTGCGGATGCTCCCCCATGTCTCCATCCGTTACCTGCAGTGGACGCAGCACGGAATACGCCTCCGTGCCAGGGTACCCCACGAGGAGCGAGAGCGTCAGCTGCGGGATCGTGTGCTCGTAGAAGTACTTGAGCCCATGGGCGGCGTTGCGGCTCAAGATGGCGTCGGTGATCGCTCCCTGGCTGGAGGAGGAAGCCGGCAGGGTGAACCATGGTAGCATGAAGACACCGTACATCTCCCCCTTGTAGTAGCGACGCACCTCGCCAACGAGCTTGTGCATCACTCCCGCGCCGGTCCCCCCCACCACGGAGCCGCAAACAATGACCTGCCCCGCGTTGCCAAGAGGCTTGAGCAGGTTCTGCAATCCTGTTCCGTTCGCCCCCTCCGCAAATACCGTGGCGCCAACACACGGGGTTCCATACATCCCCTTGTGCACCGGAATCCCTGCCATGTCCGCGTCGAACATGCTCTCGAAGACCTCCTGCTCGCGAGGATGCTGCGCGTCGATAAACAGCTTGTCGAAGGTGGTCTCCCCAAACTTGGCAAGGTCGAAGGGCGCAAAGACCGAGCCGTTCTTGAGAGGATGCGCCTCCCCCTGAAGGCCACCTGGTTCCCCAAGGAGCTTCGGCAGCGGCGACTGACTGTCCGGATCGATGGCAATAAGGCTTACGTCCGGCCGGACAGCGCCCAGGTGCACCAGACGGGTCATGGCAAGGGCGAGGTGTTGCCCGGTCCCGCCCACAGCAATGAGATAGCGTGACACTGTTGCCTCGGGGAGCTAGCGGCGCACCGCGCCAATGATGAAGACCACCAGGGAATAGACGATAAGCACGGGAGCAACCCCCAAGACAAAGGCCCGACCGACTGCGGAATCCTGGAGAAGCACCTCAGCGCGGAAGGTGTCATGGGCCAGGCAGCAGGCGAGGTCCGCTCCCCGGGAGGGATCGAAGCCGCAGAGGAGCCCGGCGCCGACGCACCCGAGAACCAGAGGGATCACGAAGCGTACGCCGGGACTGGCGCTCCCCCGCTTGTTCATCCAGGCGCGCAGCAGCAGCACCACAAGAACGCACGCCAAACCGTAGGCCGCCGCGGTCACGAGAAGCATCGTGTTCTGCCGGCTGCAAAGAGCACTCGTCACATGCTCGCAACCGACCGCTATCTTCAAGACAGTGCCGCCACTTGCCGAGACTGAGGACGCGGCGGTGGCGACTGCGGATGCCGAGCTCCCCGGAGCTTCGAAGGGGTTGCCCTGCGTGGACGCCTCGGATATCCGGACAAATGACACCATAAGGAGCAGCAACGCGTGGGTCCATACAGGAAGCCGCGTGCTCGAATGAAGCGTCGGAATATTGGTCATGATGTCATCATCTCAGGGCGTACCTTCTCGTTCGGAAAGCAAGAGCACCATCGCTTCAGCACGGAGGCAAGAAAAATCGAAGGGGCCATGTCATTCGGTCCTCTTGACCGTGACACGGATCCGATGGGCGCAGTGCTCCCCCTGCCGAAGCCGCAGGAGCGCCAGCGCGACCTCCCGCAAGCCGTAGGTCTTTTCTGGCATCTCGAAGCTGTTGGACGCCGACCCTCGCGACCACCACTCGTCTCCCGTGTCCTTCTCCGCCAGCTCCACTTTGGTCCGCAGCAGGTACTCCATCGTCCACCCCTCTGCACGCACCCCAAGCGGCCCGCAGCTCGTATAGAGTCGAAAGGCCCTCTCTGCGCTAGCCGCAGGCTTGGCAAGTGCAACCTTCGGTGGCAACGGATCGATGGGCCCTTGGAGTAAATGCTCCTGCCGCAGATACGCAGGCAACACCACCGGTGCCTGTCCGTACCGCGCTACGAGCCATCCTTGCCCTTTGGCGCCGCAAGTCACCTCCGCCGAGGCCGTGTGCTCCCCCACCGCCGTGGGCCCCAGTCGAAACTCCGCCAGTGCAGCGGGATCGAGCTCCTGCTGCTCGCGTGGCAAGAGGCCCACCTCCGTGAACCTTGGTTCGGCCACCGCAAGAGGAACAAGCTCCACTGCAGAAAAGGCATCCGCAGGGGTCATCTTCCCAGGCAGGAGCGTTGGATCTGCCTGCAGCTTTTTCAAAAGACTGTCGGCAAAGACCCGCCCGGCACCTGCGTTGCGACTGAGCGCCAAGACGAGCACTGGACGTACCCCTGTGTACGGAATCTGCGACACCGCAGTCCCTCGTCGCGCCACTGCGGACTGAGCCCCAACCTTGAAGTCGATGCCAGCATAGGGCGTCGCGCCCTCTTTCAGGCTCTTCAGATGCGCCGAGGTGCGCTCCGAGTACGCAGCATTCACCGGTACGTCGGCAAGATAGACCCCGTCGAAGGGCAAGAGGACCTGGAGCAGCCACACCCCGTAGCCCTCCCGAGCACGCTCCACAAGAGCACCCGCCAGGCAGCTCGGTGTGGGACCCTGCGCGCAAGCGTCCTTAGCGGGTCCCAGGGTCCCCACAGGCAGAGGCCCTGGCTCGATGCCGCTAAGCACCAGCACCGTAAGCCCCGCTTCGTCCAGTCGATCGGGCAAGGTCCCCTTGGCCGGATCTGGCTTGGCAGGCGTCGGCTGCCTCAAAAGGACAGCATCCGCCTTGCAGGTCTCTGACAGCGACGAATAGGTGGTGGGCTCGCCGTAGTCCGGTGCCTTGTCGGGACAATGAATGGGGTTGCTCACGGACCATTGGACACACTTCGGAGGGGTGTCCTTGGAGAGCTCGGCACAATCCCACTTGGCCCCAAGGGAGCAACGCTTGGGGGAACCAGGAAAGGCTTCGGACGCAGCAACGTCCAGAAGCCTGTGTAGGCTACGTAGACGGGCTTCCTTTTGCCAGCCGGTAAAGCCCTTCATCGTGGGAGAGGTGTCGGTGAAGATGCGGCTTGGAAGCGAGTGGGCAAGGCCGCCCGGCGGTGGAGGGAGCGGTCCGCAGGAAACTGCGGCCACGGGGACGGAGAGGAGCACCGATGCGGCGTCCGAGCTTGAAGGGGTTTCCTTCTTGCCGCATGCCGGGCCAGACGCGAGCCACGCGCCGATCAGGAGGAGCCAACGCCAAGGACCGCCAGGGTTCTTCCGAGCGCTTCTTGGCAGGGGCAATGGGGGGTGCTTGCGGTCGTTCATGCGTGTCGGTCAACCATATCGCGGCTCGGTAGCGATATGGAAGGGACATGAGGTATTTTAATCAATGGCCCGCTAAGTCACTGGGGCCTCTCATCACACCCGCCACACCAAACCCGCCTGAGACTCCCCGCGAGTCCATGCTACCTGCCATGCGCGCCAACCATGCTGCGACTATCGAACCCCTCCCTACGGATGCTATCCAAGAGCTGGCCCATCCTCGTAGCCGCGCTAGGGGTCCGCTCGTTCTTCGTGGGTTCTGAACAAGCGCGGCAGGTTTGCGGCGCACCCGGTGGCCAGTGGTACGGGGATGACCATTTCCCTTGGGTTCATTGCAATGTTCAAGGGGCGTTGGGGGTAGCGGTCATACCGACGGCGTTCCTGCTAGGCGAGCTGGTAGCGATAGGCATCTTGGCTGGGATCACCTGTGGGAGGTCTGCGCGAGCGGAAACCTGCGGTTTTCAAGATGGGGTTGGTTTAGCTGGTGGCGTCGGAGGTGACGGGGAGCGCCATCAAGCGGATCAATCCTGTAGTTGACCAGTTGATTGCAGGGTTATCCGGTGTAGTAGGGGCGGGGACCGTACTTAGGTATGCGTTCGATGTGGCGTCGCTTCCGACCTCCATCGCGCAGGCTACGGTCCTTCCAGTGTTGTTGTCTGCGTTTTCTCGTTCGGTGTCGTCGGGGCTGATCCACGAGTACCGGCGGACCTTGGTTCGGGCGCTGGTGGTGGTGTGTGGGCTTCTTGTGCTTATGAGTGTGGTGCTGTTTGCGGTACGGGGGGCCACTCTTGCGGATAGTGTTTCTGCACGGGGCTCCCCAGGGTGGGCAACCCTGGCGTTCGCGGGTGTCGCGGGCTCGGCTGCCCCGACGGCCTGGCACGGACACCCCTCGATCTGTC
This sequence comes from uncultured delta proteobacterium, assembly GCA_903894755.1. Classification (GTDB taxonomy): domain Bacteria; phylum Myxococcota_A; class Polyangia; order Polyangiales; family Polyangiaceae; genus CAITRH01. The sequence goes on from CAITRH010000146.1 coordinate 21,548, forward strand.
CGGGACAGCCCCGAGGGATGGAACGCTCGGTCTTTCTTGGCCTGCGTCCGTGGAACACGTCTTGCGCTAGGGACCTGCCATGAAACCAAACATCATGGTCATTGCACTAGTCATCACGGGTTGCGCGTCCGGCACGGTTGGTCCCAAGGCCAACGATGAGACCCCAGCCAAGTCCTCCACTGGGGACGGCGGGTTTGTCTTTGGGCCCGGGTTCGACTGGGACGCGGGAAGCGAATTGGACGGAGGAAGCGCATTGGACACGGGACTTGAATGGGACGCTGCAACGGAATGGGACGCAACAACGGAATGGGACGCTGGCATGGAAGACGCCGCTGAAGTGTCCGACGCTTCGGCGCCTAAGGACGCTGCGCCTGATGGGGCATGCGCGCAGCCGCTTGGTCCTGGCGATCTAGCTATCGAGGAGTTGATGATCTCGTCGGTCTCCGGGAGCGGCGACTATGGCGAGTGGCTCGAAGTGAGGAGTCAACGCGACTGCAAGCTCAATCTACGTGGGCTTCGGGGCGAGTGTCCGCATGGAGCCCAGGTGGCAACATTCGAGATCGCCGACAACGTGTGGCTTGCGCCTCGCGGGAGCTTCCTTGTCGCGAACTCGGAGGATCCCGCGATCAACCATCATCTGCCTGGGATTGTGGTGTCGTGGGGAGGGAGCGACCTTTTACGCAACCAGGGGACAACGATCACACTTCTGCTGAACGCGGCGATCATCGCGTCGGTGACGTACCCTTCGCTCACGCTGATACCTGGCAAGTCGCTGACTTTCCCAAGCGACTGCGATCCGGCGCAGCGGTCCGATTGGACCTCGTGGAGTACATCGACAGGCTCTTGGTTTCCAGGGTTTTGGGGGACGCCCAACGCGCCAAACAACGACGTGAGGTGTCGTCTGGGGGATCGGTAGGAGGCGCTACGCCCCTTTGGCATGCTCGTGGGCAAACTGCATCCGGTACAGTCGGGCGTAGACGCCCCCCATGCCCAGCAGCTCATCGTGGGTGCCTGTCTCCACTACCCGTCCCTTGTGAAAGACAACGATCCTGTCTGCAGCGCGGATAGTTGACAAGCGGTGTGCGATCACCAGCGCCGTACGTCCCTCGAGCACCTGGTCGAGGGCGCGTTGCAGCTTGGCTTCCGTATCCGAGTCCACGCTGGCCGTGGCCTCGTCCAGAATCAAGATTGGCGCATCACGGTAAATCGCCCTTGAGAAGGCAAGAAGCTGCCTCTCGCCCGCACTGAAGTTGCTCCCGCGCTCGTCTACCACCGCATCGAGCCCCCCCTCCCGGCGTGCAAACATCTCGAACGCCCCCACGCGACGCAGCGCCTGTTCCACCCGCCCCCGATCGGGCTCCCCCATGGCAACATTGGAGGCTACCGTGCCGGGAAACAAGAAGACATCCTGGGGCACCACAGAAAAGCGACGACGAAGCTCCTGTGGTGCATAACTCCTGATGTCCCGCCCTTCCACCCATAGGCCCCCTTCCGTCACTTCGTACAGGCGCAGCAGTAGACTTGCAACGGTGCTCTTGCCGGCTCCAGTCGCTCCGACCAGGGCCAGCTTCTCTCCTTTCTTCGCGTGGAGCGTCACACTGCGCAGTACGGGAACTCCAGGTTTGTATTCGAAACGCACGTTCTCGAACGCTAAGGCTTCGTCATCTGGACGACATGGGGCTGGAAGGTCCATGGCGCCTGGAGCCAGGTCGGTCTCGTCGAGAAGCTGAAAGATGCGCTCAGCGCCGCTCATCGCACTCTGCAGGATTGTGTAACGCGCCGACAACATGCTGACCGGCTCGAAAAACTGGCGGATGTATTGCGTGAACGTGACCACCAACGGGAACGTCACCGCATGGACGCCCAATCGATGAAGGCCTGCCCACCAGAGCACGCTGGCAATGCACAAGGTCGAGATCATCTCGATCGCTGCATCCAGGACCGCTTCGTAATATACCGAGCGCTTGTTGGCATCGCGGTAGTCGGCGTTGATCTCGCCAAACTCACGGGCCATGGATTCCTCTCGCCCGAACGCCTGCACCACCGCAATGCCGGTGACCTGCTCGTTTAGAAAAGCCGCAAGGCGCGCTGTCTTCACGCGGATAGCTCGGTAGGCTTCGCGCGAGCGCTTGCGAATGACGTTGACCACCAGTCCTACCGCTGGAAGAAATGCAAAGGCTATCAGCGATAGTTTCCATTCGAGCCATAACATCAGTGCCACGATGCCCACAAGCGAGATCAGATCTCCGATGGCATTGAGCACGCCCGAGGCGAAGAGCTCGCCGACTGCGTCGACATCGTTGGTGCCGCGTGTCACGAGCCGTCCTACGGGAGTCCTATCGTAGTACCGGAGCGACAGCCGCTGCAGGAACTGGAAAATGGCCGATCGAAGGTCCGCCATGGCGCGGGCCCCAGCGATCTGCATGGTGTACATCTGCGCAAAGGTCAGAAGCTGCGTGAGTACGACCAGCAGCGCCAAAATGACCCCGTCCCGAAAGAGCCCCGCAGCGTTCTTGGCGGAGGCGGACTCGACCAAGTCCCCCATGATGACGGGACGCAGCAGGCCGATCGCCGTCAGCAGCAGCAGGGTTCCGAGGGACGCCGCGACGTAGACACGATGGGGGCGGACAAAAGGCCAAAGTCGTAGGGCTAGACGCGCGTCGTAGGTCTTGCCTACGGCTCCTTCCTCGTGGAATTCGCGCAGCTTTTCCGCGGCGCGGGAGGGCGGAACCCCGGAAAGACGATTAGGAACAGTCGAAGGTCGCATTGGCCCCGCCACAGTGCCCGTACCGGTGGGGGCAAGGAAGGGAAAACGTCTGGGTGTGTCCCGCTCTTTTGGGATAAGGGACTCCGCAACCGTAAAGGAGAAGTGGTATGCGAACGATGTCTTGTTTCCTGGGTTTCCTGCTGATGTCAGCCTGCTCCGCGAACGTCTCGGAGGCCGTCATCTCGCACGGGGTCGAAGGTCCGACCGCCGTGAAGGTCGATGCGACCAAAATGAAGGACCATATCAATGAACTGCAGTCCCTGTCCTACGGAGGGCGCCTTCCGGGAACCGAGGGGGAGCGCTTGGCCGTCGCCTACGTCGAGAAACAGTTCGAAGCCCTGGGCCTCGCAAAGAAATTCACCGACAGCTACCGTCAGTACTTCGACTACAGCGGCTCCAAGATCGCCAACGTGATCGGTGTCATGGAAGGGACCGACGATGCCCTCAAACAAGAGGTGATCCTGGTGACGTCGCACCTCGACCACCTGGGCCAAAGCGACGACTGCAAGGGGAACAGCGCCCTTGTCGACAAGCTCACTTGCCCGGGGGCGGATGACAACGCCTCGGGAGTCGCGGCCATGCTGGAAATGGCCCGACTGGCTGTCGAAAACAGTCCGAAACCGAAGCGGACCGTCGTATTCATAGCGTTCAATGCGGAGGAGCAAGGGCTGTACGGCTCGAAATACTATGTGGCCAACCCGCTCTTTCCGCTTGCCAACGTGAAGGCCGCGCTAAACCTCGACATGGTCGGCGCAGGAGACGGATCGGGCGTCACCCTCCTTGGTACCCTCAAGAGCAATGCACTCGACCAGGACCCGGCCCGGTACTGGATCTTGACGCTTATGAAGAAGTCGGCCAAGAACATGGGACTCAACTACGAGGTACTGTCCTGGAAGCCGGACAACAACGCCGATTGCTTTCCCCTCGACGACGCCGGGGTCTCATGTGTCTTCATCTGGTCCAACCCGGACAGCGCGCACAACCAGTACCACACCCCGAAAGATAACATCTCGATCATCAGCACCAAGGCGCTCCTCGCGACCGGTCAGCTGGTGTGGGCGGTCCTGCAGCCTTTGTCGCAGGGAATTGACAACTGATGTTCCACTCGACAAGGTGCACCATGGAAAACAATTGGTTTGCGTTGGCAGTCGGGCTCGCCTTCGGTCTCTTGGGCTGCGGAAGCGACAACGGCGGTAGCAGTACGACCCCGTCCTGGCAGGTCGTTGGAACCGCGGGGTTCACTCCGAAGGCTGCGGATTACACCTCCCTCGCCCTCGACAAGGATGGAGTCCCCTATGTCGCGTTCCAGGACTTCGCGAACGGCTACCGCGCCTCGGTGATGAGGTTCGACGGGACCGCCTGGGTGGCGGTCGGATCGCCCGGGCTGTCGTCGGGAACTGCGCAATTCACGACGCTTGCAATGCGTGACGGAGTCCCGTACGTGGCTTTTGCGGACGGGGAAAACCGCCTGACTGTGATGAAGTTCGACAGTGCGAATTGGGGCACGGTTGGAGTGCCTGCGATCTCCGATGGGGAAGCCGACGAGATCTCGATCTCCTGGGGCTCGACGGGCGGGCCTTACGTGGCGTTCCAGGATGCAACTCGTGGTTTCAAGGCGTCCGTGTCGCGCTTCGACGGTGTCCAATGGACAGCCGTGGGGATCCCTGGGTTTTCCCTCGCGGAAGCCTGGGATCTCGCCCTCGCTGTGGACCGCGACGTCCCCTATGTGGCGTTCCAAGATCAGGCAAACGGCGGGCGAGCGCACGTGATGAAGTTCGACGGTTCCACCTGGGTCGACGTGGGAGATCCCGGGGTTTCGCAGACAGGGGCTTCCAGTGTCGTGCTCACTGTAGACAACGGTACGGTCTACGTGGCCTATCAAGACATGGGGACCGAGCGCCCCGGCAAGGCGACCGTGCGCAGGTACGACGGCACTGCGTGGGCGGACCTCGGCTCCCCAGGGTTTTCGGATGCCGAGGCATGGGGGCTCTCGCTCGCGGTAGACAACCGGACACTGTACCTGGCGTTCGAGGACGGAGCCCGAGTCGGACGGGCCACCGTGATGAAGTTCGACGGCACCAGGTGGGACAGCGTCGGAGCCCCGGGAGTCTCCGAGCAGGACACCTCGATGCTGTCACTGTCGGTTCGAGCAGGCGTCCCCACCCTCGCCTTCGGAGACGGCGCCCACCATGGTGGCGCGACCGTTCTTGTATACCGATAGCTTGGCCTCGCCACCGATGGACCACAGTCCGAGGTCGATGGACCACAGTCCCGAGGCCGATGGACCACAGTCCCGAGGCCGATGGACCACAGTCCCGAGGCCGATGGACCACAGTCCCGA
>CAITRH010000147.1 GCA_903894755.1 uncultured delta proteobacterium
CGCGAAGGGGCGCCACCCTCGTGACCACCCGCTCGGCTCCCTGGCCCGCGAGTTCCTCGAAATCAAACGCCTCTCGCCTCCCACGAAGGACATCGACAATCTGTGCAACGGCAGCTGCAGCAGCACCTCCCTCTCGTTGCAAAAACTCGAGGTAGCTGGCCCCCTCTGCAAGCGTTTCTACAGGTCCTAGGCTTGCGCTAAAGCGTTTCCACGCGTCGTTGGTCACCACGATGATCCCGCCCTCGTCGAGCACGGCAACCTGGGTGAGCAAGGAATCCAAGACCCTTTGCAACCGCTCGGCCGCTTCCCGCATCGGTGTGACATCCACGAAGGTCACCACCAGCCCCTTTACCTGCCGGGGTTCGGCAATGTAAGGCATGATGCGCTGTTGATACACCCGAGCGTCCCGACTCTGTACCGTCTTCTCTGTTGCCTGTCCACTCCGGAGCACATCCTGCAGGTCTTCGAGGAAATGATCGTTGAGCAGGTTGGACGAAATGTGCTCGATAGGACGTCCTATGTCGCGGGGCATCACGTTGATCTGGGAGGTCACCGGAGGGGTGAACTTGCGAATACACAGGTGCTCGTCAAGAATGACCTTGCCAATGTTCGTGCTCGCCAGAAGGTTGTCCATGTCTGCGTTCAGCTCGGTCAGCTCCAGGATCTTGGCCTGGTACTCCGAGTTGACCGTGTTGAGCTCCTCGTTGACGCTTCGCAGCTCCTCGTTGGTGCTTTGCAGCTCTTCGTTGGAGGCTAGCATTTCTTCGTTGGTGGCCTGCAACTCCTCGTTGGAGGTCTCGAGCTCCTCGATGGTGGCCTGAAGGTTCTCCTTGGTGTACTGCAGCTCCTGCTGCAGATCGGTGATGCGCTGCTCGGCCTGGGCGCTGACATCGAGTCCGTGGTCCATCTCGCCGCGCGTGGCTAGCGACGTTTTGGCGTCCTCGAACATGATCAGCAAAAACCGTCGACCGCTCTTCGGCTCGGCAAAGTGACGAATGCGAAGGGAGACCTCGAGGTTGGCGTCAGGCCCGTCGCCGCCGATGGGAATCCCGCGGTACCAAACGTCCTTCTCGGACCGTAAGGCTTTGTGTGCGGCCATGCTGAGGACACTGCTCATACGCCTTGAAAGCATGGACAGAAGATTGAGGCTGGCAGTGCCCGAAGGGACCTTGAGGTACCCGGACGCGTCCCCGAACACGTTGATCAGACGCAGCTGGTCGTCGACAAGGAGCGCCGTGGGGGCGAATTCGTCGACAAGTGCGTGGAGCGCGTAGTCGAGGGCGATTTGCTCCTCGGTCAGCTGTCCGCCATGACGCACCGTTTGACGTCCCACTGTACGTGCGGGGACCACCGACAGGATGTCGTTCAGGCGACGCCGCACGGCTCCGAGCCCTTGGTAGATCTTCCACTTCGTGTCGATGGGGCGGAACGCTTCGGCCATGTCGCCGACGGTCTCGCTGGTGCCGAGCATGAGAAAGCGATCGGGTTTCAAACCGAAGCTAAACAGCGAGAGCACCTTTTGCTGCAGGACAGGCTGCAGGTAGATCAGCAGATTGCGACAGCTAATGAGGTCGGTCCGCGTGAACGGAGGGTCTTTGATCACGTTGTGCGTTGCAAAAATGACCCGTTGGCGGAGCGGTCGGGTGACATGGAAACTGTCACCGTCTTGGACAAAGAAACGTGAAAGGCGCTCGAGACTGAGGTCGCCTGCGACGCTCTCTGGGTAGATGCCCGCAGAGGCGAACTCGATAGCGTCCTTGTCGATGTCCGTCGCAAACACCTTGATGTCGATGGAGCGGCGTGCGCCTTCGAGAGCTTCGATGAACGCCATGGCGATGGAGTAGGCCTCCTCGCCGGTGGCGCATCCGGGAACCCACACGCGAATGGTTTCGTCCGATTGGGTGTCCTCGATGATCTGTGGGATCACCTTCTTGGTGAGGATCTCGTAGGCCTCGGGATCGCGGAAAAACTTGGTGACGCTGATAAGGAGCTCTTTGTAAAGCGAGGAGACCTCTTGGGGGGTTTCCCGGGCGAAGTGTACGTAGTCGTCGAGCTTGCTGATTTGATGGATGCTCATACGTCGCTCGATGCGGCGCAGCACTGTGGTGGGCTTGTAGAAGGTGAAGTCGACGGAGGTCTTGTCGCGCAGCAGCTTGAAGATCGTGCCAAGGCTGTTGTTGTCGCCATCGTCGCCGGGGGCGAGCGAATGGACGCTGGCGCGGGCGAGGTGACAGATGAAGCGCAACAACTCGGCTGGCATTTCCTCGGGTGGAAGTAAGTAGTCCACGAGGCCTGTCCCGGAGGCTGCCTTTGGCATCCCGTCAAACTTTGCGGACGCGGGATCCTGGACCATCACCATGCCGCCAGCCTCTTTGATCGCTTGCACGCCGCGCATGCCGTCGGTGCCGGTTCCTGACAGCACAACGGCAATGGCGCGGTCTCCCAGATCGTCGGCGAGCGATCGGAAGAACATGTCGATGGGGAGACTTATTTCCCCCACGACTTTTTCATTGAGATGAAGCCGCTCGCCCTTGATGACCATGCTCTTTTTGGGTGGAAGCAAGTAGATGGTGTTGACGTCGATGGCGGTGCCGTCTTCGACCTGTTTGACCGGCATGGCGGTCCGCTTGGACAGGATCTCCACCATGAGGCTCTTGTGGTCGGGCGACAGGTGCTGGAGAACAACGAAGGCGAGGCCACTGTCGGCAGGCATGTGGTCGAAGAAGCGCTCGATGGCCTCGAGACCTCCTGCAGAAGCGCCGACACCAACGATGCGAAGACGGCGCGGTTCGTCATGGGGAGCGGCGTGCGGAGTGTCGGAGTCGATGGCGATATCCACGAATGGGACGCATACCATAGGCAGCGGCTTCGCCCCATAGGGGCTTCGACAGCAAGGTAAACAATTCAACGGCCCGCGATCACACCTACCTACCCCCTACCTACCCAGGGCTCCCGCCCTGGGCTGTTCTGACTCGCCCCTTCGGGGCTGCCAATCAACGCACGGGTTTCTCGTTGCGTAAGGGCCCCCACTGGTAAGGACCACGAGCGTTGATTGGCAGCCCAGGGTCGAGACTCTTTGGTCTGACCTACCCGTCACCTTGGTCTGACCTACCCGTCACCTTGGTCGGAGCTACCCGTCACCTTGGTCTGACCTACCCGTCACCTTGGTCGGAGCTACCCGTCGGCTTGGTCGGACCTACCCGTCGGCTTGGTCGGACCTACCCGTCGCCTTGATCGATCGCTCTGGTCCCAGGCGGCGTCTCATGGAGACTAAGACGACGAGCGAGCTCGAGGTCGCCTTGTGCAGGGACCGAGCTCACCACTAGAGTCGCCCGATGGACTTTGCACCGCTTGCGTTGCTTCCCAAGGGCGCTCTCGTGATCATGAAAGAGATCCTGCGCCATCTGTTACGTCGTCCCGTGGTGGGCATCGCCGCGGCGGCGCGCACGGAAGATGGACGCTGGCTGTTCATACGGCGGTCGGACACGGGCACGTGGGCCTTTGCCGGAGGGACCCTCGAGTGGGGCGAGACCCTTCGCTCGACGCTGCTTCGGGAGCTTGAAGAAGAGGCTGGAGTGACCGAGGTTCAGATCGGAAAGATTGTGGGCGTGTATTCTCGTCCAGACCGCGATCCGCGGTTTCATGGGGTGACTGTCCTGGTCGACTGCGTCGTTTCGCCGCCGACCAAGGCGCCCGCCAACCCCCTTGAGATACGAGAGGTGAGGCTCTTTTCCCCCCCGGATTTCCCAAGGCCGCTGGCGTTGGCGATGGACGACATGCTCGAAGCGGCCCTCGCGGGCGGACCGGCGGTGCTTGAGTAGCCGCGCATTTCACCCGCTCGAGCGCTCCATGCTAGCGAGCGGATCATGAGGAGGACACTCGCAGCGGCCGCAATTGTGCTGGCGGCGTTGGCGGTCCCAATGGAGGGGGCGCGAGGTCCTGCGGTGGCGTTTCCGCGACGTTCTCCGCCGCCCGTCGTCGTGCCGTCGGCTGCTCCCGCCTCTACGCCGCCGTTGGCTGCGGGGACATGTGTGGAGCTAGCGGTCCCTTCACCTGAAACGGACACGGTGGTGTCCAGTCGGGCGGTGATGGCGCTTCCACCTCTCAGGCGGGCGTTTGTGGAGCAGGCCGCACGGACAGCGCGCTGGGTACAGCGTCGCACTGGGATTCCGGCATCTGCTGGCATCGCGCAGGCCATTTGGGAGTCAGGCTGGGGGACCAACGATCTTGCGGCAGTTTACAATCTTCACGCGATGAAGACCTTTGGGCGCTGCGATGGAAGGGACACGTCGCCGATGGGCCCACTGGATGTTCCTTGGACCAGCACGCGAGAGCCGCGACGGGGGCTTGAGCAGTGTCCCTATTTTCGGCAATACGGGAGTGCGGAGCAAGGGTGGCTTGATTGGGCGCTACGTTTCTACAGGCGGGTTCACACGCGCGTCGAGCCCGACTACGCGGTGTGGCGGGCGCTTCGAAGAAAGCGGCATGTGCGGGATTTTCTGCAGGCTGGGGCACTGTGGAGTTACAACGCGGATGCCGAGTACACGACGCGGGTGATGCGTCAGGTGGAGCTGCTGGAGCTTTGGCGATACGACGTACCGCAGAAGGAGTGGAAGCTTCTTTGTGCGTTGCGTGAGCTGGCGCCGCTTGTGGCACCGCGAGCTGTACGCGAGTGAGTTGGCCTGTGTGGGGAGGGGACGCTACTGTGTAGCGGTGTTGTTATCGCTTATGCTTGTCAAGTTTATCGCGGGAGCGGAGGGTTTCCTCGCGACGATTACCACTTCGCGTCCAATGCCTGCCCTCGCCTGGGCGCGCTGAAGCTCGCGCCGCGCGTCGTTCTGCCCCGCGGCCTTCATGGCGAGCTCAAAGGCCATGCGGCGCTTGTGCACTTGCCGGCCTAGCGCGTCATTGCCAACGTAGGAGTCTCCCATGAGCAGGAATTGGTCGATGGGAAAGCTCGTCTGGATGTCCACGACCTCGAAACCAACGCGCTCCACGAGCCCCTGAAGCGACGTCGGCGTGAAGTAGTTCAAGTGATGCGGCGGAGCGATCCACCAGGGTTGGAGGCCTTGCGTCGCAACGGCCGCATACTGGATGGGGTTTTCGTCGTTTGGCACGGCGAGCAGCAAGGCCCCGTCCGGTACGAGCAGGTCGCTCAGGAGACTGAGCATGCCAGCGGGGTCGGGCAGGTGTTCGAGCACAAAGGAGCAGTGAATCGCCTGGAATCGACCCGAAGCCGTCAATGCGGGAGCCGTGTGGGCGTCGAGGAAATCCTCCACAATGGTCAGCCCCAAGGACCGTGAGTGCGCTACAGCCTGCGACGACGGCTCGATGCCAACGACGTCCCATCCACGACCCCGAGCGCGCTCGAGCAACAGGCCCGGACCGCTGCCGACGTCGAGGAGACGTCCCATCGTTGCACCGTGAGCCTTCTCGAGATCGTCGAGGCGGTCATCGTTGACGAGGTCCCACCAGGCCTGGTCTTCGCGATAGCGTTCGATGTAAGTGGGCTTTTCTGTTGTGTAGTACGCGTGATGGTAGAGGTGCTCGAGTTCCTGGGCGGTAGGCACCGGCGCCACGTGTACAAAACCGCACGTGTCGCAGGCAATGACGACGAACCCGTTTTTTCGGTGCCGCACCGGGCCAGTGTGGGTGGGATCAGGCGACATCAACGGCGAGACCCCATGTGCTCCCAGGCGAGCGGTGTTCCTCGGACAATGTCCACTCGGGCCTGGCGCCCTTGTACGTCGGGCCAGAACCTCGGTGCGAGCCCTGCGGCTGGACGGATCGAACGCACGTTGCATTCTGTCAGCTCCTCGCCTGCGCCGATGTCCTCGACCGCGTAGAGCGAGCGGCGAAACTTGCGGCTCTGCGCCTCCTTAGGCGACAGCCCGTAGTGCACCCGTCCCAGTGCGCGCTCGGCAACACGCACCGCGCAGATCATCTCGGCCATCTCCTGGGGCTCCAGCGAGAACTCCGCATCAGGCCCGCCGTCGGCACGTCGCAGTGTCATGTGCTTCTCGATGATGCTTGCCCCAAGCGCCACCGCCACAATAGGGACCGTGATCCCAAGGGTGTGATCGCTCAGTCCAACAACCGCGCCAAAGGCCTGCGCAAGGTGCGGAAGCGTTCGTAGGTGCATCTCCTCGACCGGCGCTGGGTATGCGCTCGTGCACTTCAACAGCGCAATCTGCTTGCAACCCGCCCGGCGCGCGGCACTCACCGCCTCCTCGATCTCCCCCATCGTTGCCATGCCAGTCGACAGGATCAGCGGCTTTCCCGTGCGTGCCATCCGCTCTACCAGCGGGATATCCACGAGCTCGAAAGAGGCGACCTTGAAGGCTGGCACCCCGATCGACTCGAGAAAGTCCACCGCAGTTGGATCGAACGGGGACGAAAAACACTGCATCCCCAGGCTCTCGGCGAGCGTCTTGAGCTGCGGCTGCCACTCCCAGGGCATGTAGGCCTCCGCGTACAGGTCGTAGAGCGTCTTGCCGCTCCACGGCGACCCCGCCTCATGGACAAACTGGGGCAGGTCGCTCCGTATCGTGATCGTGTCGGGCGTGTACGTCTGGAGCTTCACTGCGTCGGCCCCCGCTTGCTTGGCGGCATGAACAAGCTCGATCGCGCGCTCGAGCCTCTGGCCGTGGTTCGCAGACAGCTCCGCAATCACGTACGTTGGCTCGTGCAACCCAACACGACGCCCTCCGATTTCGATCGTCTCACTCGTCTCACTCGTCTCACTCGTCTCACCCATGGCTCACTCCTCCAGTGACAGGAACCCAATCCAGCAGGGCCTCCAGGCTGGCTAGCTCCCTCTGGGCCACATGGTCTGGTGACGGGGGAGCTGCAACGTGCCCGCCCGGGTGGTGGATCGACAGTGACAGCATCCCAAGCTGGTTTGGGCCGAGGAAATCTTTCGATGCGTCGTTGCCCACGTATGCAGCGTCCTTGGCCAGGACTCCCAGCTCGCCCAGCGCCACCAAGAACGGAGTCGTCGAGGGTTTGCTGCATCCGAGGCCGAGATCGTCGGTGCAGACCACTGTGTCCACCAGGTGATCGAGTCCGAGCGCGCGGATCTTCCGGTCCTGTACCGAGGCCATTCCATCGGTCACGACGCCGGTTCGGAACCCCCGCTGACGCAGTTCGAGAAGTGTCTCGCGCCCCCCTGGGACCAGGGCGATGCGAGGCGGGTGGGTCCGATAGTGCCAAAGCGCGCGATGGCTTGCTTGCACAGGGAGACCGAGCTCCGCCACCAGGTTGTCGAAGACGCGCCCCCGTCCGCGCTCCTTGAGCAGGGCCACCATGCGAGCTAGCAGCGGCTCGCGCTCCCGGCCGGACTCGCGGGCGAGGCAATCGGCCGCCGCGCGCAAACCGCTCCAAACGAAGTCAGCCTCCAGGAAGAGGGTGTCGTCGAGATCGAAGAGCACCGCACGTGGCGGCAACACGGGGGAGGGCGCGACCTTGTGCTTGGCCAGCATCGAGATCGGGATAAACAGGTCGTCGGTGTGCCGGAGCATCACGAGCCCGTCGCGGAACTCCCCCACGGAGGGCGAAAGGCGTTCACCGCGCAGGGAGCGGAGCAAGAGCTCCGGGGTGCGCGCCCCCGCTTCGAAGCCTAGATTCGCCGCCCCCCCGAACCGCGGGTTTACCTCGATGAGGAAAGCCTCGGTCCCGGTCCAGAAGCACTGGATCGTCACATGGCCGATAAGGCCCAGAGTCCGCGTCAGGCGCTCGCCCAGCTCGAGGAGCGCCGGCTCGCGCAGCGTACGGGACACGTAGCTCTCGCCCGCCACGACGCGCAACCGCTCGCGCGGGACACACGTCAGGACTCGTCCGTCGAAGTCAGCGCAGACATCGAGCGTGAACTCCGGCGCGGTCACCACGTGTTGCACGATCGCGTCGGGCGAGGCCCGAAGCAACTCCGCTAGCTGTTCGGAGGAGGTCACGCGCGTGGCGCCAACGCTCCCCTTGCCGAAGCGAGGGCGCAAGAAGAGCGGCTGCGGGAGGGGGGCGTGCGGCGGCCCCTCGTAACACGCGGCAACCGCAAACCCATGGAGCTTGCAGAACTCGAGGAAAGCCCGTTTGTCCTGGCATGTCCGGATCGCCTGCGCACTCGACGCGAGGGGGGTCGCGCCGACCGACCGAAGCGCGTCGTCGTGCTCCGAGAGCCAGGCAAGCTCCTCGTCGCGTGTCGGAACCACAAGGCCAACGTCGTTTTTTTTGCAGATGGCAACGAGCTGGTCGATGGCGCCGGGGTCCGATGACGGCAGGACAAGCTCGTGATCGTCGGCGACGTAGAGCGCGGCCGAGAGCGGACTGGTGTCGACGGCGATCACCTTGCCGCCGCCGGTGACCCACAGGGCGCGCTGAAACGCGCGGACAAGAGAGACCTTGCGTGACGCGCTGGTGAGCAGGACGTTGGGTCGGACGGTCACGGGGGGAGCCTATCAGCGCGTCAGGGGAACTGTCGGGATCGCTCGTAGGCGATGAGCGCATCGAGTCCCTCCTCGAGCCCGACCTCGGGCACCCAGCCGAGGAGCCCACGAAGACGGTCGACACAAGCCGCGCTCGCCTCGTAGACCGGCTCATCGGGCATATTGCGCACGGCGAGCCCCTCGAAGCGGTCGCGCAGAGCGTGCACCAGCTCGCCCACGGCGCGTCCGACCCCAGTGGCAAGGTTTACGATCCCCGAGGCTGCGGGCGACTCGGCCAGGCGCAGCAGCCCCTCGGCCACGTCGGCTGCGAAGACGTAATCGAAGCGATTGAGGGCATTGTATACGACGATCTCTTCGCCCTTCAGTGCCGCCCGGACCCAACGCGACACCACATCCCGGGAGCCGCGTCCGTAGACCCGGTAGATGCGCGCGTGCACGGTCGATACGTCACTGCCCACGAAGTCGAGCTCCCGTTCGGCAAAGAGCTTGGCGACGCCGCACAGGTTGCGAGGTCGGATGGGATCGTCCTCTGACAGGCGGCGGGCCTGCTCTCGAGGCGTCGGGCCGATGTAGAGAGCGGGATCGTAGATGAGGTAGCTCGACGCGAAGACCACGCGATGGAGGCTTCGGGTATCGGCGACGAGCTCGGCGATGCGATGACTGGCAACCATGTTGTCGTGCCAGTTGACCGAGAAGAACTCGGGAGTCTCCAAGGAGCGCTCGAAGGCGGCCGCGAGGTGAAACAGCACGTCGGGGCGAAACTCGCGCAAGGTCGCGAGATCGACGTCGACCAGATCCTGTTGCAGGTGGGTCGTTGCAGGGACTGGCTGCACGAGGGGGAGCCGGTCGATGGAAAGCACCGTAGCGCCTCGCGCGGCAAGCCGCGTCAAGAGCTCGGTTCCGATCACTCCGGCGCTTCCGGTCACGAGGACCCGTGAGCGCTGTTCGATCTTCATGTTCCTTCCTCCATGGCCCTCACGACCCGCTCAGCTCCGCGCCTGTCGACCAACGTCAGGGCCCTCTGCGAGAGGCGGCATCGCCGTTCCGGATCGGAGGCTAGGGCGACGATACGGCTTGCGAGCTCTGAAATCCCAATTTGCGTCAGGGGACCGAGCACCTCGAAGAGACCGTGGCAGACGAGACCCTCGGCGAGCCGCTCCTCGACCGGTGCGGTGGTTCCGACGAGCGTAGGGACCCCAAGGGCTGCAAGCTCCCAGACCGTGGCCCCCCCCGAGGAGATGGCGAGGTCGGCACGTGCCATCCGTTCGGACATGTCGCGAACGTCGTGCGAGACCTCGAGTCGCAGGGGAGAGCGGGCGACGAGCCGTGCGATCTGGTCGCCATGCGCGTTCACGCCACCGACGATGCAGTCGATCGTCACTTCTGCGGGCAACGCGGCGCACGCGAGCGCATCGAGGATCCGGGGGGTTGTGTTGCTCGGATCGCTCCCACCGAGGGTGACGAGGATGCGCTCCACGGGACCGAAGCGCCGGTCGAGCGGTGGGGCGATGCGGAACTCTCGGCGGAGGAGCACGTTGCTGGGGCCGAGGAGCAGTCGGCCGGGCGCTCCGGCGTAGAGCGCTGGCTGCGCGTGCAGGTTCTGGTTCAAGACCAGCTCGGCATCGTGGCTTGCACCTAGACCCGTGTCATCGATCAGCAGGCGCTGCCAAGGTCCTGCGAGCGTTCGCATGTAGGAAACATCGAAGTGGTATCCATCGACCACGACCCAGGTCGCGTCGAGATCGCGAGCAATCGTGGCAGTCGAGGATGGGTCCCGGTCGACGCGGGCCAGAGCGATCCCCTCGCTACGGAGGCGTGAGACGAGCGCGTTGGGAGGGTTGGACATGGCGAAGATGACGTCGTGGCCTGCATCGAGGAGCGCTTGCGCCAGGGCGAGGCACCGCATGGCGTGGCCGCTTCCCATGGCGGCGGTGGCGTCGGCGCGTATGACGACTCGCATGGCGCTAAACCAAACCCATCTTGAAAACCGCAGGTTCCGAGCCGCGGACCTCACCCCCC
>CAITRH010000148.1 GCA_903894755.1 uncultured delta proteobacterium
CTGCGGTTTTCAAGATGGGTTTGGTTTAGGTTTGGTTTAGCAGGCCGTAATGTTCGATCAGGTGAGGGAGCGAGTCCTGGCGCGTCTTGTAGGGAAAGACTCGAAGGGACGGCAGCGGGCAGCGGTGCACTGCGGCCATAGCCTCCTCGAGGAGCTGGTCGAGCCCTGGTGGAAAACCCCCCGGGTGGAGCAGGCCGTGGAGCTTGGCTTGCTGCTGCACCTGTACGCCCGCCTGCTGGACGACGCAGTCGACGAGGACGACACCGAGTCTAGAGAAAACCTGTTGCCTGCGCAGCTCCTGTTTTTCGATGCGGTGGTGGGCATCGAGCGGGCTTTCCCGGCAAAGACGACGCAGACCCGGAGGCTCTTCGATCGGGCCCTGCGCTTGAACGCTCCAAACATGCAAGACCAGGAACAGCTAGGTGCCCGTAATGTCCATCTCCTCGTGGCCCCAACACTGCTGGCAGAACAGCTGGAGCCGACCCAAGAGGAGGCGCTCCTCGATTACCTCTGGGTGCTACAAGCGCGCGAGGAGCTCGCCCAAGGGGCTTGCGCGCTGCACCTGGCTGTCGCGTTCGAGCGCGTCGTCGAGCGGCTCCTTCAAAGCCCGTTCGAGGCCTGGGGATGGCGAAACCTCCCGGTCCGCTCCCAGTGCCAGAGCCTCTTGGACTTCCTGAAAACCCACACCGACGCTTTCAGCGACGTGCCCCCCGCGCAGCCTTGAGCAACTCGACATCTTGCTCTTTTTTCAACAGCACCCCCAGGAACGGAAGCTCTCGGATCAAGCGCTCTCGGCCCGTGCCCGACTGCATCAGCACGGTGATCCAATCGATAAGCTCGCTGGTCGATGGACGCTTCCGAAGCCTCGGTACGGCCCGTAGCTCGTAGAACGCCACCACGGCCTGGTCGACCAGAGCGTCGTCGATCTTCGGATGATGCACCCGAACGATGCGCTTCATGAGCTCTTGGTCTGGGAAATCGATGAAGTGAAACACACACCGGCGCAGAAAAGCGTCGGGGAGCTCTTTCTCGTTGTTCGAGGTGATGAGCACCACAGGACGTTCGGTGGCCACCACCTCGTCGCCTGTTTCCATGACCACGAAGCGCATCCGATCGAGCTCGTGGAGCAGGTCGTTGGGGAACTCGAGGTCCGCTTTGTCGACCTCGTCGATGAGCAGCACAAGACGCTTCTTCGAGCCAAAAGCCCGTCCCAGCGGCCCCATCTTGATGTAGTGGCGGATATCCTTGACGTTGCCTTCACCGAAACGGGCGTCGTAGAGGCGCTGCACGGTGTCGTAGATGTAGAGGCCATCCTGGGCGCGCGTGGTCGATTTGACGGGCCAGTGAATGAGCTCGAGTCCCATGGCGCTGGCGACGGCCTCGGCGAGCAGCGTCTTTCCTGTGCCGGGCTCACCTTTGACGAGGAGCGGACGTTGCAGGGCGAGGGCGCAATTGACGGCGGCTTCGAGCGCCTCGTTGGTCAGGTAGGAAGCGGTGCCGGAGAAGCGACGAAATTCGGACATTGGAATGCGCGTCTCATCGCACGTTCACGGCGCTGGGGGCAAGGCAAGAAGCATCGGAAGTCAGAAGGTGCCGACGATCCCAAAGGGGACGAGGCTCACCGTGGGGGCGGTCGACGAGGACGCGGGCGCGGTGAACAGAAGGACCGTGCCACCGACCGCCAGCGCCGCTCCGGCGATGAACGAGATGGTCGAGACGGTCCTCCAGGTCGTGTAGGAGTCGACGTCGTCGCTCACACTCGGGGGACACCGCCCATTGGTGCATTTGGTTTCGAGCGCCTGCAATCGTCCCAACGCAAGCCCGCCCGAGATGCCACCGAGGCTGAGGCCGGCCCCGCCCACGATGAGCCCAGTCCATCCGAGAAAGCGCTGCGTTCCACCGCGAACCTGGGACGGTGGACGTGCTCCGAACGGCATTCGGAACGCCACCCTGTGCAGCTTTTCGCCGACCACCATCGCCACGGCCTGCTTGGAATGCACGCCGCGCGCATCGCACGTAACGTCGTGAAGCCCTGGGTCGAGCGTCACGGGACGTCCATCGGCGGGCGTGTCCACACCGTCGATGCGCACGGCAGCGTCTGCAACGGGGCGCTGGGAGAGGTCCTCGACGGTGACCACGAGGGTCGGCAATTGCGCCTCGAGCTCGGCGACCCACGGGGAGCATTCGGCACGCACGGGAGCGGGACACTCGGACTGGGCACAAGTGATCGCGTGCTCACGAGCACGAAGGAGATGGCCGGCGCGACGTTGACGTTGCGCTTGCTCGTGGGAACTGACGCAGCGCGCCTTCACGTCTTCCGCGTGGGCGACGGTTGACGTGGTTGACGTGACGAGCACGCCAAGCGCGATGGCAAAACCACCTGTGGCCATACGGAACTGAGCGAGCTCGAAGCGATCCGAAGCCACGGCACCGAGGGACAATAGACCTCCAAGACTTCACAAAACGCGGCTGGAGTTTCACGCGCTTGAAACGCTTTGGCAATAGGCGCGTCTCGCAGGGACCTCGCGACGCTCGGGACAAAGTTGCTTTGTTGCACTTCAAGTACGCCGTCGCGCCTGCGCACCGGATGGGAAGCGCAGAAAACAGCGCAGAGGAGCCCGGTCCTTCCGTATCTGTGGCGTTCGCTTTGCGCAGAGAAATATTTTTTCTAAACCAAACCCAACTTGAGAACAGCAGGTCCGAACCGGGGCCGAACCCCGACACCAGCGACCCAGGGTTACCCACCCTGGGCTGTTCTGATTCGCCCCGTCGGGGCTGCCAATCATTTGGTTTAGTTAGGGGGCTGCCATCCCAGCCTTCGCATTCGCGTTGTCCGGTGACACCGCAAGGACCGCAGCAAACATCTGCCTTGCCTCAGCACGCCTTCCCATGCGAAGGAGCGCCCAGCCTAGGCCTGTCTGATGATCCAGATCTGCGGGGTAGTCCTCTACGAGCTTGCGGTACTGCGTAGCAGCATCGGGGTAGTTCCCAAGGGCATACAGCGCGTGTGCCAACCGAGCCCGCGCAATGGCATGGCCCGCATCGAGTGCCAGTACGTCTCGGCATGCCCGCTCTAAGTCGCGCCACTTTTGCAGCGCCATCAGGGGAAGCGTCAGTCCTATACGCGACTCCACACTCTTCGGCGCGCTGGCGGACGCCTCCCGGTACAGTCGCTCTGACGCCACCGAGTCCCCACCGGCATACGACAGCCATGCCATGCGAACCTGTACGAAATAGCTGCTCCCTGTCTTGCCTGCTATCTCACGCATCCTTGCAAGCGCCCCAACATAGTCCCCTCGGGCTTCCGCCTGGTACGAAGTCCGATACAGATCCGCCACCTGCGACGTCTCATCGGCCCCTACGCTCACCGCCACGGTGAGGGTCACTCCCAACAATACCGCCCATAGTCTACGCATTTGATTGCTCCTTCCCATGCACACTACTTGCCGATGGCCATACTGGCCCCGACAGCGCCGATAAATGCCAATCCTGTCTGTCCATTGAACTCCATACGCTCCCCCTGCCCCTGCAGGTACAGCCGAAACCTTGGGGTGACGTCCCAGCCGATGGTGCCAGTCCCGCCAAGCGTAAGGTCCGGCGGAATGTTGAGCACGATAGGAGCGGCCAACCCAACGGGCCAGCGTTCGGTCCCCAGGTGGCCCTGAGCGACGATGGTCCACGCCCCTGCGATCCACGTGATGCCTAACCGTGCGCTCAGGTCTTTCCCAGTGTCGTCGAAGGTGGCCCGCACCCCCGCTTGCAAGCCCAACGATTGCCATGGCCACCAGAACAATTGCGGCGAAAGCTGTCCGCTCCACCGCGTGTCGCGCTTGAACACCGCATCCTCTACCAGTAACCCAAAGGTCTTGCCAAGGCGCAACGACGATGCCTGGCCATAGGCCGTGGAGTCGTACTTCGGGTCCACCACAAAGCCCAGAAGCTCGAAGCCAACGTAAGGAGCCTCCATGGCGACCCCTGCGTAGACCTCGTTCTGCGGTGCCTTTGTCGAGCTCTGTGTCAGCTCCGCATGCCTGTACGCCCCACGCACTCGCCAGATATCATTGATCTGCCACCGTAAATGCCCAAAGGCACTCCACCCAGTCCAAGACGACCCTATCCCCGTCTGCGACAGGTACGCCACCCATGCCTCGGGAACCACCGGGCTCAATGGACCCAAAAGCGCCATTCCACGCCCCGCCTCACCG
Organism: uncultured delta proteobacterium; assembly: GCA_903894755.1. Taxonomy (GTDB): domain Bacteria; phylum Myxococcota_A; class Polyangia; order Polyangiales; family Polyangiaceae; genus CAITRH01. The sequence goes on from CAITRH010000148.1 coordinate 4,206, forward strand.
TGGTTTGGCTCCAGTTGTAAGGCCTCAGCAAACGCAGTGCGCGCCTCGGACCGATCCGCTTGCTCTAGCTCTTCAAACCCCTTCAGCGCCAGGGCCGACGCGAGCCCCATACGTGCGTCCTCTCCCGCTCCTGGAAGGCCTCGCGCCCTCCTGTAGAACGCAATGGCCTCGTCGGCCTCCTCCAACAAAAGAGACAGCCAACCCAAACGAAGTGCCACTTCGTAGCTGTCCGGCTGTGTGCCCCAGCCTCGAAGCAGCCTGTCACGCGCCTCGGTCAACTTACCTTGCTGTTCTAACGTCACCGAGTTGCTCCACGCCCCCTCCCGGGCGGCCTCCGGTCCCTGTGCAAGAGCGGGCGATGCCGCAAACGCCAGAACCAACACCGCGCGCCTCACGACGTCACCTCTTCGCGCACCTTGATCAGGTCTCGATGGTTCTTGTGCTCGATCTCGATGGTGAGCTCGCCTTTGCCAAGCAACACCACCGTGTGGGTCTTCCACTGTTCTGCAACTCCGACCACGTGAAGCTGTCCCTCCTCTCGGTAGGCACGATAGTGCACCTCCAGGTTTCCGATTTCAGGCAATACGACCTCGGCAAGGTCTGCAAACGGACGCAGAATACCTGGAAGCAACAAGCGGCGGGCTACACTGTCGCGCCACTCGATGGACGGTGCCTGGTCAAACGGAACCCTCGCCAGGGCCAGCAGCACGTAGCGAAGCAACGACCGCCGGCTTCCGTGGAAATCCACCAATACCAGCCCTGCGTCGTACGGATCAAGAAACAGCATGGCCTGATCGGAGCGAAGCAGCCGACGTCCCCACAGATTCACCTCGACCCGCGCCTCTTCGCGCCTTCCGCTCGCCTCCAGCACGTAGCGCGACCCAGGAAGAAACGCCAGCGAGCGCGCCACGGCCTCGTCGCGAACCAGCGCCCTCACCTGCTCGCCTTGCGCTGGAATCACCCGATTGGCTAGCGTCAGGGTCTCGCCAGTCCGCGTGATGACATCGCCAAAGTCGGCAGGTAGCGTCGGACTTCCCAGTGGAATGGCTCGTTGCACCTGAAAATGAAGGTGCGGCGTTGGGGACCGTCCCGAGTTTCCACAGCGCCCAAGCTCGGTCCCTGCAACCACGAAGTCGCCTTTCTTCGGTCGAATGGACCGATTCTGTAGGTGCGCATACACCGAGTAGAGCCCCGCACCGTGCGCAAGCACCACAGCATTGCCCCAGTTTTCCAGTGTGTTCACCTCGCCAGGACGGTTGTCCGCAACACCATCCGCTATCTCCACCACCGTGCCGGGCCCTGCTGCAAGCACAGGAAGGCCATAACAGACGAAGTCACGCAGCTCTTTCCCTTCCCGTACGTACGCCAAGCCCTCAGGAGTGCGCCCCTCGAAGTCCAACCCATGACGCCACGGTCCTTGGTGGGTGTACGCCCCATCGTGCCCCTGCGACACGACCCACTCCCCTCGAAACGGAAGGCGGAACGGTAGCCAAGCCACATCGCCAAACCGACGTATCCGCATCCAGTGACTTGCAAGGGCTTCCTCTGGACGTTCCGCGGGAAGTGCAGAGCGTGGACGACGATCCTGCTCGCGGCTGCGAGACGCTGTGAGCAGCAGGTGCGTCGTGACCACGAAGGGGAGCGACAACACGGGAAGATACAGCGAGGACGCGACAGGAAACAGCGCGTAGGTCAGCGCACAGGCCACCGAGGACGAGCCCGCGGCAAGCACCATGGACGACGGCTGTGGAACGAACCAAATCCCTCCCATCGCTACGGCCGCAAGCACCGCATTGAACGCTGCAATCGCGTCCAACGTAGACCATGGAACCCCCTCCCGCAGCCACGCCCTCATCCCAAAGGACACAAGCCCCCCCAGCACACCAAGGAGCAGACCGATGCGGCTGTGAAGAAACAATGCAGCCAGCACCAGCACTCCTGCCACGCTCCCGTGCAGAAACACAAGGGACGACGGGATATCCAGCCACGTCGATTCGAGCATGCCCATGGGAATCCAGGGCAGCGGCGTCGTGAGCGGAAAGGGGGGCTCCGACGACGGGAGCATGCGCGCTGCAAGATGCACCGTCCATGCGGCCGCCACAAAGGGGAGTGAGTGCGTTGGAAGCGCCACTGCGCCAAACACGGCCTCAAACGACGCTGTGTAGAGCACGGAGAAGACCGCTCCCAACAAGACCAACGCAAACAGATGCCCCCCCTCGGGAGCGTACACTCCCACGGCCAACGTTGTCAGAACCGCCGTACAGGCAGCCCCCCCTTCCCGCAGTGCTAGGCCACCTAGCCCAAACAGCCAGGCCAGGCTGTGCGCCGCTGCCACTGCCAACAGCGTCGCTAGCCCGAGCCTTGGAAATGTCCCTATGGCCGCAAGAACTAGGACTCCTACGGCAAGATCCCTCGAAAACAGCACTCGCGCATAGGGGCGTAGAAGCAGCTCCAGCAGCCATTTCCCCCCCCATGCAGCGGTCAAAGCCACGACGGGATCTCCTCTTGCGCCAACAGGGTCTCGAAGTCCTCAGCCCGTCGAATCAGCCCATGCTCGCCTCGTGACGACACCATCACCACGTTGGGACGATCGGTGATAAACTGCATCCACTGGGTCACATTGTACGCCCCCACGTGGCCAATCACGATGCGGTCGCCCACCTGCAACGGTGGAAACATGATGCGGTCTCGGACCACGTCGATGTTCATGCACAGCGGTCCAAAGAACACCGTTGGTTCTGCGGTGCCATAGAAGTCCTGGGCGGGATGGATCTCGTGACGGTACCACCAAGCGGTCGGAAGGATATTGACCCCAGCGTCTACAATCACCGCGCGTCTTCCATCCAGAAGGCGCTTGTTGCCTAGCACAGTAGAAATAAGCACTGCGGCGTCATCCACCAACGCCCGTCCAGTTTCCAGAATGAGATGTGGCGGCTCTGGCCCATCGTAGGCCTCGTCAAACCCTGCGGCAATGCGCTCCACATATTGGCCAAAGGAAGGGGTCGCTTCTTCCCCTGGCAGGTATTGCGCATGCAGCGTATTGTGCGAAGCAAAGCCACCACCTAGGTCGATGGCGTCGATGCGTACGCCTTCCTCGGCCTCGAGGGTGATGGCAAACTTGCCAAGCGCCTTGGCGGCCATCCGGTACGCGTCCGGCTCCTGTATGAAGGTGCCAATGTGCGCGTGCAAGGCTCGCAGATCGAGCTTGCCACGTCGAACAATGCGTCGCACCGCCTCGAGGGCCCGTCCACTCTCCAGGTTGAAACCAAAGCGATCCCAGGTGGGGACTGGAAGCTCGGAAATGTTCACTCGGATCCCTACCTCAGGAACGATGCCCAACGCCGACGCTGTCTTCTCTGCCAGCAAGATCTCGTCGAGGTGGTCGAAGTGCACCCGTACCCCCTCGCGAAAGGCAAGATCGAGGTCCGCAGCGCTCTTGGCCGGACCATTGAACAGAATCTGCCGTCCTGGGATCCCCGCTCTCAGTGCCTTCTTCAGCTCCATACCCGAAACAACTTCGGCCCAAGCCCCCTCCTGGTGAAATACCTTGCAGATCGCTCCCAGGTAGTTGGTCTTGTAGGACCAGGCCATTGTGAAGTTTGCAAAGCGGCGGGCCAGTTGATCCTTCAGCTCACGATAGCGATCTCGAAGGATGCGCTCAGAAAACAGAAAGAGCGGCGAGCCGTACTGGCGAACCAGTTCGTCTACTGGGATCCCTTCGAAGGTCTTCATCGAGCGGAGGCCGGGAAGGGCCCCGAACTTGTTTGCTCCTCCGAGACCGTGGCGTACCAAGACAGGACGTTCGTAGCGAGGCTTCACGGTTGCACCTTCTTCTCATAGCTGATGTTGCCGGTAGCACTGAGCTGACCGTAGGTTTCGAGTTGGGATATCTGGTCAAGCGAAATGCGTACGAAGAGTGTTCCCACCCGGTACCGCGGTGCGGGCTTGGGAATGGGAAGACCCAAAGCGAGACAGACAACGTAATAGGGGAGGTTTTGCCCAGCCCCCGCAGCAAGGTAGATCCACGCTGGAAAGCGCGGGTTGATCTCGATGACTTCGAGGACCCCCGTATCGTGTTCCCGAAGCACCTCGACCTCCAGTGGACCTCGCCATCGAAGCTCTCGGATTACTTCCTCGGCCAATGTCAGGAGCTCCGGGTTGTCTACCGTGACGCCGGACCAACCTTTCCCCTTGTCGGTCAAGGCCATCTTGCGCATGGCAACAGCCCCCACGGTATTGCCGTGACCGTCCCCCACCGCCGCCACGTTGTATTCCTCACCGGCAATGTAGCGCTGCGCAATGACCGGAAGCCCCCAGGTCGCTACGTATTTGTGGAACGCGAACACCGCATCCGCCTCCGTATGGACGATGTCGCCTCCGTAGTAGACCCCCTTGATCACGAGGGGAAATCCCAGTCGCTGCCCCAGCTTCGGGATAGCATCGGCCGTCACGAAAGCGTCCGAATCGGGAACCCGGATCTTGGGGTTGGCGGCGAGCTTGGGAAGCTGCGCTTTGGAGCTGCGCTCGAGAGCCTCCATGGAGGGGAGAAACGTGCGGATCCCAAGCTCGTTGAGCTCTCTCTCGAAGCCCAGGATTGCGCGGAGCTCGGAGTCCAAGTTGGGCACCAGCACATCGAGGCCAAAGGTCTCCTGCACAGTGCGAAGATGTTGCAATAGTGCGTCCTTGCCCGCAGAGGGAAAGGGGAGAACACTGGCTGCATCCAGGAGCCCTTCGGCGTAAAAGCCGGGATCCAAGGCGCTGTAGCCAAGCCCAATGAGCTTTCCTGCAAAGGTAGGCTCATGACGTAGCGAGCGCGCAACCGCAACGCCCGGCGCCGGATTGTCGGTCGCGTTCATCCCCGTGATGCCAACGGCAGCAGTGATTGGTTTCATTGTGTTACCGGGCCAGCTTCTGGTCGCGAAGGCGAACGCAAAACTCGTCGACATCGCGCGCGAGATCCTCGTCCCCCTCTAGCTCGAACGAGTCCTGAAGACGTCGCACGATCAGATCGAGTGAAAGGCCCTCCTTGAGCGCCTGCAAGATGGCAAGTCCAGTGGCGTTGACGGTAAACGTGTAGCCAGTGAACGGGTCGAAGACGAAACCAGAATCACTGATAGCAAGATCTCGAAGCCTAGCGGGGTCGGGGTTCATCCGAGCCCTCCTTTCGTACCGCTCCCCTAAGCGAGGAGCATGCCAGTGGTGTTTTCGCGCTTCTGCGCGGAGAGCCGCGATGCGACGACGTTGCAGCGTTGCATGCAACGTAACCCGGGGCCCTTAGGTGAGGGGCCCTCGCACGCCGTCCGTTCGACGCTCCCACGAGGCGACCTCGACGCTTGCACGCAGCGCGTTCGACCGTCGCACATCGCGACCTCGATGGTTGTACATCGCGACCTCGATGGTTGTACATCGCGACCTCGATGGTTGTACATCGCGACCTCGAACTTGACGTCGCGACAGCCCCGAAATTGACGTCCCCCTGTTCGATGCTTTGGGGCGATGTGGCCAATGCTCCAAGTTTTCGCGTTGGAGCATCTACTGTCTCGACCTCGACATCGGCATGCAGGACATGCCCGTAATTCACGTCCATCGTGCAATGCTCGAAGTCCATGGGTTGGACCCTCGAGGTCGCCGTGTGCAAGCCTCTAAGTCGCGGTGTGCGAGCATCGAATGTCGCCACGCGACGTTTGACGTCCACGACCTCGATGGTTGCACGTCGCGACCTAGATGCTCCACGTGGTCACAGCCAACCAATCGAGGTCCATGTGTACGATGCTCGTGGTCGCCGTGGCTGATGTTCGAGGTCTGCGCGTTGGAGCATCGCGTACGTCGACCTCGACGTTCACATGCGCGACGTGTCCGGAATCCACGTCCAGCGTGAGATGCTCGACATCCAGGTAGCCGAGCATCGAGGTCGCGGCGTGAGAGCCTCGAGGTCCCGACGTGAGAGCCTCGAGGTCCTTCCCCGTGCGCAGGGGGGAGCGACCACGTTGGGTGGAGCGTGCGGGGGCGGGGGCAAGCACTTGGTTAACGTCTCGGGAGATGACTGACGCTCAGGGCTCGAACGGGTGCCGCAACACAATCGTGTCTTCACGGCCTGACCCCACACTCACCAGAAAAATCGGGCACTCCGTTGCGCTCGAAATGAACGCAACGTAGTCGCGTGCAGCTTTGGGAAGATCCTCGAGCGTCCGTGCCCCCGTAAGATCCTCCTTCCACCCCGCAAAGCGCTGATACCGAGGAACAACTCCCGTGAGGTCGTCCATCGAAAACACATCGACAGGACCCGCAGCAGTCTCGTACGCCGTGCATACCAGAAGCTCGTCCAGCCCTGTCAGTACATCCAGTTTGGTCACCGCTAGCCCGTCCAACCCGTTCACCCGTACCGCATAACGCAATGCAACCAAGTCGAGCCATCCCGTGCGCCTTGGACGCCCCGTCACGGAGCCGAATTCGTCTCCAACCTTGCGCAATCGCTCCCCGGTCGCATCGGACAGCTCCGTCGGAAAAGGCCCGCCACCAACCCGGGTGCAATAGGCCTTCACGAGCCCAACTACCGTGTCGATGCGTGATGGCCCCACGCCAGTCCCCGTGCAGGCCCCTCCTGCAGTGGGATGCGACGACGTCACGTAGGGATAGGTGCCGTGATCGATGTCCAGTAGAGTCCCTTGGGCCCCCTCGAAGAGCACCTTCTTGCCCTGACGAACTGCTCGCTCTACCAGCGCCCCAGTATCAGCCAACATGGGCACAATGCGATCGGCAGCAGGCTTGACCGTCTCGAGGACCTCGTCAACCGACGGTGCGGTCCCCCCGAGCGCCACTATGGACGGATTCCACGAGTCGAGCGCCGCTGCAACACGCTCTCGAAGCTTTGTGAAGTCGCGGAATGCTCCCAAGGTGATCCCTCGACGCGCCACCTTGTCCTCGTAACAAGGTCCCACCCCGCGCTTCGTCGTGCCTAACGCGCCTTTTCCCTGCTCCCGAAGACCATCGAGTAGCACATGGTAGGGAAGGATCGCATGGGCGCGGTCCGAGATCACCAAGGAGCCGCTCCGCAAATGCCCGCGACGTCCTAGCTCGTCGAGCTCCACCACCAGTCCCGTCGGATCAATCACCATCCCCTGGGCCAAGACACAGGTGGTCTTGGCGCGGAGCACGCCGCTCGGGATCAGTCGAACAATGAGCTTGACACCGTCCACCACCAGTGTGTGCCCCGCATTGGGCCCTCCGCCGTAGCGAACCACGAGGTCGGCGTGCTCGGTGTAGTAGTCGACGATCTTCCCTTTTCCCTCGTCGCCCCACTGGGCTCCCACAATGACCACTGCCGCCATGTTGACTTACGCTCCTTTTCGCCCGAACCAATCGAGAATGCAGTCCATATCTGGACCGGCGTCTGCGGGGAAGCTTTTCCCGGTGGTCACTTCTACAAGATGGCCCCCTTCGAGAACATGCGAATAGCCCCAGCCCCGCGCATACTCCCAAGCCCGATCGGAGCTCGCCACCACCGAGGTCCGAACGCCCGCCGCTCGCAAGGACGCAACGCGCGTGTCGCTCGCCGCCACCGCCACCACCCCGTGCTCTTTCGCAGCAAGCCTGCCCGCAGCCTGAAGCGCCCAAACAAGACGATCCAAGTCCAGCGCAAAACCCGCCGCCGCCATAGGCGCGCCAAAGCGTCCTAGGAGCTCGTCGTAACGCCCCCCAGAGCCGATGGCTTCGCCCGGTCCCTGCGCAAACACGTGAAAGATAGGCCCCGTGTAGTAGGCAAACCCTCGCACCTCGCCGAGATCCACGACGAGATGCCCTCCAAAACCACGTGCCGTCGCTGCATCAAAGAGCTCGAGAAGCTCGCGAGCTGACGACGCTGCCGGTGTGTCGGCTAGAAGCCTTACCCCCTCGAGCGCCGCGTCCCTGCCGCCATGAAGCGCCGTCAGTCGCACGAGCGCGTCGGCATGTTCGAAACCGCGAACGAGCTCGGACAGCTCCGCATCATCCTTCCGTGACAGCGCCCGCAATACCGCGCTGGGCTCGATCGACGCTGGCGACGCTGGCAAGAGCGATCGCACGATGCCCGCATCTCCAAGGTCGATGGTGAACCGCTCGAGCCCGGTCGCCACGAGGGCTCGCGCCGCGACCTCAAGTAGCTCGAGATCGCCTTCGGGCTCGCCCACCCCGGCAAGCTCCACCCCCACCTGCGCGATCTGACGATGCTTGCGAGCCCTGCCGCTCCGCCGACGCAGCACGGTCCCCTCGTAACAGAGACGGTAGGGGGCGGGTCGGTCGCCTAGACGCGTCGCGATCAAACGCGCGATCTGCGGCGTCATGTCGGGACCAAGCGCCGCTACCTCGCCCGACTCGGGCTCCACGAAACGAAGGACATCGGCAGGGTCGAGAACGCCAAGACCGCGCTCGAGAACCTCGGCAAACTCGAAGGCGGGAAGGGTCACGAGGGCGTACCCATGGACCCCGAATACCCGCAGAATGTTCTGCGCCAGGGCGCGACGCTGGGCGGCTTCTTCGGGGAGTAGGTCCCGCATACCGCCGGGAAGCGGATGCTGCAGGGAAGCTGGCATGGCGGCTCCTTTAGCACGACGTCGCTTTCCGAAAACAACGTTGTCGCCGAGCGCTGCAGGTGTCGGCAAAAACTACAGCCCCCTCCAATCGTTCCCCGCCCCTCTACCTGCTTCTGGCGGTTCGAAGCTGCGCAAGCGTCGCGTGGAGCGCAACGGATGCGCGACCTCGGCATGACGCTCGCATAAGTGAGCGCGAGGGGGCGTTGTCGAACGCAACGTGTTTGCGGGGCTGCCCTGACCCAAGTTGTTCGTACGCCTACGCGGAGTGTGAGGAGCGAACAGACCCGAAATTGAAACCCCAGCTGGGGAGAAAGCCGCCTGACATCCATGGCCTTCGCAATCGAACCTGCTCTTTTAGACCGAGCCATCGCCGGAGACGCTGCCGCGCTCAATGGTCTCGTGACCGCAGTTCGCCCGCTCGTTGAAAGGCAGCTTTTGCGGTATCCGGTGTCCGAAGCGGACCGTCACGACCTATTGCAAGCGACGCTCCTGCAGGTGATGCGTCGCCTCGGTTCGTTCCGGGGGGACTCGAGTTTTTCGACCTGGCTCTTTCGCGTCACCGCCAACGAAGCGCTGATGTTGATGCGGTCGCAACGATCGCATCGAGCGCGGCTGCTAGAGGGGCTCGAATTCGAGGACCTCGGAAACCTACCGGCGACCAACGACGTTGTGGAGCAGGAACGTAGCGACACGATTTTGTCCAACAAGGAGCGCGACGCGTATGTGCAAAGGGCGGTCGCGCAACTGCCGGACGACTCCCGAAACCTCGTGATCGCTCATTATCTCCACGACCTTGGCCTTCAGGACATCGCGATCCGCCTCGAGATCACGGAAAGTGCGGTCCGCGCGAGACTGCACCGCGCCCGCGGCAAGCTAAGGACTCTGCTCAAGGCAACCCCGGTAGGCATCGAAATGCGGGCACACCGTCGACGCGCCGCCGCAGCCGCCCATTCTGAAACGAGCCGCCCTTCGGAATCGAGGAATCGGCCGCGCCACAGCAATCGAGACGCTCCGCCCCCTTCGCTGCAATTGAACTGAACTAACCTAGGAAATAGTTCTCCCGCAGACCCACCCCGCCGACCGTCGGACCACCGTCGGACCTCACCCCCCGCGACTTCGCGCGCCTACAAATTCCCCCTCCCCATCGATGGGGAGGGGGACGATGTGAACGCTCCGAATCGTGTGGGGGTGAGGTCCGCGGGAGGAGATCGTGGGGCAACTATTTCCTTGGGAGTGCCTTGCGCCGATCGACGATGGGTGAGGCTTCTCAGAAGAAGTTGCCGATGGTGAACTCGAAGACGCTCGACTCTTCATAAGGCAAGGGGGCCAGCGGGAAGCCCCATTCGAAACGAAGTGGACCGAGCGGAGAGAACCAACGGACCCCGAAGCCCGTGCTGGTGCGCAGGTACGCCATGGTCGAAAGCCCGTTGAAACATGGACTCACCACCTTGCTGAACTGCGGCGCAGGCGTGGTCTTGCAAAACTGGTTCTCTAGGTTCCATGCGTTGCCAGCGTCGAAGAACACAACCCCGCGAATTCCTACCTTGTCGATGATGGGAAATTCGAACTCGAGGTTCATGTACGCCTGCAGGTTTCCTCCGATGTTCGCACCGTTCGGAATGGGAGGCGCGTTGACATCAAGCGAGGAGTTCAGAGGAAGCCGCGGGCCTAGCGTGCGCAGTCGATACCCGCGCACATCGAGAATCCCTCCCAGGAAAAACCGCGCAAAAATCGGTACTCCCACGGAATTCGGACTCGTCACCACCCCAAGCTCCGTGTTCAACTTGAGCACAAAGCCCGACCCGGGCATCCCGCTCCCGCCGCCAAGTGGATAGTAAAACCGTCCCGTGAGCCGATTGCGTAGAAACTCTATCTCGCTGCCGACATACGAGGTTGCAAGCTCCGTCGACGCTTGAAGAAACACCCCAGAGGTCGGGAAAAGACGGTTGTCACGCGTGTCGTAGGTGATCGCAGGACGCGCCGAAATGGTCCTTCCATCGTTGAACAGGTTCGCCAGAGGGAGACGCTGAAACACGCTCACAAAACTTGATGTCGCCCCAAACAGCGTGTTGCTCGAGGTCGTGTCGATCTTGTCGGATTGCGCTGTGGCGGTCAGGCTCAGACGAAGCCACGGTTGCATCAGCGCGTAGCCAAAAGTCAGCGAGCCGCCTAGCGAGCGACGGGAAAAGTCAGGGAATACGTAGAGCGTGTCGAAAAGCTCCGTGCTGGCCGACCAGTCCGAGTCCAGGAAATACGGCTCGAAGAAGCGAATGGTCACGAGCTGGCGAAGCCCACTGAGCTGCGCCTGGAGCGCCAACGATTGCCCGTTGCCAAACAAGTTGGCCTGCTGGACTTGCGCCGTGGCTATGAAGTTCTCGACGGAGCTGAAACCGGCCCCCACTTGGAACGTTCCCGTGGGGCGCTCTCCGATCTCGAAGTTGACAATGATCTTGTCGGGGGCCGAGCCCTGCTCCGTGCTGACATCGACCCGCTCGAAGTACCCAAGAGCCTGCACCCGTCGTTTGCTGTCCTCGAGGCGCGTCTCGGAGAAAAGCTGTCCCTCTTGGATTTCCATCTCCCGCCGCAGCACCTTGTCGCGGGTCTTGGAGTTCCCCTTGATCTCGATGCGCTCGATCTTGACCGGCGGGCCACGTCGTATGGGAACAAGGATATCGACTTCCTGACGCGCCGGATCGAGCTCCATCTGGGGCTCGGCCTCCACATTGGCAAAGCCCGCGTCGCGGTAGAGGGTCCGAATGGACTGGAGATCCTTGATCAGCTCCGCGCGGTTGAACCAGTCGCCGGAGTTGGAGCGCAGAAGCGCACGGAGCGCGCGACGTCCCTTGAGAGGCTCCACCTCTCGCCCGTCGGCGTCGAGCTCGAACACCTTGAGCTGACGGATTTTGTAGCGCGGTCCTTCGTGCACCACCACCGTGATGTCGATGCCTTCCCGATCGGGCGTCAGCATCACCCGCGGCGTGCCCACTTGGACATTCATGTAGCCGCGGTCGTAGTAGAGCGCGTTGAGCATCAAGACGTCGCGCTCGAAGACGTCCTGGCGGTACGCGCCTCCCGAGCCGAAGGCGAAGAATCCCCCCTGGCCGGTCTGCATCACCTCGCGGATTTCACCGTCGGAAAGATGCTCGTTGCCGATGAACGTCATGCGCCGAACGGTCACTTGCTGGTGCTCGCGGACCGTGATGCGGATGATCACCTCGTTGTCGCGCTGCGGCTCGAGTGTGTACTCGACGTCGGTGAGGAGAAATCCTTTTTCGCCGTAGGCGTCCTTGATCTTCTGGATGCTTCGTCGCACCGCCGGAACACTCAGGATCGTGTTGGTCTTGAGCTCGATGGCCTCGGTGAGCTTCTCGGTGTCGATCTCGTCGTTGCCGACGAACTCGATGGCTTTGATGTTGGGGCGTTCGCGGACGAGAAACCTCAGGATCACGCCGGAGTCGGTACGGGTGAGGTCTGCTTTGATGTCGTCGAAGAAGCCCGAGTCCCAGAGGGAGCGGACATCGGCGGAGAGGAGCTCGGCGCGGAAAGGTTGTCCTTTCTTTTCGCGAAGATAGCTGGTGACGTCGTCGATGGAGACCCGTCGGTTGTCGCCGAGCTCGATGCGGAGAATAGGAAGGCCCTCGGACTTTTCCGCCTCGGTTGGGGGGAGCGAGGGGCCGCCAGGGTCTGGGATATCGACACGAGGTGGAGGCGCACCGGCGTCGGGGCTCTGGGCCGCGGCGGAGCGGACAAGGAACCACGCGAGCAGTCCGACGACGTGCGGCCGCGGTACGAACGGGCGATGGGGGGAATAAGGCATCGAGGAAGCGGTCGTCGTTAGGTCGGAAAGCCCGGACGCTCGTAGCGCAGTGGGGGAGCATAGGTCAACGACGCTTCGCGTTCGATCGGGCGGCTTGACGTAGCGCGACCTCGACGCGAAGCTCCCTTACCGATCTGACTGGAGAGGTAACCGATCAGACGAGGGCGTCATGACATCGCCGACATTGACAGCGCAAGACCTGTGGCCGCTCGCGCGCAAGCTCGACGCGCAAGAGCGGATTCGTCTCGTTCGTCTGCTTCTTGTCACCTCCAGCCGCGTCAGAAGCGACGCGGATGCCTACGAGGCGACTCCACCCGGAGACCACGAGTTTTCGAGTGATGAGGAGGGGGCTCTGGCGTGGGAAGGCGAAGGCTGGGAGGAATTCTATGCGTCGCGGTGAGATTCGGTGGCACCGCTTTGCTGCACCGGACAAGAAGCGGCCGGTGTTGCTGCTGACTCGCGATGCGGTCATCGGCATGCTCAACGAGCTGATCGTGGCTCCCGTGACGCGCAGCATTCGCGGACTCGAGACTGAGGTGGTGCTCTCGCCAAATGACGGCATGCCGACGGCCTGCGCGATCAACTTCGATCACGTCGGCATCGTCCATCGTTCGCGCCTTGGAGCCCTTCTCTGCACATTGCCCGAGCACCGATGGGCCGAGGCCGAATGCGCCCTTCTCGCGGCTTGTGGGTTCACAGGTTCTCCTCCCGCTTTGGACCGCTCGTAACCCTTTTCGGCGAGGCTCCAGCTATCCAGTTATGGACAATCTGCAACGCTCCATTCGTACCGTTCGTCTCGGCTATGGCGCCAACTGCTCGAGCCTCGGGAGCGTCGTCGATGTCCTGTTTGCCACGGCTGCCGTAGGCACCGCCTTGATGGCCGCCGTCGCCGCTTCGTTGCGAAGTGGAACCCATACGCACCGCTCCGAGTCCTGGGGGGCTTGGGTGCGCATCGACGATCCTCCCGCTCTGGTCGCCCTCGACCACGAAGGGACCCGCTCCCTTCACCTCGCTTGCAGCGAAGCGCCCCAAACCAGCGCGCCTTTAGAGGTCCATCTTGCGGTCACCGCACGCTGCCCGGTGGGATGCCCGACCTGTTACCTCGACGCGACTCCGAACGGCTTCGCCCCCTCGTTTGCAGCCTTGCTCGACCGGCTAGACCGCATCGCCCAAGCCCGCGTCTTTACCGTCGCTTTCGGAGGAGGAGAGCCCCTGACACGCGACGACCTCCCTCTGCTCGCCGAACACGCACACGCCTTGGGGCTCGTCGCCGTGATGACCACGAGCGGCTACGGACTCACACGCGCTCGGGCCGTCTCGCTTACCCCCTTTGCACAGGTGAACGTGACCCTCGACGGCACCCTGTCGTCCGAGCAGGCGCTTCGGACCTTGGTCGACGCCGGCGTTCGAACGGGAGCTAACGTCGTGCTCACCCGCCACGCTTGGCAGGTCCTCGAGCACCTGACAGCACGCGCCAAGGAGCTCGGTGCGTGTGAGGTGCAGCTCCTTCGCTACAAGGCCGCTGGACGTGGTGCGGTCCACAATGCCGAAATGCGCCTGCTACACGCGCAGGTAGCGGAGCTCCCAGAGACGCTGCGGGAGCTCTCCATGCGTTTTGTGTCCCCAAGCTTTCGCCTTCGCATCGACTGCGCCTTGGTCCCTTTTGTCGACGTGGCTCTGGCTCCAGGGGCGCTTCGGAAGTTCGGTATCCTGGGCTGCGAAGCAGGAAAGGCGCTTGCCGCAGTCGATGTGTTGGGGCGGCAGATCCCGTGCAGCGTGCCCGATCCGGAGTGCTTCAAGGCGTGAGGACAGGACTAGCAGCAGCTTGGGGAGCATTGGTTTCGGTAGGCTTTTATGCGGGATGGCGTGCCGTGCAAGGGGCGCATCCTGCGGAGTTTGGGGTCCCAGGGCTTCACATCGCGTTCTTCTGGCGGGCGCTTGGAAGCATGTACGGGGGCGGTCTTGCGTTCTTTCTGGCGTACGCGCTGGCACGCGCGAATCCGCAGCGGGCAGCGGGGCTGCTCACGGGAGCGATGGTCATGGTAGCGGCGGCGCTGGTAGTGCAGGCGGTGCTGTTTCCGTGAGGGCGACGGCGCAGGTCGTGTTTTGCCCCTCGGGGCCTCGTGAAGTCCCACAGCACGTCGTGTTGGGACCGTTCCGACGCGTGGATCTCCTCAAACCCGTTGTGACCCGTACGTTCAGGACAGCCGTTGCTTCCACAACACGCCGTGTAAGACCGGTTGCAGCCCGTGGAGCCGTCTCGGCATGTCGTGCGCTGGCGCGGCGGACCTTGGTGCACGCCTTTGCATGGCGTGTTTTGACGTTGCGGTCCGTTGGATCCCCCCTCTGCACGACGTGTTTTGTCCGTTCAGGGCTTGGTGGGACGCCTTGGACGCCTTAAGGCTCGGGCCAAGCGCGATGCTGGCGCAAATGGGCAAGAAGCACGGCGAGCTGCTCGGTGGGGTTGGCGCGCAACGTGTCCAATTGCGTGTCGGTAGGGGAGATCGCAAGAAGCTCGCAGACGGCAAGCACGGCCTCGCGAAGCCCTTTCGCTTCGCCCTCGTCCCGAACCGCCTCCAGGCTGGCGTAGCCCTTCCGATTGAGGAGGTTCGCTAGGGTGACGTCGAGTGCAGCGGCCTTGTCGTACAACGCCTCTACGGGGACCGCATTCTGCAAGTGTGGGCGAGCAAAGAGCTGTTCGCCCGCGGTTTTGATCACCTTGGCTTTCCCTTTCTCGTACACCTCGACGCGCCTAGGTCCC
>CAITRH010000149.1 GCA_903894755.1 uncultured delta proteobacterium
ACGCTCCTGTCCGAGACCCTTCGGCCGGTGCTCGATCGGCTTCATCCAGATGGCCACTACCTTCTCGGAGCAGACAACGCTGTCTACTGGCGCCACAACGTTGCACCGGAGCGAGGGCGCATTGTTCCGGACTGGTTTTACGTGCCTGGTGTTCCGCCGCTCCTCGACGGCATCCCGAGGCGTTCGTATGTGCTGTGGCAGGAGCATGTCCCGCCGCGGGTGGTGTTCGAGTTCGTGTCAGACAATGGAGAAGAGGAGCTCGATACCACGCCGCTCAAGGGGAAGTACTGGATTTACGAGAATGTTTTGCATGTGCCGTATTACGGGATCTTCGACCCTTTCAAGGAAACGATAACAGTCCTGCAGTTTCTTGAGGGGCATTACGAGCCGATGGCGGCCGATGCCGACGAGCGCGTGTGGATCGAACCCCTTGGGGTGAAGGCGGGGGTATGGCACGGGACCTACGCGGGGATGGAAACGTGCTGGTTGCGGTTTTTTGCGCTCGACGGCACGATGCTTCCGTCGCTCGAGGACACGGCAGAATGCGAGCGGCAGCGGGCGGAAGCAGAGCGGAAGCGAGCGGAAGCGGAGCGGAAGCGAGCGGAAGCGGAGCGGAAGCGGGCCGACTGCGCGGATGCGCGGGCTGAACGCCTCGCTGAGAAACTTCGTGCCCTTGGTATCAGCGTCGAGTGAGAATACGTTGCGGTAGGTCAGCAGGTTGCGGACGGTGAGCCTTTGGCGTTGCAGGGGGCAGCGGGGCAGCGTGCGAAGGGGCCACGCACGATGTGCGGGCCATGACCGTGGGGGCGTTTTCCTAGTAGCTTGCGGCGCAAGTCCTTGGACACTCCGCGACACCCGCTACCCAGGGTTCCCCACCCTGGGCTGATTTGACTCGCCCCTTCGGGGCTGCCAATCAACCCACGGCCTTCTCGTTGCGTAAGGGCCCCGCTGGAAAGGACCACGAGCGTTGATCGGCAGCGGGTGTCGCGGGCTCGGCTGCTCCGGAGTGTCCAAGGACACTCACGACACCCGCACCCTGGGCCGTAGCCCAGGGCTGAATTGTATCGCCCCTTCGGGGCTGCCAATCAACGCACGGGGTCCTTTCCCGAGTTTCATGCTGGAAAACCGATGAGGGCGACATGCGTTGATCGGAAGCCCCGAAGGGGCGTCACAATTCAGCCCTGGGCTGGGCCCAGGGTAGCGGGTGTCGTGGAGTGTCATCTCCCCAGGTCCCAAGACGGGTGAACCACCCCGACCCGGACGTTTGGTCCACGAGCTGCGCACCGTGCCTTGCGACCATGCCGGAAATCGAGGCGCTTTGGCAAGCGTACAAAGCGGCCGGTTTGCGCGTCGTCGGGGTGGCTGTGGACCACAACCCCGGGCTCGTGGACACGGGAACTGGGCATTACCTATCCCCAAGATAGCGACCCCGACCGACGATTTGCGGCGCGCAGCAGCTTTGCGGCGAGGCTCTAGACCGAAGCGAGCGCGTCCACGAGACGCGGGACCTGCTGCTCGGAAACGGCACACCCTGTTGCCGAAGGCGCGCGGCCTTACCGGACGCGTCCTCCTCGAACACGGTGACAAAGAACCCGCCGTCGTAGCGCGGGTAACGTAGGCCGCGAGGACGTGCCAGCCGATTGAACGCGTCCACCCTTTGCGCGAGGTTGTGTCGAAGGAGGTCGCGCTCGACGTTGCAGGCAAGACGAAGCTCCGGCTCGACCAAGAGCCTCGTGATAGCGGCCATTCCGCCCGCGTTGCAGTTCGACCAGGTTCCTCGGCAGGCGTAGCTCAAGGCGGATTCCACGTTGGCCCGTGCGTGCCGTGCGTCAGAAGAGCCCACGCAGGCGACGAGAGCTCCGACGCGAAGCCCGTAATGCGTGAAGGTCTTCGAGGCGCTCCAGGCGAAAAGCACGGCGACTTTCCCTACGAGGCGCCGCAACGCAGCAAGCGGCGAGACCGTGTGTTCGGCGGCGTACGACGCGTAGGCGCAGTCGATCAGAAGGACCACCGGACCGCGAGCTGCGTGATGGAGGATCACGTCGACGACGGCGTTCCAGTCCTCGGGGGTCATGGAGTAGCCGGTGGGATTTTGGCAGGGGTCGTTGAGGAACACG
>CAITRH010000150.1 GCA_903894755.1 uncultured delta proteobacterium
GCTTTTCGGCGAGGCTCTAGAGAGCTGAAAACCCCAGGTTGCGGGGGCAACGTGTTTCCGAACGGGGGCAACGTGTTTCCGAACGGGGGCAACGTGCTTCCGAACGGGGGCAACGTGCTTTCGGAAGGGGGCAACGTGCTTTCGGAAGGGGGCAACGTGTTTCCGGATGGGGGCAACGCGCTTCCGGACGGGGCTAGCCCGGTGCGACCAAGGCAAGTACGGTCCGCCTGTGGAATACATCGACCTTCGCTACGAAAAAGACGGCTCCATTGTCACCATCACGCTGGACCGCCCCGAATCCCGCAACGCCTACAGCGAGGGCATGCTCGACAGCTTCGAGCGGGCCTTCGACGAAGCCGACGTGGACCCGGAAGTGCGCGCAGTCATTCTCACCGGCGCCGGCGCGACCTTCAGCGCGGGCGGGGACGTGAAGCGGATGCGGGAACGTTCGGGGATGTTTGCCGGCGGACCTATCGAGCTTCGCAGCCGCTACCTGGCGGGAATCCACAGAGTCCCGCGACGTCTTGCGCGCTTTGAAAAGCCGCTTCTTGCGGCCATCAACGGCCCTGCCATCGGCGCTGGGCTCGACCTCGCCTGCATGTGCGACCTTCGCATTGCGGCGCAGGGCGCTCGGCTCGGCAGCACCTTCGTCAAACTTGGCCTGATCCCAGGCGATGGCGGCGCTTATGTGGTCGCTCGCGTGGTGGGATTCCCTCGCGCCCTCGAGTTGATGCTCACGGGAAGACTTGTAGATGCCCAGGAAGCGGAACGCATTGGACTTGTCAATGCGGTGGTGAGCAGAGAAAGGCTCCTCGAGGCGGTACGGGAAAAGGCGCTCGAGATCGCCGAGAACGCCCCTCTCGCGGTGCGTCTCACCAAGGCCGCCTGCTACCAAAGCTGGAACCTCGGTCTCGATGCGGCCCTCAACCTTGCCGCTACGTACCAGGGGATGGTGCAGAACACGCCGGATCACGACGAAGGGGTGACGGCGATGGTCGAGCAGCGGAAGCCGGAGTTTCGCGGGTAGGTCTCGGGACTACCGGAGCCCCGCGAGGCGTTCGAGCCCCTCGAGACGCTGAAACAGAAAGCGTTCTGTTGGGCCAAAGGTCGCAAGGCGCTCGCGAAGGCGGGCGACGTAAGCTCGAAGACGCACGATGTCGAAAGCGCTGACCTTGCGCAGGGCTGCGTAGAGCTCGTCGATGACCGGCCCGGGACAGACGCGGTTTTGAGCGACATACAGCTCGATGGTGTAGTCGACCCAGGCCCCCTTGGTCGTGCTCGAGGCAAGCTTGGAGGCGAAACGAGCGGCCGTGTCTACGAGGGCGGGAGGGAGATGTTTTCCCGCCCGACTGCCTTCCATGACGTCTGCAAGTGCAGCTGTCAGTAGCCGCTCGGCTTCTTCGGTGCGCCCCAGCGCGAGCGCTTTTTCCGCCACCTTGCCGAGAAGACTGAAGGCGTCGGCTCGCCGCGCCA
This sequence comes from uncultured delta proteobacterium, assembly GCA_903894755.1. Lineage (GTDB taxonomy): Bacteria > Myxococcota_A > Polyangia > Polyangiales > Polyangiaceae > CAITRH01. The sequence continues at coordinate 1,474 of CAITRH010000150.1, forward strand.
CGCTCGATTCCGCATCAGGCTCGCCCCGTGACGGGCCGACTGGAGCCGGCACGGAGACCACCGTGTTGTCGTCGGCAGGAGGGTGGGACCCGTCCCCCGCCTGGATTCGCGGCAACGTTCTGTTGCCAATGGCGGCCGTCTGCGTCTCTCGCACCGTGTCGCGCCCCTCGAGCAGCGTGAGCTCTTGAGCGCCGATGACGATGCGGTCGCCGCCGTTCAAGGCGACCCTCGCCGTGATGCGCTGGCCATTGACGATGACTCCGTTTCGGCTCTGCAGATCCTCGATGGTGATCCCCCCATCGCCAACTGTAAGGAGCGCATGGCGTCGCGACACGAGCGGATCGTCGAGCGAGAGCTGGCAGCTCGCGTTCCGTCCAACGGCAAACTGCCCGTCGGTCAGCGCGAGGTCGTGGTGCAGGTACCGCAATCGGTAATGCATCGGTCGATCAGGTGGTGGGGCTGGGGTGAAGAGTCATCGTAGCCGCGGCACTCTACCTCGATTCGATGGCCCGGGTCTTCTTCCCTCGCGTCCATCGAGCCTGAGGTAAACTGCCGCCATGCACGATCCTCTTGTCATCGCGGGCCGGAGTTTTGCCAGCCGGCTTATTGTCGGCACCGGAAAGTACAAGGACGTCGACCAGACCGAGCAGGCCATCGACGCGTCCGGAGCCGCCATCGTCACGGTCGCATTGCGTCGGGTCGATCTAAACGACCGCTCGACCGGCTCCCTCATGGGGCTTCTCACACGCAAGCCATGGCTTTTGCTCCCAAACACCGCCGGCTGCTACACGGCCGACGATGCGGTTCGCACGCTCCGTTTGGCCCGCGAGCTCGGGATCGCCGAAATGGTCAAGCTCGAAGTGATCGGCGACCCCAAAACCCTCTATCCCGACAACGAGGCGACCCTCGAAGCGGCGCGAATCCTGGTCAAGGAAGGCTTCGTCGTGCTCCCTTACTGCCTGGACGACCCGATTATGTGCCGCAAACTCGAGGATGTCGGATGTGCGGCGGTCATGCCGCTCGCGGCTCCTATTGGAAGCGGTCTTGGAATCCGCAATGCTCACAACCTGAGCTTGATTGTCGAGCATGCCAAGGTCCCCGTGTTGGTCGACGCCGGCGTAGGGACCGCGAGTGATGCGGCCATCGCTCTCGAGCTTGGCTGCCACGGAGTGCTCATGAACACGGCCATCGCATTGGCCCAAGACCCTGTGCTCATGGCGTCGGCCATGCGTGATGCGGTGAGCGCGGGACGAAAAGCCTTTCTTGCCGGACGAATGCCCAAGCGTCGCTATGCGAACGCTTCGAGCCCCACCTCAGGGATGATCGAATGATCCGACTTTTGACCATCAGTAGCCTTGCAGCCGCACTTTCCATCGCGCCTGTCCAGTGCCGACGCGAGCCCGATCCGACGTTGAGCCGCGAGGACACGGGCGGAGACGCGCTTTGGAAACTTGCCGAGAAGTTTCGCGCAGAGAAAAACGAGGGCGCGACACGCGACACGTTGCGCTTCCTGATTGACCGGTACCCGTCCAACCGCCACGCAGCCGAGGCTCGTCAGGAGCTCGTAAAAATGGGTGTCGTCTTCGACGGGGGGACCTGACCTGTGCGCGGCCCCAAGCTGATCGTCGTCACCGACCCTGGCTATCCAGACCGGCGCGTCTTGGAGGTGATCGAGGCAGCGGGACGTGAGCTTGCTCCTGGAACCCTAGGGGTGCAGCTTCGCGACAAGAGCCGTCCAGACGCAGAGCTCGTACCGTTTGTCAAGGCATTGCGGGAGGCGACGAGCAAAGCGGACGCGTGGCTGGTGTTCAACGTGTCTTTGGCGTCGGTTGCGTCGAGCGAGGCGAGGCTTGCGTTGGCGAAGGAGGTGGGAGCGGACGGGGTTCACTTGGGGGCGAGCGGCGTGACGATTGCGCAGGCGCGTGCGGTTTGCGGCGCGGAGGCGTGGATTTCGGTAGCCGCGCATAGCGATGACGCAGTGCGGGCGGCGGTGACGGAGGGGGCGCAAGCGGCACTGGTGAGCCCGGTGTTTCCGACGTTGAAGACGTCGCTGACTTGGACGCCACGCGGGGTGGAGGCGCTGGCATCGGCGCGGGGGGTGGCAGGGGGGCGTTTGTTGCTTTATGCGCTGGGGGGGGTGACTCCAGAAAACGCACGGGCGTGTCGTGGAGCTGGGGCCGATGGGGTTGCGGTGATTCGGGCGATGCTGGGGGCGATGGATGCAGGAGAGGCGGCGCGGGCATTTCGGCTGGTGCTTTAGCGGGGCGGGACCGGCGGATCCGCGTCGTTTTGGACGCATGCGGACAGGTCGAACAGCATGAACTCGAGCGCCTTTTCTTGGGGGCTCATGGGGTCGTTTCTGCAGCGGTCAGGGAAATAGGGCTGGCTGGAATCGAGCGCGTTCGTGGTGACGTGGAAATCGCTGTAGACGACTTTGCCGCATTGCGTTGTCTCGGGAACTCCGATGGGCGTGTTAAAGGTCATGTGCATCACGACCTGTTTCGACTGGTTGTTGGGGGCGCGGATCCAGGTCCGCGACGTCGTGGTTGTGGTTGCATCGAGGTTGTTGCGGGCCTCGTCGATGAGGAGATGTCCTGTCGTGGTCAAAGCGCCCACGCCGCCAAGCCACTGGGCAAAGGCAATCCCCTTGGGAAACGTGCGGTCGATGGTCGCCCGGAGGTCCTTTTCGCTAACCGTGCCGTCAGGGGGGTCGATGGGATCGTGCCACGTGCCGGTCGAAACCCAGGGCGGAGTGCTCGTAGAGCCGGAAGCACTGTGAGCGAGCCACTCGTAGCCGTAGTGGGTTACGAAGACTCGTCCACCCGCATTCGCGTACTTGACCACCGCATCGCGGCCGGTTGCCAATTTGTTCTCCCGGTGCTCGGCGCCCTCGCAGGGGAGCAGGACGATGTCGTACGTTTTGAGCTTGTCGATGCCACCGAGGTGCGGCGCTGCGGGCTCCCAAAGGTCTTCGCCGGGCGGAGTGCTGGTTCGGGTGAGCGTGGTGCCGCCGGCGGCCTGGTAGTAGTGAATTCGCCCGGTTCCGCTCGGGATCGTGAACTCCGTGGTGGCGATGCCGATCTTCTTGAGGAGACACTCGAAAGGGTCCGCGTTGCCCGTGGCGATGGCGATGCGCGGGATGTCCCCTTCGCTCTGGTTTTTGGGGAGACGTGTGAGGTCTTTTTGGGTTGTCGTGATGTCGTTGCTGGTGCAGGAGCGCACGTTGGGGATGGTGACCTGACGTCGCCACTTGCCGACCTGAATGACCAGAGGAAGGCCTGCGGCGATGATGGGGATATTTGCGAGGACGAACTTGCCTTCGTAGTCGGTGACGGTGGCGACGACGGGCGAACCGGTGGTGCGAGTGGCGCATGTGTCGCAGGAGACGCCGACGGGGAACGGCTCGACAGGGTCGACACCGTTGGGGACATACACGATGGCGTTGTAAAGGGGATTGATTCCGCCGGGATCCCAGACTTTGCCGGAGAGCGTGGTGGTGGCTCCACCGTCGCATGAGACCTGTAGGCATTCGAAACCTCGGCATCCGCCGCTGTCGCCGAAGTACGAGCCATCGGGCCACGGTGTGGTGGAGTCCTTGCCGGCGTCGGCGGTTGCTGCCGCGTTATTGAAAGTAGAGTCATTGCTGCTGCTGCAGCCGTTCAAGCAAACGAGGCTGAGCGCGGTGGTCGCGAGCGAGCCTCTCCAAGGGGTTGTCATCGGGGTACCTCCGGATGTCGGGGCTAGTGTGGCATAACCGGGAGTCTTACGCCGGCGGTCCGGACTCGACCCAGGAGGCGTTTTGACGGCATGCTTGCGCGCGTGGTGACCAGGGCAAGGGCGGCGCGCGCGTGCAAGCACGTTTACGAGGCAGCGCGACGGGTTGGTGCGGGACTCCTCGAGCACAACGCACTCGAGGCCGCGTCGAGCATTGCCTTTTGGTTTTTCTTGAGCTTTATCCCTGCTCTGGTGTTCGCCGGGTTCGTGTTAGGGCAGCTAGCCCGTTCTCGCGGGGTGCATGCTCTGCTCGACGCGCTTTTCGACGTAGCTCCGAGCGGGGCGACGGCGATCATCGCAAGTGAGCTGGAACGCATGGCGGGGGCGAGCGGTACGGCGCTCGGTCCCATCGGGGTCGTAGGGTTTCTCTGGACCTCGTCGTCGGGGATCCACAACCTCATGGATGTTTTCGAGATCGCGGTGCGCGTGAAACGCCGTCCATGGTGGAAACAACGTGTGATGGCGCTCGGCTCGGTGCTAGCGATGCTGGCGGTCGCGGTTTTTGCGAGCTGGCTGGTCATCGAGATCGAAGGCCACCACGTACGTCATCACCGCAATGCGGCGGAACTTGCGCAAGCCCCCCGCTGGCATTTTCCGACTCTGCCTCCCGTACGAGCCCCGGTGCGAGCATGGTTTCGCCATCTGCTCGATACGACGCCCGAACACGTAGCCGCGGGCGTGCTGCTCTTGGCGCTCTCGACGGCGCTTCTTGCGGGCTTCTATCGGTTTGCTGTCGAGCATCCCATAGGGGTTCAGCGGCGTGCTTGGCCTGGAGCCTTTGCGGCTGTGGGCTGCTGGCTGGTCGCGTCCTGGGGCTTCGGCAGGTTCGTTGCGACGCTGGCAGACTACACGGTGTACTATGGAAGCCTTGCCGCGGTCGCGGTACTGATGATCTGGCTGTACTTGACCAGCCTTGCTCTGCTCATAGGCGCGGAGGTGAATGCGCAGCTCGAAGGGGTGCGGGATATCTCTGCGTGACTGGACCACAACTGTCCGTCGCACAGAACTCGGCGCTCGCCTGGAAAGGACGGGCGATCCGGACGGGCTCCTCGGCCAAAACGAAGTATGGTAGCGTCAGGATATCGACAGTTGAACCCTCGCCAGAAGCCGCTTGATCCCTTCCTGGAACTGCACCTCGGACGGAAGCAGGCTCACGACCACGTAGGCGTCGTCCTCGAAGTCGAAGAAAAACCCTGGATGCACCAGCACTCGATCCTCTTTTAGGAACAGCAGCGCCCATGCCTCGTCACTGTGTACCCTGGGAAGCCTCAACACCGCCGACCAGCCCCCCTCGCCACGCAACAACGTTACGGCTGTCCCCGCCACCTGCTTCTCGAGCCAAGCCAGGTTGTAACGAGTTTGAGCTCGGAGCCCATCCCCCTGCTCTAGCTCGAGAAGCTTCCTGAGCGCATGCTGCACTGGAGTCCCCACGGACAAAAACGTATCCCCCAACATCTCCAGCCGCTCCAGTGCAGGACCAACCAGGCGTTCAGGTCCCCCAAGCGCGATCCAAGCCAGCTTCATCTGGGGAAGCCCCGCTTGTTTCGACAGTCCCCCCAACACGAACACCAACGCGTCTTCGAGCGCTAGTGCCGTCGTGCCTGGCTCCGTCTCTGGACGAAATGCGTACCTTCCAAACACCTCGTCGCTGATCACCGGCAACCCGTACGAAGCCACTCTCTGCAGCTCGCTCGCCTTGACGTAGGACCCGGTCGGATTGTTCGGGTTCACCAGGATCACCGCCTTGGTCTTTGACCCAATGGCCGCCTCGAGTGAAGCGAAATCAATGTGCCAGACCCCGTCGTACACCAGCCTGTACGGGACCAGCTCCACCGAGTCCCCACGCGCCAGCCACTCGAACAGTGGGTAACTGGGGCAAGGGACCAGCACCTGATCCCCAGGATCGCAGAGTACCTTGAACAGAAAACTGTACGCCTCGCTCGTACTGGCGGTCAGTACCACACGTTCTGCAGGGAGCGCAATCCCGTGCTTCACATAGTCCGACGCCACCGCTTGGCGCGCCCTGAGGAGCCCTAGTGGAGCCGGGTCGTAACGCAGGTTCGCCTTGCGGTGAAACGCCTCGAGGATCGCACTTCCCTTGCGCAAAATGGTCGCGCGCGTCGGATTGGACATGGTTAGATCCAATACCCACACCCGCTCGTTACGAAGCTTTTCCAGTGCTATGGCTATTGCATTCGGCGTCGTGCAAACAGTGCTGCGCTTGGAAAACGTGGTCATCGCACATAGCCAAGGTTTGGACCAAGCCAACGCTCTACATCAGCCAGCGCCATCCCCTTGCGACGCGCGTAGTCTTCCACTTGGTCCTGTCCTACACGTCCAACGTTGAAGTACCGTGACTCGGGATGCGCAAAGTAGAGCCCACTCACACTCGCCGTTGGCAACATCGCAAAGCTGTCGGTCAGCGTCAGTCCTACCTCCGTTGCCCTGAGAAGCTCGAATAGCGGCCCCTTCGCCGTGTGGTCCGGACAGGCCGGATAGCCAAACGCAGGGCGAATTCCTCGGAACTTCTCTGCTAGCATCTCATCGAACACAAGGTCCTCCGACAGACCATAGCCCCACTCCTGACGCACCCGCTGATGCAGACACTCGGCAAAAGCCTCTGCAAGACGGTCCGCAAGCGCTTTGACTAGAATCCCATTGTAGTCGTCGTTGTCGTCCGTAAAGCGCTTTACAAGTGCGTCCGTGCCAATCCCCGCAGTGAGCACAAACGCCCCCACGTAGTCGCGAAATCCAAGCGGCGCTACGAAGTCGGCCAGTGACAGATACGGCTTGCTCTGCTCGCTGGTCCCCTTGACCTGCTGCTGACGTAACATAGGAAAGCGTACAAGCTCGGTGGTCCGCTCGTCGCTGGCAAACAACACCACGTCGTCGCCGTCGCGATTGGCAGGCCAGAACCCATACGCCGCTTTGGCAGTCAGGCTTCGCTCGGCTAAAATCAGCGCCAGCAGCCGCTGCGCGTTGGCAAAGAGGTCGCGGGCCGCAGCGCCTTGGGTCGGATGCTCGAGAATGCCAGGGAACTTCCCCGTGAGCTCCCACGCAGTAAAGAAAAAGGTCCAGTCGATGTACGCCACCAGCTCCTCGATGGCAACCACTTCGAGCGTGCGAAGACCCAGAAAGGAAGGGACCGGTAGGTTGTCCCACGAGAACGCTCCCCCTCGTCCGCAGGCCACTGGATACGACAAGAGAGGCTTGGCCTGCTTGTACTTGTGCAGCTCCCGCAGCTTGTGCTGCTCGTCGCGGTTGCTAAGGTCCAGTGCCTCGCGCTGCACAGGGTCGAGCAGCTTCGAGACCACCCCGACAGCCCGGGACGCGTCCAGCACATGGACCGTGGGTCCGTCGTACTCCGGTGCAATCTTGACCGCCGTGTGCTGACGGCTCGTCGTGGCGCCGCCGATGAGCAGCGGAAGCGACATCCCCTGACGTTGCATCTCTTTGGCCACATGAACCATTTCGTCCAGCGACGGTGTGATCAGCCCGGACAGACCAATGATGTGACATCCCTCGGCCCGAGCCGTCTCTAGGATCCGCTCGCAAGAGACCATCACCCCCAGGTCTTTGACCTCGTAGTTGTTGCACCCAAGGACCACCCCAACGATGTTCTTGCCAATGTCGTGAACATCCCCCTTGACCGTTGCCAGCAGGACTTTCCCCTGGACACTTCGGCTGTGCCCCTTGCGCTTCTCTTCTTCCATGAAGGGCTCGAGGTAGGCCACTGCGCGCTTCATGGCCCGGGCGCTCTTGACCACCTGGGGAAGGAACATCTTGCCTTCCCCAAAAAGGTCTCCAACTGTCTTCATCCCGTCCATCAGTGGCCCTTCGATCACGTCCAGCGGACGGGCCAACTTGAGGCGCGCCTCTTCGACATCCACTTCGATGAAGTCCACGATGCCATGCACAAGGGCGTGGGCAAGACGCTTCTCGACCGGTGCGTCGCGCCAGGCCAGGTTGACCTCGCGCTTTTTTCCCTTTCCTTTCACGGTCTCTGCAAGGGTCACAAGACGCTCGGTGGCGTCGGGGCGACGGTTGAAGATCACATCCTCGACGTGTTCGAGCAGCTCTTTGGGAATATCCTCGTAGACGACGATCTGGCCAGCGTTGACAATGCCCATGTTCATGCCGGCGCGGATGGCATGGTACAAGAACACGGAGTGCATGGCCTCGCGGATCTGGTTATTGCCGCGGAAGGAAAACGACAGGTTGCTCACGCCGCCGGAGATGTTGGCGCCAGGGCAGCTGCTGCGAAGGAGCCGTGCGGCCTCGATGAAGTGCTTTGCGTAGTCATTGTGCTCCTCGATGCCGGTTGCAATGGCGAGGACATTGGGGTCGAAGATGATGTCTTCCGCAGCAAAGCGCAGACGCTCGGTCAGGAGGCGATAGGCACGCTGGCAGATGGCCACTTTGCGTTCCACAGTATCGGCCTGCCCGGACTCGTCGAACGCCATGACGACCACGCCTGCGCCGTAACGTTGGACTGTGTGGGCTTTGGCAAGAAAGTCGTCTTGGCCCTCCTTGAGGCTGATGGAGTTGACGATGGCTTTGCCCTGCACGCACTTGAGGCCGGCCTCGAGGACAGACCACTTGGAGCTGTCGATCATGATGGGGATCCGCGCGACTTCGGGCTCGGTGGCAAGCCAGTTGAGGAACGTGGTCATGGCCTGTTCCGAGTCGAGCATCCCCTCATCCATGTTCACGTCGAGGATATTGGCTCCTCCACGGACCTGTTCGACAGCGACCTGTGCGGCAGCTCCGAAGTCGCCGCGTTTGATCAGCTCGGCAAACTTGGCGCTTCCTGTGACATTGGTCCGCTCTCCAATGATGACGAAGTTGGTTTCTGGAAGGATGGTCAGGGTCTCGAGTCCACTGAAACGAGACCTCGGAAAGACTGTGGGGACAGCTCGGGGACGGACCGACTGGACCTTGTGGGCGATGGCGCGGATATGGTCGGGGGTGGTACCGCAGCAGCCTCCAAGCATGTTTACCAGTCCGCTCGAAGCGAAGTCGTGAAGGAGCTGCGCAGTGACGTCAGGCGCCTCGTCGTATTCGCCAAAAGCGTTGGGAAGGCCGGCGTTGGGATAGCAACTGAGGTAGACGTCGGCTTGGTCGGCGAGCTCGGCGAGGTAGGGACGCATTTCGTGAGCGCCGAGGGCACAATTGAGGCCTACGGACAGCGGTCTGGCATGGGCGACGGAGGTCCAGAAGGCGTCGAGGGTCTGTCCTGACAGCGTGCGACCGCTTTTGTCAGTGATGGTGGCGGAGATCATAAGAGGAAGAGAGCGCTGCTTCTCTGTAAAGACGTCGTCGATGGCAACCAAGGCCGCCTTGGCGTTGAGGGTGTCGAAGATGGTTTCGACAAGAAGCAGGTCGACGCCGCCGTCCATGAGCCCGCGGACCTGTTCGGCATAGGCGAACCGGACCTCGTCGAAGGTGACGGCGCGGGCGGAGGGGTCGTTGACTTCTGGGGAGATGGAGAGGGTTCGGTTGGTGGGGCCTAGAGCGCCGGCGACGAAGCGGGGTTTTTCGGGAGTAGAGAAAGCGAGTGCGGCGTCTTTGGCGAGGCGTGCGGCGGCGACGTTGAGCTCATAGACGATGTTTTCGAGGCCATAGTCGGCCTGGGCGATGCGGGTGGCGTTGAAGGTGTTGGTTTCGAGGATATCGCTTCCGGCGTCGAGGTAGGCGAGATGGACATCTCGGACGACGTCGGGGCGGGTGAGGACGAGGATATCGTTATCGCCTTTGAGGTCGCGGGGATGGGTGCGAAAGCGAATACCGCGGAAGTCCTGCTCGGTGAGCTTGCGGCGCTGGATCATGGTCCCCATGGCGCCGTCGAGGAGAAGGATGCGTTGGGCGAGGAGTTCGCGAAGGGTGTCGATCACGGGGCAAGGTGGTACACGCGTCTGGTTCAAGGTCAAGGTTGCAACGAGGTGCGGTGGAGATCCTCGCCCGAGCCTCTAGTCCTCAGCGAGGCGAGGGACCCCTCATCCGTTGCTCGCATAACAACAAACGCCAGTCCGTGGAGAGTTGACGAGGGGAAGAACATCTCCACCTTCCACGCTGAATTCTTGCTTCTCGCGGCAAGCGTCACAAATGCACACCATGCGGTTCGTCTCGACGAACGCGGCCGGGTTCTGACAACGCTCGCACGTGACAACCGGCGCGACGTTGCGGGCCAACAGGCGCGCGTCGTTACTCTGGCCGGTGCGCGTCCCGACTACCCTGATCGAGAGCTCGGTTGTGGAACCGAAGTCGTATCGGTATCGGCAACGGTCGCCAGGGCGAAGCACCGAGCCGATGGCGACACTCAGGGGCTTGTCACCGTAATAGGTGTCTGGTTGACGCGAGTAGTTTGTGCCACCGATCGTGAATGCGCTCAAGTGATAACAACACTCAAGCCAAATATTGCGAAGAAGACCATCAAGCTCCGAGAGCGGAGCGCGCATGGGCACATCGATATGGAGCCAGTATGGGTCCGCCTCTGCGACGACGTGAAGCAGCTCGGTCACGACCGTTGGCTCTGCGGCCGGCCGCATTTTCAAACACTTCGCGACATGCCGGGAGATAGCCGACCTTGCGACGATCGCCTGGCACAACTCACACACGCCCTTCGACACGGTCCTCGGTTTTGTCATGACATAGGGCTAGGACAAAAGGGCGGAGCATGCCATCGATTAACAATGACCCGCTAAGTCAAGTCACAGGCCTCTCATGCCTAACCCGGGGGCACCTGGCGGTAGGAGGGGATCGCGGTCGTATTTTTCCCCTTGACCTCCCCGGTGCGTCTCCTGTAACGGCCACTCACCATGACAAGTGCAACCCACCGAGCCATCGTCGCCATGTCGATGCCGGCCTCAGTTCCGAAGATTATCGGTTACGCGCAGGCCACCGTTCTGGCCTGTACCAACAACAAGTGGCTGCCGAGTCCCAACCCCCTCGTGGCGGCCGTCGAAAGCGCCCTCGCCATCGTCATCTCGGCCCAGACGGTGGCGCTCACCAAGGTCGTCGGATCGGTCAGGGTGCGCAACGCTGCGCTCTTCAAGCTCAAGGCTGCAATGGAGAAGCTGGCCAACCAGGTCCAGGACGTAGCAGACGAGAACCCCCAGGACGCCCCCGCGATCATCGAGAGCTGCGGCTTTCATGTGAAGGGGTCGCCAGCCCACGTGAAGGCGCAGTTCAAGGTCAAACAGGGAGAGGTCGCTGGTACGGCCCTCCTGATCGCTTTGGCGCTGGTCGGAGCAATTGCCTACTTCTGGCAGATGTCGGTGGATCAGAAGACCTGGGTCGACATCACGCCAACCGACACCGCGAGCACCCTAGTCACGGACCTCACGCCCGCGACCACGTACTACTTCCGCTTTCGCGTCCTCGTCAAGGGAGGCTATTCCGAGTACGGCCCCACCGTCTCGTACCACTGCCCGTGAGCGCGGAAGGCCATTCGGCAAAGCTAGCTCGCGAGAGGTCGTGGACCTAAGTAGCCGCAATCTAAAGGGTTGGTGGGAGGGCCTGGAGGGTCCAGGGGAGCGCCTGTAGCGAACCATCCAGGACCTGGATGGTTCGCGGAAGTGCGTCGTTGGTTCGCGGAAGTGCCGCCGGGTGAGCATCCAGGGTCTGGGTGCTTCGCGACACTGCCTGGGTGGTTCGCGGCAGAGGCCGGATGGTGACCATCCCGAACCTGCCTGCTTCACCGCACCGCGTGCCTGCTTCACCGCACTGCGTGCCTGCTTCACGGCACCGCGTGCGTGCTTCAAGAAAGAGGCCGGATGGTGACCATCTCGGATCTGCCTGCTTCGTGGAGTGGGATGGGTGCTTCGCGAAAGGCGCTGGCTGCTTCACGAAATGCGCTGGAGGGTAACCATCCGGGACGTGAATGGTGGCTATTAGAGCCTGCCTCCTTCGTGGCGGGGTATGCCTCCTTCGTGGTCGGGTATGCCTCCTTCGTGGTCGGGTATGCCTCCTTCGTGGTCGGGTATGCCTCCTTCGTGGTCGGGTATGCCGCCGGAGTTTCAAGTTTTAACAAGGCCCCGGAAACCAAACCTACTTTGAGAACCGCAGGGTGGGTAACCCTGGGTCGCGGGTGTCGCGGTTCGGACCCGCGGTTCGGACCTGCGGTTTTCAAGATGGGGTTGGTTTAGCGGGTCCCTGCACAGAAAGGAGCAACTCCACGCCGCCATAACGCGGTATAGAACCGAACCGTGCCTCGTACCACGCTGTTCCTACTGCTCTTTGCCCTCCTTTACGCCATCCCCCGCCCACTCCAGGCAGGCCTCCCAGACCTCGCGCGCTATCGCTCCGAAGCGCACGCCAATGGTCCCGTCGCCTACCTCGGGCTCCGCCACCTCTGGAAAGAGTGGGAACGCGACGACCCCGCCACCGTCGAAGAGGCCCTCCGCGCCCTCTCCCAAGACCCGGCCATTCGTCCCCCCATACGCGCCTACGCCGAGGTCCTCGTCGCCTACGCCCGCCGACGACGCGGTGACCTTGAAGGCTCCCGCGCTATCCTTGCTCGCCTCGGCTTCATCTCCCGCTGGATGATCGTCGGCCCCTTCGGAAACGAGGGAAAAGCCGGCCTCGACGCCCCCTACGAGCCCGAACAGCTGCAACACGAGCCCATTGTCCCCACCCGCAGCCTCGACGGCTTCGCTCACCGTCCCGTCTCCTGGCGTATCGCCCCGCCCGTCACCTCCGACGGCTGGATCGATATGGGGACCTTCTTCCGTCCCCAGGAAAACACCTGCTCCTATGTCTTGACCTTTGTCCACGACAGCCGAAAAGACCCCCCAGCAATGCGTCCCATCACCCTTTGGGCGGGAAGCGGCGGGGCCATGAAGGTCTTCTGGAACGGCCAGGTCGTGTTGCGCGACCCACGCTACCGCAGCATCGACCCGGACCGCTTCGCTGTCGAAGTCCCGCTCCTCAAGGGCTATAACCGCCTCCTTGTCAAGCTTTGCGGCGAAGACTCCTCCCCAATGCTCGCCCTTCGCCTTGCCGATGCCGACGGTGTCCCAGACCCGTTCCTCGAGGTCGACTCCGATCCTCGACGCAGCACCCCTGCAGCTGGCGCAGTGCCAAGGCAATCCTCTTGGCCCGCTCAGGTTGCACGGGTTGCACGGGTCAAGGGGACTCTCCAGGCCTTCGAGCAGCTCGCTCAAAGTGACGCGCCTGCCGACCTCGAAGCGTTTGCGCGGTTTCTGATCGCCAGCGACGCCGACGATCCCAAGGAACACCGCGCTCGGACCATGGCCAATCGCGCCGCAGAAAAAGCCCCCACCATCCAGCGCTTGCTCCTTGCAGGCGAGCAGGCCGAGGGACGTAATCCTCGGGCTGTTTGGCTGGAAAAAGCCGAGGCACTGGTAGGTCCCAACACGACGGAGGCCGACCAACTCGCCGTGCTGTTCGTACGCGCCTCCCACACGCGGTCCGGGCCCAATCCACGAAGCTCCAAGGTCCTCTTCGACCGTGCGCTTGCTATCGATCCGGAGCATGTCCCTTCCCTTGTGGCCGAAGCCGAGCTCCTCCAAGACGCGGGACTGAGCGAAACGGCGCTGGCACTGCTCGAAACAGGCCTTTTGCGACGTCCTCGCAGCATTGCTCTCCTTCGCTTGGCCACCAATGTCTTGCGCGGCCAGGACCGCATGACCGAGGCCTCCGAAATGGCCGAGCGCTACGCGGCGCTTCGTTGCGACGATGCCTCTTTCATGCGCTCCCGCATCGATCTGGCCACAGCACGTCGCGACCGCGGGGCTGCGGTCCGGTGGATCGAGCGGCTCATCATGATGAATCCAGACAGCGCAGGCGCACTGCAAACAGCGTCCGCGGCCTTCTTGGCGCTGGGGGATCCTTCCAGTGCCATTGGAGTGCTTCGCAAGGCCCTTGACTTTGCGCCCGACGACACCGACACCATGTCCCGTCTTGCCGACACCTACGGTCTTGCGGGGCAACCCGATGAACAGCGAAAGCTCCTGAAGCGCCTTCTCGAGTTACGTCCCCAGGCCAAAGACGTGCGCGACTATGTAGCCCACAGTGAGCCATCGAAGGCGCGACGTGACGAAGCGTATGCACGTCCATCTTCCGAGTTCCTTGCCAAGCGCGGCGAGCCTGCAAACGGAAAGGCCCGTCGAACGCTCGTGGACCTGCAGGTCACCACGGTATTCCCGAGTGGTCTTGCAAGCCGGTTCCATCAGGTGGCATTTCAACCGCTCACCGAGGCGTCTGCAGCGACCTCTGCGGAATACGATATCGCCTTCGAGTCCGAGTCGCAGACGGTGCAACTTCGAGGGGCTCGGGTCTACCGGGCCAACGGCACTGTAGACGAGGCCAACGAGACTGGGCTTGGGGCAGCCGACGACCCATCCATCAGCATGTACACAAGCGCGCGGGTGCTTTTCGTGCGGTTTCCGCGTCTTCAGCCAGGCGACGTCGTGGAGCTTCTGTATCGCGTCGAAGACATCGCGCACCGCAACGCCTTTGCGGACTACTTTGGCGAGGTGGTGTATCTGCAGTCGAGCGTGCCGGTAGGACGAGCCGAGTATGTGCTGATCACGCCGAAGAGCCGAAGCTTTTCCTTCAATGAGGCGCGCGTGCCGGGGCTCGTGAAGACTGTCGAGGAGCAGGGAGACGAGCGCATCACGCGTTTTGTTGCCGAGCGTCTCGATGCAGTGGAGACAGAGACCAACATGGCGCCCCTGTCGGAGATCCTGGGGCACGTGCATGTCTCGACCTACCGCACCTGGGATGAAGTAGGGCGCTGGTACTGGGGGCTTGTGCGCGATCAGTTGACTCCAGACGACGAAGTGCGACGACGGGCCCACACGTTGACCCGGGGCCTTACGGACGAACGCGCCAAGGTGCGAGCGATCTACGAATTCGTGGTCCAGAACACACGGTACGTAGCACTGGAGTTTGGAATCCATGGGTACAAGCCTTACCGAGCCGCACAGATCTTTGCTCGTGGGTTCGGGGACTGCAAAGACAAGGCGTCGCTCATCGTGACCATGCTGGGGGAGCTTGGCATCGGGGCCAAGTTGGTCCTTGTCAGGACAGGCCACCGAGGACGTTTCGAGTCGTCGCCGGCGAGCCTTGCCCCCTTTGACCATGCCATTGCTTATGTGCCGTCCCTGAACCTTTATCTTGACGGGACTGCAGAATGGACCGGGACCAAGGAGTTTCCCGCGATGGACCGGGGAGCCATGGCACTGGTGGTGGACCAAGAAGGAGGCAAGCTAGTGGAGCTTCCCGACCCTCCAGCAAGCGAGAGTCGCACGACGCAACGGATCGAGGTCACTGCAGCGGCCGACGGCAAAGCCGATCTTGACTGGCGCATAGATGTGACCGGCGTGGATGCACCAGGATGGAGGGGGCGGTACCATGCGGCCGCGACCCGTCCAGCGCGTCTTCAGCAGTTGGTATCGACGTTGTTTGGGGGGGCAGAGGTGATCAGCACGTCGGTGCAAGGCAATCTGGACGATATCGAGGGGGCAGTTTCACTGAAGGTGAGGGCGAGGGGGCGGAGCTTTGCGCGTCGGGAGGGGAATCTACTGTCCATACCGGCGGGACCTCGCGAGTATCTGGTACGCGACTTTGCACCAACTGTGCAGAGGCGACTGGACACGAAGTTGTATGCAGCTTGGTCAACGGAACAGGAGTACGTGATCCATCTTCCGCAGGGGGCGAAGGTGCGGAGCTTGCCGAGAGCGTCGGCGGGGACAGGTTCTTATGGGAGTTATCGGGTCGAGGTAGAGGCAGGGGGAAACACTGTGCGGGTAAAGACAGCGATCACGATGACGCGTTCCCGGGTTCCAGTGGGGCAGTACGCAGGGTTCCGTACGTTTTGTGAAGAGGTAGACCGGGCCCTTGGGCAGCGGGTTGTTGCGGAGGTTCGGTGATGAGACGGTTTTGGCCCTTGCTGGCCTTTGCGATTGGTTGCCGTGGTGCATCGACGCCATCGACTGTGTCCCCAACGTTGGACGCGCTTCGGCGCGAAACGGCGAGCAGCAGTAGCGGGGAGGTATTAGGACGCTGGGCGCTTGCAGAGATGTTCGAACCTGGCGGCACTGCGGACGGGGCAGCCCGAGCGACGGAACGTCTTGGCGACCATCACGGGCTTTATGCGAGTCTAGCCAAAGGGATCCATGCGTCGGCACATGGCGAGCCGGAGACGGCGGTGTTGGCGTTTATCGAGACATTGAAGGCAGCGCAGGGGAGCTCCGATGTGCGGGCTCCATTGATCGGTTGGTTTGCGAGCCAACGGTTGGTATTGATGCGGGGGGCGGTCGCGGATCTGTACGGACGGAACAAGGCGACGATTGAGGGGTTCTTGTCGAATCCAGGTTCTCTTGGATGGCGCGCGGTAGCAACGCTAGGGGAGTGGTGGGCGCTGACGTTGTACGACCGCACGGACACGACAGGAGTGCAATACGCTGCGCTTGTGACGGAGCGGATGGGATGCGCGCGGGAGGTACGCATTGCGGGTCCTTTTGGCCACGGAAGCCGTGCGGACCATCGACGGACCTTTGCAGCGGAAGCTCCAGGACCATGGCCCGCGGCGTGGTCTGCCGATGCGCTGAGAGGACAGACGCCCCGTCCGCTGAAGACGCAGAGGAGTCGCTGTTCTGTGGCAACCTCGGAGAGCGTACCAGACGGGGTTTTTTATGCAGAGACCTACTTTGAGACGGCAGCAGAGCGAGAGCTTCTGGTTTCAGTCCAAGGGGCGTTGGCGGTGTTTATCGACGACACCAATGTACTGTCGCGAGATGCTCGAGAGTGGGGTTCTTGGCAACGTTTTGGGGCTCACGTGCGTGTGGGACCAGGGAGGCATCGCCTTCTAGCGCGTCTCACGTCTCCGGCGACGGCAATCCGGCTGCTAGTTCCCGACGGGACTGCAGCGGGCATTGCGACGAGCACGGACTCGTCTCCGACCTATTCGGCGTTGCCGCCGACTGTCCTGAGTGACCTGAATCCGGTGGATGCGATGGTTCGGCAAGGGCGAGCGTCTTCTGCGTTGGATGCGGCTCTTGGGGCGTATGCAGCGCATGTTGACAACCTCGATGATGTGGCAGCGGTGCTGATGGAGCCGTATGTTCAGGGGCCTGATGCGGGAGCGCTGGCGCTCGACGAGGCAGCGGTCTATGCGGCGAGCGACCCGGCATTGGCAGACGATGTCAAGCAGCGGGCAGCGCGCCAATTGGCTGACAAGGCGTTCAAGCGCGATGCAAAGCTTGTGAGACCGCGCCTTCGGGCGATGCTCGACATGGGAGAGCAGCGTGGAGCCGCTGAAGTCATAGAACCGCTTCGAGCACTTGTGGCGGACTTTCCCCATGAACCTGCGCTGCTCGACGAGCTAGGGCGGCTGTATTCGACACTTGGGTGGAAAGCCGAGCGTCTGCGGACCCTTCGGGAGTTGACGACCAAGTTTCCCGACTATCTACAAGGTCTGCACAGTTTCCGTCAAGCGCTAGACGAGGACGGGAGTGTGGAGGAAGCCGATCAAGTAGCGGCAAGGATCGCCAAGTGGGATCATGATTCCGAGGTTGGGCTCGAGCGAGCGATACAGCGTCACGATTGGCCTGCTGCGATCGCCGAGTTGGAGCGGCTGGCGCTGCGAAGGACCGATCGAAAGGCGTTGGTACTGCGGTTTGCCGACGTGCTTCGACGGTCAGGGGATCCAGAGAAGTCGGCGTCGAAGCTAAGCGAGGCGCTGTTGGCGCATCCAAAGGACTCACGCATCAGGGGACTATTGGCTGATCGGGCCTATGCAAGGGGAGACAAGCGAGCGTTTGGGCGAGCGTTGGTGGAGGCGCTTGCTGTTGGGGGGAGTGTGGATGCACTGCAAGGTGCGCTTGATTTTGTGGAGGGTTCGACGGCGCTGGAGCCGTACCGGATGGATCCTAGGAAGGTCATTCGGGACTTTGAGGAGTGGGAGAGGAGAGGCTCGCGCATGGAGGGGACAGCTGCGCGGGTGCTCGACTATGCAACGTTATGGGTTCATGCGGACGGGTCAAGTGAGATGCTGGAGCACGAGATCCAGAGGATGCAGTCGCAGGAAGCGGTGAGCAAGGAGTCGGAGATCGAGCCGCCGGAAGGCCTTGTATTGCGTCTTCGGGTGATCAAGCCTGACGGGTCCACGTTGGAGCCGGAGCCTGTGGCAGGCAAGCCGACGCTGACGTATCCTCACTTGGCGGTGGGGGATTACGTGGAGATGGAACACATTACCCGCAGGAGCGGGGACGGGTTAGAGGGACGTCGTTATCGGAGTCCGCACTGGTTTTTCCGGGAAGCCGACAAGGGGTACTGGCGGAGTGAGTTTATTGCGGTGCTTCCCAAAGGGCGCGCCATCGTGACAGAGACACGAGGTGAGGTACCGGCTCCAGTGGAGCGGGATCTGGGAGGTCTTTTGGAACGTCGTTGGCGCGTGGATCTGAGTCCACCGGCGGCAGTGGAACCGAACAGCGCACCTATGACGGAGTTTTTGCCGAGTGTACGGCTTGGATGGGGCGTGACGCTAGACGACACGATGGCGCGTCTAGTGGATGCAGCGGTGGATGAGACTCCATTGGATCCAAGGTTTGTACGGATTGCCAATACAGCGGCGCGCGCAGGGCGCACTGTAGACGAGCGGGCGCGTCTTTTGTACCGCAGGGTGGTAGAGAACGTAAGGGCGGGCAAGGAGACGGACCCACGTCGTGTGCTCAGTGGAAACAGCGGTTCGGCGCAGGCAGCGTTTTACTATTTGGGGAGGGCGCTAGGACTTGGGCTTGAATACACGATGGTCAAGAGCAAGCTAGAGATGCCACCGTTAGGGCCGATGGCGGAGGTAGAGAGCTTCGACAGTCCGCTGCTACGTCTCGGGACAGAGCGAGGGGTACGATGGCTGATTGTGCGAGATCGTCTAGTTCCGTTCGGGTATGTGCCTGCGGAGCTGCGCGGAGGGCCAGCGATTCGACTGGTAGAGGGACTTCCACGGGACATGGTTGCAGCGGACGGGGCTCTTGACAGTGTGGTGTACACGGGGCGGGCGGATGTACGAGCCAACGGGTCTGCGGCGGTGACGTTGACGTTGACGTTGACTGGGGCAGTAGCGGTGGGCTGGAGGAGCGAGTTGGAGAAGCTTCCCGAGGGACGGCTTCTCGAGTTTGTGGAGAAGCAGGTCGTGGGGCCAGCGTTCGAGGGGGGGCATGCTCGGGAGGCAACGGTGGAGGGACGGACAGCGACAGACGATCCATTGGTATTGCGGCTGCGGATCGAGGTACCGGAGCTTGCAAAGCGGATCGATGGGCCAGAGGGACAAGGAGGGCAACTGTTGTTGCGTCCATTGTTTGCGCCGAGTTTGGGGCAGCTAGCGAATTTACCGTCACGTCAGTCGCCGATGGTGCGTCGCAAGTCGCTGCATTCGGAGGTACATTTCGAGGTAGTGTTTCCAGAGAGCGTCAAGTTGCCAGCGAGTCTTCCCAAGGGGGAGTTACGTCATGGGGAGGCGCGGGTGGTAGTGAGCGATGTGGTACGTGGGCACGCGATTGGATTGGAGCGTGTAGTGGAGCTTCCTGCGGGGCGTGTTGAAGCTGGGGAGGACTACGCGAGGTTTCGGAAGTTTGCGTTGGAGGCGGAGGCGCTGCTAGGGCGGGAGGTGTTATTGGGGAGGTGAGTAGATGAGAGCGACGGCAGACGAGATCCGCAGCAAGCTCGAAGCGCTCGCAGACCTCCAGGTGGCGGAAGTGTCCATGCGGTTCTTCAAGACAGGACCTGGGGAATACGGGGAAGGAGACCGTTTCCGCGGCATTCGCGTTCCTCTGCTGAGGAAGCTCCGTGCGGAATACCGGGATTTGCCCCTGGCAGACATGATTGAATTACTCGTATCCCCGTTTCATGAGGACAGACTCCTTGCTCTGCTCCTTCTGATGCACCGGTACTGGAGGGTGGATGACCAGGGACAGGCGGAGATTTACGAGATCTATCTGTCCCATACCGCGTGGATCAACAACTGGGATCTTGTCGATGTGTCTGCCGAGCATATCGTGGGAAGCTTCTTGCGGGACAAGGAGAGGACCCCGCTCTACCAGCTTGCGGCATCCCGGGACCTCTGGGAACGGCGGATTGCCATCATGGCAACCTTTCGATATATCAAGCGGGGCGAATTCGGGCCAACCCTTGCCTTAGCTGCGATGCTGCTCGACGACAAGGAAGAACTGATCCACAAGGCGGTGGGTTGGATGCTCCGGGAGACGGGCAAACGGAACATGGATACCGAGGAGCGGTTCCTGCGGCAGCACTATAGGAAGATGCCGAGGACCATGCTTCGCTACGCTATCGAACGGTTTCCGGAGGAGAGGAGACAGCAATACCTGAAGGGATTGCTATAGGGCGCAAGTCACCGGTCGTCTGACATCTTCAATGCGGGGGGCTTGTATTCGGTCCTTGGGTCGAGCCAGCAGCTTTGGTCTTGGCCGTCCGGACCATCCCCGAGAACCGTTGGAGCAGATCGGCCATCCCCCCCAGCACCAGGAGGAGGGGGAGCGCCCAGAGCAGCGTGCGGTTCCATCGTTCGGATCCGACCTTGGGGCCGATGAAGGGGGTTAGCACCAGCAATAGCACTGCGGTGCCGAGAGCGACAATAAGGGGCAAGTGTTGCTTGACAGGGCCCCGTTCGTCGGTTTGCCGGGCCTCGGTCGCAGCAGGGGTCGACGAAGCAGCGTCGCGGTACGCGTTGCCCAGAGACGTGTTGGTGTCGACATGGGACAGGTCCACGCGTTCGGCGTGTGTTCGATAGTGCTCGGGAATGGCATTCCACCCATTGACATAGACCACCCGTCCGCCCGGCTCGCGGTAAGACCACATGGTCTGTGGGTCGTTGTGAGGATCGGAGCGACAGCCCAAGGAGACGCAGAACAGGGCGAGATAGAGGGTGGCGACGAGGATTTTGACCATGAGGTAATCAACGCACGTCGTCCTCAGCGTTGTGGTGGGGGAGTTCGTCCTCGCTAGCCCCCTCAAGCACCCCAGGTTCCTTCTTCGTCCGAGCGTAAAGCCTTCGCGCCACACGCATCGACTCCCCACGAAGAAAGTACGCCCGCGCAGCAGCCCCAACAGCAAGTGTCCCCGTAAACGCAACGGCCCCAGAGACCGCCGAACCCGCCCCTGGAAACGCGTACTTGATGAGCGCCCTGGCCGCTTCGCGAAGCAGTAGCGCCACCCCCACGTTGACCCCAATGCCCGCTAGGAACTCCGCAGCCGCACGGGCATCGAGCGCACGTCCGCCTATCCACGCAATGCCCGCGATCAGCCCCGCCTGGACCGCCGTAATGGGGACCACGTCAGCGACGGGAATGGGAAGCGCCGCAAAGCCCGCACAGACCGCCGCGCTGGCCTTGGTCAGTTGATCCGCGAGCTCGTCTTGAAGGTGACGTACCCGCGCCACGCGAACCAACGTGGCCCGTCCTTCGTTGGGAAGATGCCGATAAAGCGCCTTGGCAAGCGTATCGATGCGCCAACGCTCGTCAGAACGCAGGCTGCCATCCTGACGCCACGACAGATACGACGACAACCCTAACGTCGTGGCCAGGTCGCTTCGAAGAGCGTCGCGCAGCTTGGTGTCGAGGTGACGCTCGACGAGGGCCACGTGACGAAGTTTCTCGTCGAGGTCCTCGACGACCTCGTGCTCGGGAGCGTGCAGCCGGGTGGTTTTTGGCTCGAGCAAATCGCAATGGGTGGCCACGCCGAGGACGGGGACTCGGTGACCATGGGCGCGTTCGACCTCGTCGAGGATCGCACGAAGCGCTTCGATGTCGGCATCGATGGCAGCGTCGACCTCGCTGGCCTTGACCAGGAACAGAATGACGTCGGGGGGCTTTTTTCGGAGCTCGAAGAGGATCGAGTCGATAGGGGTAGCGTCGGTGGCGTCGGCAGGACGGGACCCTTCCTGCACGCCGCGCGTGTCGAGGATGCTGAGCGAGCCGAAGTCGCCGACGTAGTCGAACCAGGTGCCTTGGGCGGTTTGGGCCTTGACATGGCCGACCTCTGCGACCTTGGCGCCAAACATGGCGTTGATGAGGGACGACTTCCCCGCGCCGCGCCTTCCGACGAGGACGAGGGCGGGGGGACGTTGCTCGAGCAGAATGCTTCGGAGGGTGGCGATGCGAAGGCGAAGGTCTTTGGCGAGGCCGTCGGGGAGCTTCGCAAGAAGCCCCTCGAGACGCTCTACGGATTCGGCGACGGCCTTCAGGGCGCCAAGGTGCACCACGAGGTCAGTCTTTCGTGAGACGCGCGATCTCTTCTTTGATGAGGGTCTCGGCGAGGGACGGGACCACCTCCCAGACCACGCGTTCGATGACCTCGCGAGAGAGAGCGAGCACGGCATCTACTTGTGCGGGGGTCAAGCCGAGTCCCGCGAGCCGTGCGGGAAGAGGAGCGGTGGCCTGCGCGATGGCGCCATCGGGAACCCGCGGCGCAAGGACGGCAATGGGAGGAGTGGGCGTGGGAGGGGCGACCAGAACGGGCGCCGGGTTGCGAACGGGAGCAGGCGCCACGACCGGAGAGACGGCGGTGACAGCCACGGGAGCGGGCGCCACGACCGGTGGGGCGACGACCTGAGGAGCGGACGCAACGACCTGAGGAACCGGCGCGACGATATGAGGAGCGGGCGCGACGACCTGAGGAGCGGGCGCGACGACCTGAGGAGCCGGCGCAGAAGGCGCGGCTGGGGATGCCCCGATGGGTCTTGGCAGCGGCAACGGAGCCGGGCGGGTGCCGGGCATGACTGCGACGCCGGCCATGGTGGCGGTGCGCATCCCGGCCGGTGCTGGGGGGGGGCCGAGGGGGACGGAACGAACCGGCGGGACCGCGACCTGGGGACGATGAGCGGCGGCGCCTGGCGCCATAAACGGGGTCTGAAGCGACGCGGCGGTGGGCGTGAACGGCATGGGCTTGGGGCCCGCGTCGCGAGCCGCCATGGCCTTCTTGACCTTGTCGAGCATCTGCTGGGTGTCGAACGGCTTATCGATGAAGTCGTCGACGCCGGCATCTCGCCCCTTGGTTGCGTCGTAGGGGTTGTAGCGGCTCGATAGGATCAGGATGGTGGTGGATGGTGCTTTGTTACGGATTTCCTTAGCAAGGGCGTAGGCGTCGTCGCCTGGAAGCGACGTATCGACGACCACGACTCCTGGGTCTTCGCTCAGTTTGGCGAGCGCCGCGTCGCGCCCATCGGCGCATAGGACGCGGTAATCCTCACCGCTGAAGGTGATTTCTAAAACCTTGCGCATGGTGGCGCTGTCATCGACGGCGAGCAGGATCTTGGGCACGTTGGGCTCCTCCTAGAGGCGGCGGTGGGGCCTAGCCTAAACCCTCCCCGCGCAGACGGCCGGACACGATTTCTCGTCGGATTCTGCGGACCCTTTCCTCTCCATGTCAAGCTTGTGACGACAAGACTTAAATGGCGCGTTGGCGGTCGGCTGGTTCTATAGTGCCCGACCGCTGCGTCGCACTACGCGATGCAGGCGAGGTATCCGATGAGCCGATTTGACTCTCCCGTGCGCGAGTACATGACCGCGCCGGTCAGCTCCATCAAACCGTACACGACGCTGGCCGAGGCGCAGCGCCTTGTGGAATCGCGCAGTGTCTCGGCGCTACCGGTGGTTGACGATGCCGGCGATGTGGTGGGGGTCGTCTCCGTGACGGACCTATTGCGTTCGGGACGGGTCGAAGCGTTGTCCCACGGGCACCGTCCACTGCTTGAATTTTCGGGCAGGCCGGCAGGGGACATCATGCAACGGAGCGTGGTGACGGTGAGTCCCAGCGACACGATCGCAGAGGCTGCGGCGCGGATGGTGGACCGGCATATCCATCGGGTGTTCGTGACGGAGGGGATGCGTCTTGTGGGGGTGTTGAGCACGCGGGACATCATGCGTGCGGTGGTTGCCGAGAAGGTAACGACGCCGCTAGCGGCGGTGATGTCGACGCCGGTGTTTACGATCGACATCAATGCGACGGTGGCGATGGCGACCGATCGGCTTCGCGAGGCGCATGTACGCGGTTTGGTGGTGGTGGAGCACGACTGGCCGGTGGGGGTGTTCACGCAATTTGAGGCGTTGTGTGCACGCAATTTCCCGAACGACGCGCCTGTGGAGCATGCGATGAGCTACGAGATGATCTGCCTGGAGACGACGACGCCGATGCATCGTGTGGCGGGGCACGCGGTAGCGATGGGGGTGCGACGGATCATGGGGGTAGAGGAGCGGGAGCTCAAAGGAATCGTCACGGGGCTTGATGTCGCGCGCGTAGCAACAGTGGATCAGACGGGGGGTTCCTTACCGCCTGGCGCCTGGCCTTGAAGCTTTTCGAGCGTCGACCGCTGGCGTTGAAGGTGCCGACCCTTGCCCCCCTCCCCTGGCAAGCCTGAAAGGCGATGGGCAGCCCGAGAATCAACATCGCGCGACCCCGGTCGGAACACGTCACTCTGGGTCACCCGAAGTGCCTCCGCCGAGGGGAACGCGTCACTCTGGCGCACCCGAAGTGACTCCGCCGAGGGGAACACGTCGCTCTGGGTCACCCGAAGTGCCTCCGCCACATCGGCGAGGAGACTTCGGGTCACCCGACGTGCCTCCGCCACATCGGCGAGGAGGCTTCTGATCACCCGAAGTGCCTCCGCCGGCGCAGCGAGTGACCCATGCTCGATCGACAGGAGAAAGTTGCGGTTCTCAAGCTGTGCTTGGTTTAGCAGGAGAGAGCGCGCGAATCAGGCGGACCAAGAGCACATCGAGTGCCATGCCCTCCCCCTCCAAAACGTTCGTGTTTTTCCACATCAAGACTGTCCGGGACACAGAATGCCCTGTTCTAGACAGGCCCCACCCCCACCCGTTGGGGAGTTTCATCTGCGGGTGGCGAGCGCGAAGTCATGCTGTCTCTCCCCTCCTAATACTTCAGCACCGTCTCACTTTCGCCGGTGGGCCCAGCGTTGGCTCCCGCGGTGCCGCCGGCACCGCCCAACCCGCCGCCCCCCATCTTGCAAGTATTGGCCGGCGTCGGCCCGTCGGTAAACACGACCTCTTTGGTCACGGCGAAACAGGCGCTAGGCCCCCCAGGACCTCCAGCGGCTCCACCGCCGTTGCCCCCTTTGGTGCCGTCCCCCCCCTTGCCTCCAGCGCCTCCGTTGTCGTTGCCAGCTCCGCCAGCGCCACCGACCCCACCAGGACCACCGTCGCCCCCCGTGCCCCCCTTACCGCCGGCTCCTCCTGCCCCCACATCAAA
Source organism: uncultured delta proteobacterium (assembly GCA_903894755.1). Lineage (GTDB taxonomy): Bacteria > Myxococcota_A > Polyangia > Polyangiales > Polyangiaceae > CAITRH01. The sequence continues at coordinate 26,494 of CAITRH010000150.1, forward strand.
GCTATTTCCAGCCGCGGTAAGCCGTCCCGCGCGGGCTACGATCCCAAAGCTTGCACCGCCCCCTTGACCTGCTTTGCCTCCTGTGCCGGCGCAGCCTCCCGTGCCGCCCGAGCCACCGCCGCCGCCCATGTCCTTGGTGGCCCAGCAGGTGATCGTGCCCCCTTCGCCGCCACCGCCGCCGCCCCCACCGGCTCCGGCATTTCCTGGCGCACCGCTGGTTCCATCGGCGCCTTGTGCGGAGGTAAACAGCGCATCGGTGCCCAGGGTCCCCTTAGCGACCGCGGCCGCTCCGTCAGTTCCTGCGGCGCCGTCTGCGGTCGATTTGCCTCCAGCGTTTCCAGGATTGTTTTTGCCGCCGACGAGGGTACAGACCGGCGCTCCACCGGTTCCTCCCGTGCTCCCCGCTCCTGAGCCATCGCCCCCTTTTTCGCCGCTCGCCGTGTCGTAGCCCCCTTTTCCTCCCTTGCCGCTCGGGAGGCCGCCTCCGCAGAGTGAGATCTTGATATCGCCCCCTTTGCCGTTGGTCCCCTCGGTGTTGCACGCGCAACCTGGAAGCCCAACGTCACCGTTTTCACCCGTCGCGCCGCCATCTCCGTTGGCGCCGTCGTTGCCAGCCGCGCCCGGGGCGGTCTTGATGGTGTTGTAACGAACAAAAAGGGTCGCTTTTCCCCCGCCGAGACGGATCCCATACACGCCACTTCCCGCAGCCGCGCCATCAGGAACCGCCGCGTTGATGGTGAACCCCTCGAGGTGCGTGTCGACGTCGATCACCGTTGCGGTGACCACCGATCCTTTGGCGCTGAGCGTGCTCACCGAGCCCTTTTCACGCTTGAAGGGGAACCCCGACGCACGCGGGTTGAAGCCTCCGTACAGGCTCACGCCGCTCTCCATCGCGACGGCTGGGAAGGTTTCGCCCCCCGCTACACACACGTTCTTGCCCCGTTCCTTCGCCCTCAGTGTGGCGTAGGCGATGGTCTTGAATGGCGTGTTGCGCGCTCCGCCACTGGGATCGTCGATCCCGTCCTTGGTCACGAAGACGCACTTGCTCAGCACACCGTCGGAGCCATCGCAGTTCTCGTCTTTGAACTCCGGATCTATCGGATCGTTCGCATCCGTAACTGTGCAGCCCTCGGTCTTGACGCAATTGGCCGGGTCCCCATCCGGCGTGAAGTAGCCCTCCGGGCACTCGGTGATCACGCCTCCGTCGGGGTTGATTCCCCCATCGGGTACAACCGGTGAACTTATGTCGGTGCCGGACGTGGCACACGAACTCACGACCCCAACGCTCAAACAAACTAACGGTATGACCAACACTCGCATGGGACCCTCCGCGATCTGCCCAATGTACTCCCAAGGCAGAGTACGCAAAACCAAAGAGCATGCGTCGGTCTGAATTGCTCCTACCCCGGGCTACCTTCTCCCACCGGTTGGCCCCTACGTTGTCAGCGCCCTAGCGTCCGCACCAACCCCGCGCTACGCCCCGCGTCATGGCCCAATCCACCGTCGCTATCGTCCGCACCACCCCAAGGACCGTCCTCGAGGACTACCACCGCGTCATGAACCTCGCGGGCTACCAAGACGTCATCGCCAAAGACGCCGACACCGCCCTCAAGGTCAACATCTCCTGGCACTTCTTCTACCCAGCATCGTCCACCACCCCCTGGCAACTCGAAGGGGTCATCGGTGCGATGGCCAGGGACGGCTACTCGAAAAGCCTGATCCATGCTTGCCACAACCGCACCGTCGTCATCGACGCTCACCTCGGAGAGCGCGAGAACAAACAGATCGACGTCGTCAATGCCCATGGCCTGCGCAACGTGCACCTCTACGAGGGCGAAGAGTGGATCGATGTCCGTGAGGCCGTCGGCGATCTCACCAAGAAGTTCCTCTGCCTGAACGACGTCTACCCCAAGGGATTTTCGATCCCGAAGCGCTTCGTCGGCGAGAACATCATCCATCTGCCAACGGTCAAGACCCACATCTTCACGACCACGACAGGCGCCATGAAAAACGCCTTTGGCGGACTCCTCAACGAGCACCGTCACTGGACCCACCCGGTGATCCACGAGACCCTGGTGGACCTCCTGATGATCCAGAAAAAAATCCACCGCGGCGTGTTTGCCGTGATGGATGGAACCTTTGTGGGGGACGGACCCGGGCCCCGTTGCATGGTGCCGCATGTCAAGAACATCCTTCTGGCCTCGTCCGACCAGGTCGCCATCGACGCGGTAGCGGCAAAACTGATGGGCATGGATCCCCTCAAAGACCTCAAGTTTGTCCGCCTCGCCCATGACCTCAAGCTCGGCGTGGGCGACGTACGCGACATCAAGATTGTGGGCGACGTCGACGTGGCTCAGGAAAACTGGCACTTCGACGGGCCGTTCAAAAAGATGACCTTTGCGTCGCGTAACCAGCACCGCATTTACTGGGGCCCCCTCAAGAAGCCGCTGGAGTGGTCCCTCAAGACCTGGCTTGCTCCTTGGGCTTATGTGGCGTCGGTGACCTACCACGACATGTTCTGGTATCCGCTCTATGGCAAGCCGCGGGTCCAGGCCGCGCTCGAGAGCGACTGGGGGAAGCTCTTTGCCAACTGGGGCAAGGTGCCGCAAGACGAGCGCGGGTTTCTCGACGTGGGCCAACCCGCTCCGGAACTTGTCCGCGTGGGCCTCAAGCATTTCCTAGAAGGAAGCCGTCTCGTGGCGATGGCCGTGCTGGAGTCCCCGGAGTTCCAAGCTCGCAAACGTCGCCGCGCCCACGTTTGAACCAAACCTTACCTTGAGCACAACGACTGTCCTCGTGGCCGTTGCCCTGCGCCGTAGAGCGGTGGTGGTTGTTGTCGCTGCCTTGGTTTTCGGGGGATGTAGTTCCCCGCTCCCTCAGCCTCCCCGAAGCGCCCATGCGGATGCCGACTTCATCGAGGTTGCGAGCAAGCCTCCGCCTCCGCGGCCCGAGGAAGTGCCGGAACAGTCCGAGCCGCGTGCGGTCTGGCTGGATGGCGAATGGGGGTGGACCGACAGGCGTTGGTTGTGGCGACGGGGCGGGTGGCTCATTGTCCCTCGCGACGCGACGTTCGCTCCGTGGGCTGTTCGCGTGGATTCCGACGGCGGGGTGCATTTCGCGCCGGGGACCTGGCGTAGCGGACATGGCGAGGTCATAGAGGCCCCCGCCTTGCTCGCTCGTTCCCGTGTGGCACGCGACGCAGGGAGCCGAGAGGGGTCGCCGTGAGCGATCTGATGGCACTTCTTTTCATTGTGCTCGGCTTTGCGCTCCTGCTGACTGCGCACGTGGTCCTTGCGGTAAACTTTGCCATCGCAAGGCTTTGGCGGCGAGCTCTTGTCGGGTTTTTAGTTCCACCGATCGCTCCAGTCCTTGCGTTTCACGCGGGGGCGCGCCTTTGGCCGATCGTTTGGATTGCGGCTGCAGGCGTTTACATCATCGGGATGACTGCCGCCGCTGGAAATCTTCCATAGTCTCACCACCCCATGTGCGTTGTCACCGAGCAAACGCCACCCCATGTGCGTTGTCACCGAGCAAACGTCACTCCATCTCGCATTTCGCAGGCGGCCCCGTGTTGGCAGCTATTTTCGATGGCGGCCCCCTGTAGATTCACGGTTGTGTTTCCTACGGCAAAGGCAACAGACCTCGTGTTTGTCAGTAGCTGTCGAACTGGACACAAACAAGGACACTTCTACACTCCTACGTCCAGTCAGCGCGCATCTGCAATTGCCTGAGTACTGCCTTGGACTCTCCTCGGGTCTACTTTCACCCAACCAGGTCAACACGCTCATAGAGGTCGGAGGGAAGACCGAACAGTGTGAGGA
>CAITRH010000151.1 GCA_903894755.1 uncultured delta proteobacterium
CCTACAGCCAACACAAACCCAATACAAACCGTAGCGATGCCCTCTCGGGAGCGGTTCACGCCCCACCCAAACCGTAGCGATGCCCTCTCGGGAGCGGTTTACGCCCCACCCAAACCGTAGCGATGCCCTCTCGGGAGCGGTCTCCTACGGTTTCAAACCGCAGCGATGCCCTCTCGGGAGCGGTCTCCTACGGTTTCGGTCAGCGCTGGGCGCTAGGCGAGCGTTGCGCATGGCAAATCCGTGAAACCTGTACTAAGCGCGCCCCATGCGGTTTACGCGCGCCTTGGTCCCCACAGTCAAAGAAGCCCCTGCCGACGCTACCAACGTCAGCCATGTCTTGCTCACCCGCGCCGGCTTTATCCGGCGGGTGGGCGCCGGTATCTACGATTTCCTTCCGCTCGGACTCCGCGTCTTGCGCAAGGTCGAACGGATTATCCGCGAGGAAATGGACAGGGCCGGAGCCCTCGAAGTCCTCCTTCCCGCGCTCCTTCCCGCCGATTACTTCAAAGAAACCGGCCGATGGGACCGCTTCGGCGATACGCTTTTCAGGCTCCAGGACCGCAAAAGCGGCGACTACCATCTCGGCCCTACCCACGAAGAGATCATCACAGACCTCGCACGACGCGAAATCCGAAGCTACCGAGACCTTCCCAAAAACCTCTATCAAATCCAAACCAAGTTCCGTGACGAGCCCAGGCCCCGCGGTGGCCTGCTCCGCTGCCGCGAGTTCCTCATGAAGGACGCCTATTCCTTTGATGTCAGCGAACAGGCCGCCATGAAAAGCTACGAGACCATGCGCGACGCCTACATTCGGATCTTCGACCGCATGGGCCTTCGCTACCGCATGGTTCAAGCGGATTCGGGCGCCATGGGAGGCTCGCTCAGTGCCGAGTTCCAGGTCCTTGTCGACTCCGGCGAAGACGCCATCGTCGCGTGCAACGCCTGCACCTATGCCGCAAACGTGGAGGTCGCTTTGGTCAAGCGGCTCGACGCTCCCGAGCCCGCCCCCTCACCGCTGGCCAAGCTTGCGACTCCAGGCAAGAAGACCATCGAGGAGGTGACTGCGTTCCTGCAGGTGGCTCCTGCCCGCATGCTGAAGTCACTGCTCTACGTGGCCGCCGGCAGCGTGGTGATGGTGGTCGTGCGGGGCGATCACGACGTAAACGAGGTGCTTGTCGCCCGCGCCGTTGGGGTTTCTGAGGTGTTCCTTGCGACGGAGGCCGATGTTCGCAAGGCGACCGGGGCCGAGGTCGGCTTTGCAGGCCCAGTGGGGTTCTCGGGGCGGGTCCTGGTGGACCATGCAGCTACACGCGTCGAAAACGCGGTCACTGGAGCCAACGAGACCGATGCCCACTACACAGGTGTGACCTGGGGACGGGACTACCAAGGCGACGTGGTCGATCTACGACTTGCAAAAACGGGCGACGCCTGTCCGCAGTGTGCGAGCGGCACTCTTGCGTCGTACCGGGGCATCGAAGCCGGCCACATCTTTGTCTTGGGAACCCACTACTCGGCCATCATGGGGGCGGAGTACCTGGACGAAGCCCAGAAGAAGAAGCCACTTGTCATGGGATGCTACGGCATCGGAGTATCGCGTCTGGTGGCTACGGCGCTCGAGCAGCACCACGACGCGGACGGGATCCGCTGGCCCATGAGCCTTGCGCCCTACCAGGTGCATCTGGTGAACGTTGGCAAAGACCAGGCGGTCCAGGCGGCCACTGAAGAACTTTACAGCGCCCTCGAGGCTCGCGGCATCGAGGTGCTCTGGGACGATCGCGACGAACGTCCTGGGGTGAAGTTCAAGGACGCCGACCTCATTGGGATTCCGCTGCGGGTCACGGTTGGGGGCAAGAGTCTGGCTCAGGGGAAGATCGAGCTGAAGGCGCGTACGGAGGCAGACCCGAAGAAGGCCACACTGATCGCGCGGGCCGAGGCGGTGGAGTTCCTAGAACGTGCTGTGCGCGAAGGGTAGCCCTTAGTGTTTGGTCCCCGTCGTGTGGGCGTTTTCCGGAGGGGGCTCTTCGTGCACGTTGACAGAGTCGAGCGTAGCCGCCTGATCGCGGGTGATGCCAACGCCCTGGTGTGAGAACCAGAGGTCGTTTTCCTCGAGGGATGCCCTCACTTGGGCGATGAACAGAATGGGGTCGCCTTCGGGGGTATATCCGAGTTGGACCAAGGTCCCTTTGGGCCATGCGCCCCCCTCGAATTCGAGCGCCTTACGAAGGATATAAAAGCCCTCGCTGGGAAGCCGCTGGAGGCTATTGGCCCAGGCCATCCCTCGGAAAGGGACGCCGGGCCCGTGAAAGTGCCAGCGGTTGTTGATGTTGTGGTCGGGGGTAAAGACCATCGGAAGTCCCGAATCCGAATGGTTGTGAAAAAACACCAGCCTGCCTGCCGAGATCTCGTCCTCGTGCTCGGGAAGGGGTTTGGTGGTTCGGTAAAGCCCGCAGGGCGGGAGGATCTCCTTCATACTTGCCATGGCGTGTTGTTACCGCCAAATGGCCCCGTCGTAAACAAAATCTGAAAGGCGCATCGCAAGGCCAGGGGAGTGTGTTACTCGGCGGCTGAGTGCATTCCCAACCTGGTTTCCACGACGGTCATTCGATTCTGGAGCTCCCGCAGTCCCGACTTTGAAGAGATGTCGTCTTCCGGAGGCACACGAGATGCGAGATCTGCGGGAGATCCTGGGTGCCGGGCCTCGTCCGGGGTCGAAGTTCATAGGCACACGACCCACGCCGCAGGCCTTGAGTTTTCCGCGCAGCGTGTGTAGTAGCTGGGCATGTACCTGCGCAGCACTAAGCGATCCAATAAGGATGGATCTGAAGTCCAATATTATCAGCTAGCAGAAAACGTGTGGGATCCGAAACGCAAATGCTCGGTCGCCAAGGTAGTCTACAACTTCGGCCGCGCCGACCAAGTGGACCCAGAGTCGTTGCGGCGGCTCGCCAAGAGCATCCAGCGGGTCTTCGGCGAGGAGCCGACAGTGGACGGACAGGCTGGTGAGCTCGACCTGCGCGACTCCTGGCCGTACGGCGGAGTGTACGCCCTGGAGGCACTGTGGAAGGAGCTGGACATCGGCGACGTGTTGCGCAGCCACGCGGCGACCAAGCACCAAGCGATTTTCGAGCGGGCACTGTTCGTGATGGTTGCCAATAGGTGCCTGTCCCCCTACTCCAAGCTGTACTGCTGGGAACAGTGGCTTAGAGAAGATGTGTTCCTTCCAGGCGCGCGGGCGATCGAGCTTCACCATCTGTACCTCGCAATGGACTTCCTCGAGGAACACAAGGCGGAGGTGGAGAAGGCTATCTACTTCAAGATGGCCGACCTGATGAACGCCGACGTTGACGTTGTATTCTACGACACCACATCCCTGCACTTCGAGATCGACGAGGAGGACGAACAACAGGACTATGCCCTTTCCAAGCCGCTTCGCAAGCGGGGCTACGCCAAGAACGGGCGTACGGACGCTCCACAGATCGTTATCGGACTCGCTGTCACCCGGGACGGACTCCCAGTGCGCTCCTGGGTATTCTCGGGTGACACCAGCGACGTGACGACAGTCGACAAGGTCAAACAGGACCTGCGCGGCTGGAGGCTGGGACGCTGTGTCTTCGTGGGGGATGCTGGGATGAACTCTGCGGACAACCGTCGCAGGCTTTCGCTAGGCAACGGCAAGTACATCCTTGGGTCGCGCATGCGTGCGGGAGACGAAGTGACCAAGGACGTGCTTGGCCGGTCCGGGCGCTACAAGGTGGTACGTGACAACCTTCGGGTGAAGGAGGTGTCTGTTGGCGATGGGGAGCGACGCCAGCGTTACGTGGTCTGTCACAACCCGGACGAGCAAGCGCGACAGCGTCAGCATCGCGACAAGGTCATCGCGGAGCTCGACGCAGAGCTTTCGACAATGCAGCAGTCTGCTGCTCA
>CAITRH010000152.1 GCA_903894755.1 uncultured delta proteobacterium
ACATCTCATTGCGCAAACCGTGGGTCAGCCCAGGGTGGGTAACCCTGGGTCGCGGGTGGCGTGGGCTCGGATCTGCGGTTCTCGAAGTAGGTTTGGTTTACCCCATCAAATCCATCACTCCACTCGTGTTGAAACGGAGTCCTCAAAGTCTCATCCGTTGCTCATTTATTTCCTGGGGAGAACCTATACCCGACCCGACGAGCCTGCCCTCACCCGTCCTTCCCTATGGGCAGCCCGACACGGACATCGCGACACCAGCCCGCTAGCAAGGCAGGTCTCGCGAATCCCCGAACGCAAATGAATTTGAGTCGCGCACTCCAACAAATAGTGTCTCTTGACACAGTTTATTGGAGGTGTGCGACTCAAATTCATTTGCGTTCGGGGATTCAGGCGAACCAAAAGCACGTCAAGTGTCATTGCCCCCCCCGAAACACAACAGTTTTTTCCACATTGACCCCGTCCGGGCCAAAGAATGCCCTGTTCTGGCCAGGTAGCCGTAAGCCCCCTTCCTACTTGCCCCCCACAGGAGCAAAAAAGGCAAGGAGCTCGTCTCGACGTGCATGGGCGTCCGCACGCCCCATCTCAATCAGCTTTCGACAGAACGGCCCGTCAAACAGCAGGTAACTCGCTAGGTCCGAGTCCACAGTCGCCCCCAGATCGAGCAGCTTGAACACCCGCTTCAATACCAATGGGTCGCCCCGAAGACGCCCCCCTCGCAAATGCTCGTTCGCCAACCGCCCCATGTCCTCGCTCGGTCGAAGCGCCACACACTCCACATACCGGTACGGTGGACATCCTCGCTGCAACGCCTGCTCGCTCAGCTTCCCCACAAACCCCTCGCCGTACGCCTTCTCCCCGTCCCTGACGACGTTGTTCAGTCGCGTCAAAAGTTCGATGTCCGTGTCCACATGGTCCAATAGAAATGCATTCATCAGCTTCCCAAGCAAGAATGCCGCCCCCGGCGCGCGCGTCGGCCCCTGCTCCCCCTCCCTCACCACCTCCCCTCGCACCTCCGGCGAGCTCCCAATCGCAAACACATGGGTCGCCCCCAACCGTAACGCTGGCGAAATCGGCGTGTTCTGACGTAACCCCCCGTCTACATACAACTCCCCGTCGATTCGAACCGGCGGAAACAAGAGTGGTATCGCCCCGCTCGCTAACGCATGCCGTGGACCGATCCGCTCCCCTCGATACAACGTCCTCGGCGGCGGATTCGTCGGGATCACCTCGTCCGGCGACGTCTCCATAAACACCACCGTCCGCCCCGTCGAGACCTCCGTCGTCGACACGCTCAGCGCTCGTAGCTGCTTACTTCGTAAACACCGCGATACCGCCCGCCAACTGATCTCCCCCTCCACCAGATCCGTCATCGGCCCCACATCAAAGAGCCCCGCCCCCTGATCACGCCCCCCAAGCAAGACCCGCGGCATCGATAACACCTGCCGCATCCCAAACCCCATCACCCGCCTGAGATCGAGCCCACTCCATAACTCCACTAGCCGACGTACCCCAAGTACGGGATCGGCCAAATGCGCAGCCAAAAAACAGGCGTTGATCGCCCCCACGCTGGTCCCACTCAGCACATCCAGCGACGGTGCCCCACCCAGCTTGCGCGCTAAGTCATCGAAAATATACCAAAGTACCCCCACCTCGTAGGCGCCTCGCGCCCCTCCCCCCGAAAGTACCATCGCCACACGTCGCCCATCCGGTCGCTCCAACATTGCACCTTCCTACCTATTCGAACCCGCTCCCCCCAATGAATTCCCTCAAAATCGACGTTGGTGGAACATGATCGGTATAAATTGTCACGAACCGATCCAGTACGTGCCGCAGCCGATGCGCCGTCGCTGATGCCGCATGCCCCGACGGAACCTCCAACAAGTACCGATCTGCAAACATCTTCAGTACCGACAGCTCGTAGATTAGCGAGGAGTCAAACACCGCGTTCGCAAATGGCAGGTAGGGAAAAATGTGACGACGCTCCCCACGCCTCACCGACGCCCACCTCACAATGTTGTCCGCCGCACTCGTCCCTCGCCCGTGACGATCCCGAACAATCCGACGTAGCAACCGCACGTCTGAAACCGATATCGCATTCAGCCGATCCAACCCCAACATCGTCGCTGGATGGACGAAAATCCGAAATACCCTGTCCCTCCCGACCGTCGGCCCCAAAAGCTCTGGATTGAGCCCGTGGATCCCCTCCAACATCAACACATCCCCCTCCCCCACCCGAATCTCCGCCCCCCCCTGCGGCTCACTCCGCCCTGACCGAAAATCGTACCGCGCCGTCGTTACACTCTCCCCCTCCAACAGTCTCGCCAAGTGCCCACGCAATAGCCCCAAGTCCAACGCCTCGAGCGCCTCGTAGTCCCGCTGCCCGTCCTCGTCGAACCCTGTCTCCTCCCGGTCCACATAGTAGTCGTCCAGGGAGATCCCCACCGGATGAATCCCGTTGATCTCGAGCTGCACCTTCAGACGCTTGATAAACGTGGTCTTGCCCGAGGACGATGGCCCGCCCACACACACCACCCGAATCCGCCCGCCGCGCGCCATGATCTCGTCGGCAAGGCGACCGATCCGCTTCTCGTGAAATCCCTCGCTCAACCTCGTCAGCTGCGCCACCTGCCCCGAAATGCAAAGCTCGTTGAACGCCCCCACACTCGTCACCCCAGACGTCTCGAGCCACCGACGATGCTCCGCCGCCATCTCCCCACCGAAACGCGGCACCACCCGTTCTAACTCGACGGGATCCACACTCCGATCCCGATACTTCGTCGGGACCCACTGGCGAAGCCTTGGCCCAAAATCCAACAGCAGCCCCTCGCCATGTCCCTGCAACGAGAGCCCCTCGAGAACCCCTGTTCTCGACACCAACGGCCCCTCCCCCAACGCATACAACCCACCGCAACTCACCAGCCGCACCATCGAGTCCCGCCAGGTCTTCAACGCCGACGCCGCATCGTCCCACCCCTGCTCCGCAAACTGCCCCCTCGCCTCCTCTACAGTCCACATCTCCTCGCGAAACGGACGATCCTCCCTCACTACCCGCCTCAGCTCCTCCTCTAGTCCCCCCACCTGGCAAATCTCCCCAGTCACCACCCGCGCCGTCCCCAACGACTCCCCCATCCGAAGCGCCACCGACCCCACCTCACTGGCCGCCTCCAGTAACGCTAGCCCCGCACTCCGCTGGTAAATCGCCCTCCCCTCCCACGACCCCAACGACAACGGCGCAAGATGCGACCCCTCCGACACAAGCCCAGTCCCAAGTGACACCGGCTTGCCATCCAACAGCCCCGCCACCACCAACTCCCCGTCGCTGTCCACAGAAGGCAACACCGACGACACCGGTGTCCCCGTAGGGACCACGCGCGTCCCCCCGTCCACCCGCACCGTCACCTCGGTCCGACGCGCCACCGAGCGCTCCCGAAGAAGTACCCCCACGTTGTCCGTCATCGCCACCAGACGCTCCCCAAGCGACATCACTAGCCCCTGAAGAAAATGCGCCGCTATCCCAGGATGCGTCCCCAACATCTGCCCGTACGCCACTGGCGACAGGAGCCCAAGACGCACCGACGTCGACGCGTGCACCGACGCTGCCCTTGGACCTTGCCCGATCAGCCCCAACTCCCCAAAGTGATCGCCTGCCCCAAGCCCCCCAAGCTCGATCCCGCGTCGATCCATCCGCGCAGTCCCCTCGAGCACGAAATACATCGCGTCGCTCGGCTCCCCTTCGCGCACAATGCATCCCCCCACCGGAACACACACTTCCTCCAGAAACCCTAAGAACAGCTCGAGTTCCTGCGGCGCTAGCCGTCCCAAAAGCGGATTCTTCGCAAGCAGCCCGAGATCCCCGCCGCTCGCTCCCATGCCCGTCACAACCGCGTGTCGACGTACACCCCGCGACGAAGCTCCTGCAGCCATAACTTGCGCTGCCCCTCGAGCCCCTCCAAGAGCGCTCGCTGCAGCATTTCGCCGCGCACGTCCTCGAACCGCGCAACCCGCGCCTCGCGCACTAGATTCACAATCACAATGGCCTCCCCGCCCCGCAGACGCACCGGATCGGAGAACTCCCCAGCCTTGAGCGCGCGCACCACCGGCTGAAGCTGCGGAACCACTAGATTCAACGGCTGCGGCCCGCGCGAGCCACAGGTCCGCCGGGTCTCCACGTCGTCGGTGTGCTTCTCCACCAACGCGCAAAAGTCCTCGCCAGCACGCGCCCGCGCCACCACGTCGTTCGCCAACGCCATCCTCGTCGCTTCATCCCCCTGAACCCGCAGTGCCAGCAGGCGTAGCTCCACGGCCTCGCCCGCCTCTACACGCCAATGTTGGTACGCCGCCCGCGCGTCCTGCTCCGTCACACGCACCCTGGGACGTACCCGGAACTCCACGAGCTTCCCCTCGAGGATCTGACGCCGGATCTCGTCTCGAAAGTCCTGCTCCGTCAGCCCCTGCCGACGTACGCTTGCCACAAGCTCGCTGGGACGTACCCCGCCCCTCTTGGCCGCGTTCTCTATGGAGGTGCTCACTTCGTCGGGCGTCACCACTATCCGCGCCTTCTCTGCCGCCTGCTCCTCGAGACGGTCATCGATAATGCGCTCGAGTACTTCCTTGTAGATCGCGGACTCGGCCGCCGCGACAAAACTCGGGTCCCGGTTTGGACTCCCGTACACCCGTATCAAGTTTGGACGCGCCCTCGCCCGCAGCTCCGAGAGAAGCACGGGACGATCCCCAACCACCGCAACGATGCGCTCCACTATCACGGCTCCGGCAGGACCCGCACCCCCTACCCAAAGCCCCAACGCCAACACCAGCCCAATCGATCGCTTCACGCCCCGTTCTTACCAGACAATCGCCTCACAACGCAGCCATCCGATCGGTCGCCACCTTCACTAAGGCGGCGTCCGCCTCGCTGTCGTCGAGCCGCACAAACCCCTGAGAAGTCCATCGTCGCAGCTCCCCCGCCTTCTCCCCTCGCTCGAACGCCGGGGAATGCGCCGCTGGGAAAAATCCCTCGGAGGTCTTCCACCCCACCGCAACCCGACACGATACCGCCGCACGTACCCGTAAGTGCCCCTCAAGGTCGCCAATCACCGTATCCGTCTGCTCCACGGTGGGCCCCTCCCATGCCGCGCCAATGCGCAGCACGCGAACCACGAGCTCCCCCTCGCCTCGAATCCGACGAAGCCGCTCGAGAGTGCTCATCCCCACTTTCCAGGTCACGAATACTTCCCCGCCCGCCTCACCCGCCTCGCCCACCGGAATCGCCACGCAAAAACTCGCCTGCTCCTCTGGCATCGACCTGGCCGTAACTCCAAAGTCGCCAAGGCTCTCATCCTCAGGTGGAAGCTGCACGGGCGGCGCTCGATAGGACGCGTCCTGGAGGTCCTGAAGCAACGTTGCCGCCATCTCGTGCTCGGGCTCGCGCTCCACCACCCGCTTCAACATGTCGACCGCACGCGTACGATGGCCCTGAGCCGCGTAAATCCCAGCCAACGTCACCGTCGGAATCGCGCCGCTTCCTCTTCGCAACCTCGTCGTCCCCCCCGCCTGGCCTATCAGTTCGGCCGCCTCGGCAACGTGCAAACCCCGCTCGATGACCCGTGCAACCAGATCGCGCGCCATCCCAAACAGGCCCCGGCTCGACGCAGGCATCGCACTTCGAAGTAGCAGCTCGTCGACAAGCTCGGGACGGGTCAGAACCCGCGGAGTCGTCACTCCTAACGCCTCCGCGCGTGCGATCAATCCCTCACGGTCCAAGAGCTCGAGGTCCCGTCGGTCCATGAGCGCTAGTGTGCCGTGCTCTCAACCCAAAACACAAAGAAACGAGGGCTTCTCCCCCGACCCCGTCGACCGCTACTCCGCGTCCCCGCCCCGCGTCGAAAACGCCCCCCGGGCCGGAAGGATATGCGCCATCCGCAACCGCTTGGCCTCGAGATACCCCGCCGAGTGCACATTCGGAGGCACGATCACCGGAATGGTCCCGACCACGTCCACGCCAAGCGCCCGAAGCGCTCTCACCTTCTCGGGATTGTTCGTCATCAGCCGCACGCTACGGACCCCGAGCCGTTCGAGCATGTCCCGTGCGTCGTCGTAACGACGGGCGTCGTCGGGAAGCCCCAGCAAGCGGTTGGCGTCAACGGTGTCGTGCCCGCTCGATTGGAGCGCATAGGCGCGGATCTTGTTGGCGAGTCCGATGCCGCGCCCCTCTTGGCGAAGGTAGAGAACAGCTCCAAAGCCTCGACGAGCGATCTCGCCCAGGGCTACCTCGAGTTGCTCGCGGCAGTCGCATTTGAGCGAGCCGAATACCTCGCCGGTCAAGCACTCGGAGTGAACCCGTACGGCCACTCCCTCGCGTCCCTCGACCCGCCCGTATACCAGGGCCACGTGCTCCCTCGAAAGCCCTGTCGCCTCGTCCGCCTCCGCCCCGTGGAACACATGGGTCTCGAAGAGACCGTAACGCGTCGGTAGCGGCGCCGACGCTACGAGTTCGGCTTGCCGCCGAGGCGTTCGGACCTCCATCGCATCATTCTCCCAACTCAAGGACTCCAGCTCCCATCGCTCACAGGCACGCGATGGCTGGAGTCCTGCCTCCGTATAGCCCTTAAAGCGAGAAGGCGGCGCCTCACTGGGAAACGCCGCCCGCTCGGTTCCTTTACCGCTTGGCCCGTGTCGCGGACCGCATGAACCCCTAGCCGAGTGGCTAGGTGGGAGACTCGAATCACACTTCAGGCTTCCGAAAATCTGCACGCGCGAAACGCACAGCCCGGCTTGCACACAGGGCGATCACCAGCCTCCCGGGTCGTTGCTCGTAAGGGATCCAAAGAATCCGTGACACGAAGCCGGCAGAGGGAACGAGGCGCAACCTAACACCTCCACCGGCTCGGTCAACAGAGGCCGCTCAGGCCCAGCGAATAAGCGCCGTCTCGAATGGATGCGTCATGCTCGCATGCGACGGGACCACACGGGCCGCCACTGCATGCGCGCCGCTCTCGGCCGTCGGAACCTCCCCCGTGTACCGACAGCTGCCGTCCGCGCGACGCTCCACAAAAGACATCGGCGCCACCTCGCCTAGAAGAAGCTCGTGACCGCCCGCAGTCGGCCCGTAATACAACTCCACCAGCACGTCCTCGGGCGCCAATGGCCCCAGTCGTACAACTGCCTCCACGCCGACGCGCTCGCCCACCTGAAGCTCCGCGGGCGACTTCAACGTCACCTCGCTGATGTTCACCTGCGGCCACGCCTCGCGTACCCGCTGCTTCCACGACGTCAGCTCCCGCGCCTTCGCGAGGTTGTCATCCATCATGGTGTGGGAGAGCCCGATCGCCTTGACATAGAAACGCTCGGCGTACTCCTTCACCATCCGCGCCGTGTTGTACTCGGGCACCAGGTACGAAATGCAGCTCTTCATGCGCTTCACCCAGCCGCGCGGCACCTGATTGCGTGCCTCACGCTGGAAGAACAGCGGCACCACCTCGCGCTCGAGGAGGTCGTAAAGAAGGTCCGCTTCCACTTTGTCCCCGGACGCGTCCCCGTATTCCTCCCCCTGCCCAATCGCCCAGCCCACGTCCCACCCGTGATCGCGCCATGCCTCCGCAAACCAGCCGTCCAGTACGCTCACGTTGAGCGCCCCGTTCGACGCTGCCTTCATGCCGCTCGTCCCGCTCGCCTCCAGCGGACGACGTGGCGTGTTCAACCACACGTCCACCCCTGACACCATCGCACGCGCGATGCGCATGTCGTAGTCCTCGATGAAGACCACCTTGCCGCGAAGCTGTGGGTCGCGGCTCGAATGCACGATGCTCCGGATAAGGTCCTTGCCCCCCTTGTCCTGAGGATGCGCCTTACCGGCAAAAATGAGCTGCACTGGACGATTCGGGTCGTTCAGGAGCCTCTTGACCCGATCGAGATCGGAAAACAAAAGAGCCGCCCTCTTGTAGGTCGCAAACCGTCGGGCAAACCCGATCGTCAGCGCGTTCGGATCGAGCACCTCTTCTGCCCAACCCACTTCCTCAGGGCCCGACCCGCGACGCTCCGCCGCACCACGCAGCCAGATGCGCGCCAGGGTCACGAGACGATGCCGACGGTGCTCCCGTGCCTGCCAAAGCTCGGCGTCGGGAATGTCGTTGACCCGCTTCCAAAGCTCCTTGTCGTCGAGCGCCTCGGCCCAACGCGGCCCGAGATAGCGCGTGAAGAGCATGATCAGCTCGGGCGACAACCAGGTCGGTGTGTGGATCCCGTTGGTCACCGACGCGATAGGCACCTCGTGGGCGGGAAGCTCCGGCCAGAGCGATCGCCACATGTGCCTCGACACCTCGCCGTGAAGCGCACTCACGCCGTTGTAGTGGTCGGCCACATGGATCGCGAGCACCGGCATCGAGAAGTTCGACCCGCGATCCTGCGGGTTCTGCCGTCCAAGCCCCAAGAGATCGTCCTCGGAGATCCGAAGCAACTCAAGGTACGGCGCTAGATACCGTCGCACGACGACCGGGTCGAAAGAGTCGTTGCCCGCTGGGACCGGAGTGTGCGTCGTAAAGATGTTGCCCGCCGAGCACGCCTCGCTGGCTTGCGCGAAGTCCACCCCGCGCTCCCGCATCACCCGAGAGATGCGCTCGATCGAAAGGAACGCCGAGTGCCCCTCGTTCATGTGGCAGACCGTCGGGGTCAGCCCCATCGCCGAAAGCGCATGGATCCCGCCGATGCCCAGCATGATCTCTTGGCGTACCCGGAACTCCTGATCGCCGCCGTAAAGAGGCCCCGTGATGGCGCGATCGCCAGGCGTGTTGACCTCGAGATTGGTGTCAAGCAGGTACAGCGGAACGCGTCCCACCTGCACGCGCCAGATCTGCGCTGCGACCGCGTGCACGGGGTACTGCACATGGATGATCACTCGGTTGCCGGAGCCATCCAGCACGGGCTGGACAGGAAGACGGTACCAGTCGTTGATCGGGTAACGCTCCCCCTGCCAACCGTCGTCGTTCAGGACCTGGCGGAAGTAGCCCTCGGCATAGGCGAGGCCGATTCCGACAAGGGGGAGTCCGAGGTCGCTGGCGGTTTTCAGATGGTCGCCCGCGAGGACCCCAAGGCCTCCCGAGTAGACCGGAAGGGACTCGTGGATCCCGTATTCCATCGAGAAGTAGGCGATGCGAGCACCGCTTGCCTTGGGGAACGTGCGAGCGAACCATCCCTCGCGGGCGAGGTAACGCTGCAGCGTCTGTGCGGTGGTGTCGAGGTGGCTGAGGAACGCATCGTCGGTCGCGAGCTGGTCGAGTTTTGCCTGCTCGACACGTGTCAGCAGCTCGATGGGATTGCCGTGAACTTGCTCGTAGAGATCCGAGTCGATGCGCAAGAAGAGCTCTCGGGCCATCGGGGCCCAACACCACCAGAGGTTTAGAGCGATGTCCCGCAGGCGGTCTAGCTGCGGGGGGAGACGAGGAATGACCGTGTAACGTCGAAGGGTCGGCATGGCGTCCTACGATAAAAGGGTTTGGAGTCAGGTGTAAGAAGTTCGTATGAGTTAGGCGGGTTCGTTTCGTGTCACGCCTCGGCACGGGCGGGAATCATCCCCTCGGCTTCTTCGAGAGCGCGCAGATTGCGACGGTCCGTCACGAGGAAATACCCCCCCGCCGACAAGGTCCAGAGCACCTGGACCGCATAGAGCAAGAACACAAAAGCCGCCCCCGGTCCAATCACTACGCGCGTAGGGAAATACATGGTCATGCCGGCGTAGATGCCCGCCTGGAACACGCCCAGAAGCCCCGGAGGCCCGGGAATCAAAATCGTCACGCCAAGCATCCCCATGAGCGCGCACGCTTCGCCAAACGTGATGCCGCTGCCGTTCGCATGGACCACGCCGCATCCCCAGGCCAGAAGCCAGATGCCTAGCGCGTTCATGGTCCAGTAGAGCGACGTCTCCACGAGAAACCCGAAGGCATCGCGACGTCTCCCAAGGAACTGGAGCCCGTCAGCGAACTTCTCGAAGAGCTGCGTGAGCTTCTCGGCCAGCTTCCTCGAGACCAGTCCTACGACCGCAAAGGTCGCGCGATGCGCCCAGGCGCGGGCGACGTAAAAGACTGCGATCACCAGGAACGCCACGGTGAAGACCGCGAGCATGGTGAATCCCGACATGCGCACGCTGTGCACCGAGATGGGGAGCCCCACCACCGTCGCTGGAAGAGGATCGAGCGTTGGCACCGTCAAGAGCGCAACAGCGAGCACGACGCTAAGAAACAGCCCGTCCACCACCCGCTCGGCAACGACAGAACCGGTGGCGGCGGCCATGGAGATGCGTCCCTTCTCGCGGATCATGTAGGGCCTCACGATCTCGCCGAGGCGAAACGGCATCATCAGGATGGCCGCGTACCCGACGCACGAGACGGCGATGATGCGACGCTTGGGAACGTCGGCGAAGCCCCTGAGGAGGAACCGCCAACGTCCAGTACGAAAGTAGTACACGGCGATGAGGGTCAGGACATAGAGCGGCAAAGTCCACCAACGGACCGAGGCCCAGTCGCCGCCGTCAGGGACAAACTTCAGGCCGCCCTTTCGGATCGTGTAAACGATGCCGACCGTGATGATCGCGGAAGCGACGAGCTTGGCGGCGTGGCGACGTAAGAAACCAGGTTGGGGTTGGGCTGGGAGCGCCGAGTCGACGGGGTTTGTCAAGGAATTCACGGCGGGGCCTATAGCACGAGATCTGCCAAGGTCCTGAGCCGAGAGAACGTCGGCTCATTTTCCGTAACCGTCGACCCGTCAGAAAAGCCGATCCTCGATCACCCGCCCGAAGGAAGGGGTAGCGACCAACGGGAGCGTAGGGGCGAAGCCCCTTATTTGCCCCCCCCGCAGGGGGCTAAAGGCTCCAGTAGTGGATGCCTCGCGTGATGGTGGTTGGGTCTAGCGCACTCTTTACGTCGGCTACCACTCCACCGTCGCGGACCATCGCCAGCAAGTTTGCTTGTCCCAGCGCCAGATACTCGCGATGCGACACCGCTAACACGAGCCCGTCGAGATCCCGGTAGGCGTCGAGGGACGACAACGTCACTCCGTATTCGTGCGTCGCTTCGGCCGCGTTGGCGATGGGATCGTGGAGCATCGCCTCGATCCCAAACTGCCTAAGCTCGGTCAAAATGCCTGGCACCTTGCTGTTTCGTAGATCGTTGCAGTCCTCTTTGAAAGTCAAGCCGAGCACCCCAACCTTCGCCCCCTTCACAGGAAGGTCCGACTGGATCAGCATCTTCACGAGACGTTGCGCAACGTACGCGCTCACCCCGTTGTTGATGCGACGTCCTGCCAGGATCACCTCGGGCTGATACCCGAGCTGCTGCGCTTTCATCGTCAGGTAGTACGGGTCGACACCGATGCAGTGCCCGCCGACTAGCCCCGGCCTGAACTTGAGGAAATTCCACTTGGTCGCCGCTGCGGCCAGCACGTCCGAGGTTCGAATTCCCATGCGGTCGAAGATGAGCGCGAGCTCGTTCATCAGCGCGATGTTCAGATCCCGCTGCGTGTTCTCAATCACCTTCGCTGCCTCCGCTACCTTGATGCTCGTCGCACGGAATGTCCCTGCTTCGATGATCGCTCCGTACGACGCGGCCACGCGGTCCAGCGTCTCCGCGTCCTCGCCCGACACCACCTTGGTGATGCGCTCGAGGGTGTGCTCCTTGTCGCCGGGATTGATCCGCTCTGGCGAATACCCAAGCTTGAAATCCACCCCCTGCCGAAGCCCCGAGCAGCGCGCCAGAATAGGCCCGCAAATGTCCTCGGTCACGCCGGGGTAGACCGTGGACTCGTAGACCACCACGGCCCCTTTCTTGAGCACCTTGCCTACGGTCTCGGAAGCACGTTCCACCGGAGTTAGGTCTGGCACGTTGTTGGAGTCGACAGGGGTCGGAACCGCCACCACGAAGAACGTGATGCTGTCTAGATCTTTCGGGTCCGAGGTCATTTTCAGCGTCGTTGCCTTGAGGATCTCCTCGGGCACCTCGCGGTTTCGGTCGTAGCCTCGACAGAGCTCCTCCACCTTGTCTTTGTAAATATCGAAACCGACGGTTCCTGGGAACTTGCGCGCAAAGGCAAGTGCCACGGGAAGCCCCACGTAACCAAGTCCGATGACTGCAATGCGCTCGCTCATAATTGCCCCTCTCCGAGGATCACCCGCGGGCCTTCCGCAAGCAATCGATTCGCTTCTGTTGCACCTTCGCCGCCCAAGGGCGGCCGCCACGTCGTCGACCTCTTCAGGCCTGTAAGAAGCCGACGGTACACCACATCGTCGAAAAAGTGCTCGCTCACCTCGAGTGCTCGCCCGACACCCGCCCCTGGGCCCAGCGGTCTCCCCTGGGGGCAGACGGTCTCCCCTTTGGGGCAGACGGTCTCCCCTTTGGGGCAGACGGTCTCCCCTTTGGGGCAGACGGTCTCCCCTTTAAGGCAGACGGTCTTCGGTACAGGGGAGACGGTCTCCCCTTGGGGGCAGACGGTCGTCGGTACAGGGGAAACGGTCTTCGGTACAGGGGAGACGGTCTCCCCTTTGGGGCAGGTTGAGTGGGGTCACCCGGGACGAGCGGGCCGTGCTGACGTGGATTCAGTCCGTGGGCGCGGTTTTCTTTTTCCGACTCGCTGCTGCAGCCCGTCCGACGGCCTGATAGAGGTCGATGATCGGCCTCGCCAAGGTTGCAATAGCAACGTTGTTTTATTTTCTTGAAAGGTAACCCTGGGTCGCGAGTGTCGCGGTCCACCCTCGGAGTTTGACGAGGCCCCGTGACTTCGCTGGCCGTTGTAAGAAGATTTCCCCGCCGCGCCCGAACAGCCGATACCATCGGTGTCCCAGGAACAAACGTGACCATGTCCGAATTCGCCTCGTGGCTCGTCGCCGCGCGAAAACAGCACAAACTAAGTCAGTCCCAGCTCGCCGAGCGCGTCGGCGTAAGTCAGGCCCAGGTCTCCCAATGGGAAAACGGCAGACTCGAGCCCAAGCCCGAGACCCTCGCTCAGTTCAAGGAGATCCTCGGAGAACCGCCGCGCGACGCCAAGCCATCCAAGCCATCCAAGCCATCCAAGGCCTCGAAGACGAACGGCGCGGTCCTCGGCTTCGAGCAAAAGCTATGGGAAGCGGCCGACAAGCTCCGCGGAAGCATGGACCCGGG
>CAITRH010000153.1 GCA_903894755.1 uncultured delta proteobacterium
CAACTGGGCGAGCAGTTCGACGTTCTCTGGCGCAAGAAGGTGTTTCATGCGAATTCCGGCCGCCACGACGGACGCGTCCCAATAGTGCCCAAACGTCCAGACATGCGCTCCTTTCGCCGTAGTTCCGCAGCATCGACGAGCATCCGTCCCGCCCATCGATAGACGTTGAACTCCGCAACGAGCCGCCGCATGGACTGCATGCGCTCCCGCTGCTCGTCGGCAGACATGCGTAGCGCCGTGGCAAGCGCATCACTCGCCTGGCGAAGGTCGTATGGATTGACGATCAAGGCCTCGGTCAGATCGCGCGCCGCTCCCGTAAATTGACTGAGTACCAGTACACCGCTATCGTCGTCCCGGGCTGCCACGAACTCCTTGGCTACCAGGTTCATTCCGTCGTGCAAGCTGCTGACATAGCAGAGCTCCGCCGCCCGGTAGTAGCGGAATACGGTCGTTGGTTCGTGGTGGGTGCGGAGCAGGACGATGGGATGGTATCCGTCAGTCGACTACTTGGCGTTGATCTCTGCGCTGAGTGCCTCCACGCGTTCGTTGAGCTCGCGGTAGCGAACGATCTTCGTTCGGCTCGGAGCTGCCAATTGCGCGAATGTAAAACGACCGCGGAACTCTGGGTAACGTTCAAGCAACTCGTCGACCGCGGACAATCGCTCTTCGATGCCCTTCGTGTAATCCAAGCGATCAATGCCAACGCCGAGAAGGGCATCGGGGGCGAGCCCCAGTTCTTTCCGAACCTGTATCCGAGCCTCAGCGACCGGTGGCACCTGGGTCAGCCAATGGACCGGCCACTCGATGGAGATCGGATAGGGGCGAACGAGGGTCCGGCGCGGTCCCTGGACGATGGCGTTCGTCTCTCGATCGATGCGAGCCTCCATGAAGGCGTCCGTCGAATCGATGAAGTTGTTGCAATGTTGTTGTGTATGGAATCCGACGACGCTCGACCCGAGCAAACCGGAGATCAGCTCCTCCCGCCAGGGACAAATACCGATACGCTCTGCATTTGGCCATGGAATATGCCAAAACGTGATGACGGTTGCGCGTGGAAGGCGTTCCCGGATCATTTTTGGAGCAAGTGCAAAGTGGTAGTCCTGAACCAAGACGATGGGGTCGTCGCGGTCCACCTCGTTGCACACGGCGTCGGCGAACTTTCGATTGACGCGAACATAGTGCTCCCTGTCCGTGGCTCGAAAGACGGGCCGGGCGTGGGCCACGTGACAAAGCGGCCAGAGCCCCTCATTCGAGAAACCGTAGTAGTAGCCGTTCTCTTCGGCCTCGGAGAGCCACACTCGCCGGATGAGATAGCAGTCGTCTTTTTCTCCAGGCGGCACCTGAACGCGATCGTGGGCGTCCACGGTTTCCCGATCCGCGGAGCCGCTCCCGTGCGCCATCCACACGCCCGAACAGGCGCGCATTACCGGTTCGAGGGCCGTGACGAGACCGCTTGCGGGATGAAGGACTCGAATGCTTTCCTCATATTTTTCATGAATGTACGGTTCTCTGTTGGCGAGAATGACAATCCGTTCTCCGTGCAGATAATGAGTGAGCGTTGAACGCAGGCGTGCGGGGCTCCAAGCACCAGACCGCGCCTCCTGTTTGCGCTCTTGGGAAAGTTGGTCCGCAAGGGCTCGGACGTCACGAACGAGCGGCTGGAAGTCCTGGTTCGCTTCGCCCTTCAGCGCGCGGCGCAGCTCTCGAGTCCAACCCTTCCAGGCGAATCGGGCGGCCAAGAACGTGACGAGCGCAGCACCGAGAGTGAGCACGAAGAAGGCCGTCAGCAACAGATTCCTGGTCGTTGCTTCCCGTCGGCCGAGGAAGCTAAGGTCATGGACCAAGATCACCGTGCCTAGAGGTTCCGGGGCTTCCACGAGCGTGACACTGATGTGCACTCGTCCAGATGGTAGCTCGGACGTCATGGACCACGCGGTCGCGTTCGCTGCACCATCATCCCGCATGCGTTCGAGCACGGAACGGCAAGAAAACTCCGTCGGATAGGACTCGGTCGCTGCCAACAGTTCGCCGCGCAAGGAGCACGCAGCCGCTGCCATGATGCGCTCGTCGCGCGTGATGTCAGCCAATGATTGTGTGAGTCGTGAACGGTCCGTAGTCCAATGACTGGAGAGACCTTCCCGGGCGGAAGCGACGGCGAGACGAGACCTGAGAGCCAGATCGGCCTCGAACCACCCGCGCGTCGTACTCGCAAGCGAAAGGTATGCAAGACCCGTCAGGAGGCCGAGACCGACTAAGAGCACGGCGAGAAATCGGATGGTTCCGGACATGCCGCCTAGTCTAGCACAAACTAGTTGGATGTCAAAATGTATGGTGCTAGACATTTGGTTAGGAATTCCCTCAAAACAGAAATTAAAGTGAACCGTTGAGTTGCCGCCGGGGTGAGGTGCCTCTATGGACGGATCATGTTGATGGAGGGAGTCAAGAAAGCGCTTCAAGAAGCGGCTGATGCACTGCGTGGGCATGCTCGA
>CAITRH010000154.1 GCA_903894755.1 uncultured delta proteobacterium
CGGCAGAACCTGGTGGAGGCGGACATCGTGGACTGCATGGTGGCACTTCCTGCGCAGTTGTTTTACGCGGTGCAGATCCCGGTGTGTCTGTGGTTTCTGGCGCGCAACAAGGCAGACAAGCGCTTTAGGGACCGGCGTGGACAGGTTCTATTTGTCGACGCACGGAAGATGGGAGTCCTTGTGGACCGGGTTCATCGGGATCTTACGGAGGAGGACGTTGGACGCATCGCGGGGGCGTACCACGCATGGCGTGGGGAGACGGGGGCGGGGGAGTACGAGGATATAGCGGGGTTTTGCAAGAGCGCGACGGTGGAGGAGGTGCGGGCACATGGGTTTGTGTTGACACCTGGGAGGTATGTGGGGGCGGAGGATGTGGAGGAGGACGAGGAGGGGTTCGAGGCGAAGATGAAGCGGCTGGTGGGGACGTTGGGGGAGCAGTTTGCGGAGGGGGCTCGGCTGGAAAAGGAGATTTGGAAGAACCTAACGAGGCTTGGAAATGATATGTGATCCAAACGCAAGTCTGTTCGAACCAGCATTCCCAGCAAACTGGCCGCGGCGGTCCCTGTGGGACACCGCGACGTGGCAGAATGGTCTTGCCTTTCGCGACGTCAGCTTCTCCGAGGGTGGCGCACCCGTTATCAAGATCGCGGAGCTTAAGGGTGGCATATCAGCGAACACCAAGCGAACGCGGCAGCAGTTCGATGACAAGTACCGCGTCAGGGTTGGTGATGTGCTGTACTCTTGGTCAGGCAGTCCGGAGACGTCCCTCGATGTCTTCGTCTGGTCGGGTGAGACCGGATGGCTTAACCAGCATATCTTCAAGATACACACTGTAGACGACGTCAGCAGGGCTTTTCACATCCAACTTTTGCGATACCTGCGACCAAATCTTGTCTCGCTCGCCACAAACAAGCAAACAACCGGGCTGGGGCACGTGACGCAGCAGGACTTTAGACGCCTTGTTATAGGCGTTCCTTCGCTCAATGTCCAGCGTGCCATCGCCTCCATCCTCAGCGCCCTCGATGACAAGATCGAGCTAAACCGCCGGATGAACGAGACACTGGAGGAGCTGGCGCGGACCCTGTTCAAGTCGTGGTTCGTGGACTTCGACCAGGTGAAGGCCAAGGCGGAAGGCAGGCAGCCCGTGGGCATGGACGCGGAGACGGCGGCGCTGTTCCCGAGCCGGTTCGTGGAGTCGGAGCTGGGGAGGATTCCGGAGGGGTGGAGCGTTGGCAGACTCGACGATTTGCTGGAACTGCAACGTGGATTCGACTTGCCGACCCAGCAGCGCATTCCTGGTCCATTCCCTGTTGTCACAGCTAGTGGACCCACCGAGGGACATGCGGAGTTCAAAGTTAGGGGGCCCGGGGTGGTAACGGGCCGCTCCGGGGTCTTGGGCCGCGTCTTCTTGGTACTTGAAGATTTCTGGCCATTGAATACGAGCCTATGGGTGAAGGAATTCAAACGAAGCGGCCCGCATTATGCCTACCTCGCACTGCAGCGGTTAGACTTCGCCGCCTACAACGCTGGATCAGCGGTTCCGACGTTAAATCGCAACCATATCCACGGCCTTCCCCATGTCCTGCCGACTTCGCAGTCAGTCGATCGGTTCGAAGCGCTGGTGAAACCATTATATCAGCGCCTGCGGCATAATGATGTGGAATCCCTCACCCTCGCCCAGCTCCGCGATCTCCTCCTCCCTAAGTTGATGTCCGGTGAGCTCCGAGTCCCCGACGCGGAAAAACTCGCGGAGGGCGTTCCATGAGTGCATCGCGTCCTGACCCCGACCCGGGACCCAGTCCCGGGCTGTTTTGTGTCGCCCCTACAGGGCTGCCAGAGAACGCACGTCGCCCTTCCGAGCTTCACTCGTCTTCCACTGCCCGGCGCCCGCCATCAAACCTCAATGATCACGACGGTTGGCGATAGCCTATGGGCGGCAAAATCTATCAGAGCTCCCGCGCTCCCAATCGGAGCTCCGGCACACCC
>CAITRH010000155.1 GCA_903894755.1 uncultured delta proteobacterium
AGCAGGACGACAAGCCGATCGTCTTCTGCTTCACGCCCAAGCACGCCAGTTGGCTCAACCCCATAGAAACCTGGTTCGGCGTGCTGGCTCGGAAGATTCTACCCCGCGGCTCCTTCCGCTCCATTGCGGAGCTAGAAACCAAGGTTGTGGCCTTCGTGACCTACTTTATCGAAAAGCTCGCGCACCCGTACCGCTTTCACCTGTGGAAGGCCGCCATGGCAGCCTGACAGCAGAGTGTCCAAGGACTTCCGCCGCGAGCTACTAGGGTGAGGGCGGAGCAGTAGTCTTTGGCCTGCTGGTTGGTGTAGGTGCCGGAAGGGACCCGTCGCTGGAATGGGAGCAAATCCTGGATGCAACGATGCCTCGGGCGTGCACATCGGTGCAGGCGAGTCCAGTGCGGCAGGTGCGGGCGTTTGCGGGGTCGCACGTTTCGCCGAAGACGGCCGTGGTTCGCCCGCTTCCTACCAGCGCGACAAAGGACTCGTACGGTGTCCACTGATAAAGCTGCGCAAGCCGTCCTGTCCCCTTGACAGCGGTATTGACGCGCTTGAAAGTTTCCAGGGACGCAGACACTTTCGTCGCAGCTTCCTTCAATTGCTTGATTATCAATGCTTTGACACCCGCCGTTGTGGCGTGCTCGACTATTTTATTTAGGCAGGTGGTCAGCCCGAGATAGAGGAGACTGGAGAATCCCTCCCAGCCGAGGGTGGGCTTATCCACTCCGTACTGCTGGTTCGTGATGGTCCACACTTCTCCTAGAATGGCGTCGAGTGGCACAATGTTCAACTTATCGAGGTCGACGCCAGCGGCCTGAGCCAGCTCGATCGCACTCAAGAGCACATTAGACATGAAAGCCATCCGATGCCAGTTCGTTCCGCCAGGAACTCCTCGCAAGAGGCTGTCGGCGTATTGCCGTCGAGTCCTACGCCGAGGGGATAGCGCGAATCCATGGGCAAGGGATCCTCGTGCAGGCGGGCATCGTCTTTGGATTCGGCGGGGACGACGAGTGAACCTTCGAGAAGACGCTCGTCGAAGCCACCCGTATGGGCCTCGACGGCGCGACGGTCAGCATTCTGACGCCGTTTCCGGGCACCCCCCTCTTCCGCGAGCTCCATGATGCGGGTCGCCTGCTCACCCGGGACTGGAGCTACTTCAACGGTAGCATTTCGTCCGAGCCCCATGAGCCCCGAGGCGCTATGGAACGGCTACATGTGGTTCCGCAGGCAGTTTTTCTCGCCCAGCTGCATCATCGAGCGGATCAAGCGCTCGGGGGGGCGACCTCTTCAGTCGCTGGCGCTGAACTGCGGGTACATGAGGACCATCTACAACCCCGCAAGGCCTGGAGGTATGGTCTCTCCATGGACGACGAGCAGGGACAGGAGATCGGCCCCCTCTGCATCGGAGAAGCCCGGGAGCGTCGGCTCGAGGAAACGCTCCGCGAGTCCGAAGCACGCTACCGAGCGCTCTTCGACGACGCCGGCGACGCTATCTCCATCGTCGACCCGGAGGGGCGTTTCGTGGCGGTCAACCGCGCATTGTGCGAGCGCCTCGGATACCGCGAAGACGAATTCCTCACCATGGGAATCGGCGACATCCAGCCCCAGGAGTACCATGGGCTCTCTCGCGAGCGCTTGAACCAACTGCGCGAAACAGGGAAACTCCTCTTCGAGACGGTCCATGTCGCCAAGAGCGGCGCTCAAATCCCCGTCGAAATTAGCTCGCGCACCGTGACGCTCCAAGGAAAGAAGATGTCAATAAGCATCGCCAGGGACATCGGCGCCCGCAAGCGCGTCGAAGACGAGCTCTTTCGGTCCCGGCAGATGCTCCAGACCATTCTCGATCACATCCCCCAGCGCGTCTTCTGGAAAAACCGCGAGCTCCAATACCTCGGAGCCAACCGCGCCTTCGCCAGCGACGTGGGGGTCGCCGATCCAAAAGACCTCGTCGGACGCAGCGACTTCGACATGCCCTGGTCCAAGCTCGCCGAAACCTACCGCCGCGACGACCAGGAGGTGCTCGACTCCGGTGTCGCTCGAATCCATTACGACGAAACGAGTACCCGAGCGGACGGGAGCACCTTTTGGACGCGTACGAGCAAGATCCCGCTCCGCGACCGCGACGGAACTCCGCTCGGAGTCCTCGGCACCTACGAGGACGTCACCGAACGAAAGAAGATCGAGCAGACGCTCCGGGAGAAGACCGAGGAGCTCGATCGCTTCTTCAATGAGGTCGCTGCTCTCCTCGCCATCGCCACGTCGGACGGGCACTTTCGGCGCCTTAGTTTGGCCTGGGAGCGCACCCTCGGCTATACGGTGGAGGAGCTCACCCGGTGTTCCTTCCTGGAGTTCGTCCACCCCGACGACGTTGCCGGCACGATGTCCGCCCTCTCTCACCTCTCGGAACAGCAGGTGGTCGTCGACTTCGTCAATCGGTACCGCTGCAAGGACGGGTCCTATCGGTGGCTCGAGTGGCACGCTGTCCCCTCGGGCGTACTGATTTATACCGCCGCGAGTGACATCACTAAGCGCAAGCAGGCCGAAGAAGCGGCGCACCGGAGCCACCGCGAGCTCCGAGCGCTCTATGAGATCGCCCAGAGCACCAGCGAGTCCTTGGACTTAGGCACAGTGCTGGCACAGGCCCAAGAGCGCATCAATGCGCTCTTCGGTGCGGACGGGTCCGGGGTGTACTTGCTCGAGGACGACCAATGCACTCTGTCCTTGTACTCCACGTACAACCTCACCCCCGAGTACGTGGAGAAGGTACGCTCCCTCCAGGTGGGGGAAGGGATAGCAGGACGGGCCGTCGGGACGGGCAAACCGCAGGTCTTCGCCATCGAGAACTACCCCGAGGGCCCGCTCAAGTCGTTCATCTTCGAACAAGGCTACCGGACCGGAGCCAGCATCCCGCTCTGCAGCGCGGGCAGGTCCGAGGGCGCCATGAACATCGTCCTGCGCTACGACCGGACCTTCGACGACAACGAGATAACGATGCTGCTGGCCATCGGGCAACAGCTCGGGGTGTCCATCCGCAACGCCCAGCTCTATCGGAAGCTGTCCGCGGAGCTCGAACAGCGCAAGCAGATCGAGCAGCACCTGTTCGAGGCCACCCAGCGCGCGCATGCCGCCAACCTGGCCAAGACGGCGTTCGTGACCAACATGAGCCATGAGATCCGAACGCCGATGAACGCCATCCTCGGCTTGACCCACTTGACGCTGCAGACGGACCTTTCGCCCAAGCAGCGCGATTACCTGCTCAAGCTCGACTCGTCCGCTCAGCTCCTCCTGCGGGTCCTCAACGACGTGCTCGACTTCTCCAAGATCGAGGCCGGAAAGCTCACCCTCGACCCGGTGGACTTCTCTCTCAACGACTGCCTGGCGCGGGTGCTCTCCGTGATCACCGTACGGGCCAATGAGAAGGGGCTCGAGGTGCGGTGTCAGCCCGATCTCACGGTGCCCGACGCGCTTTGGGGCGACGCGCTCCGCCTCCAGCAGGTGCTCGTGAACTTACTCGGGAACGCCGTGAAGTTCACCGAGCGGGGGCGTGTCGTCCTGGCTGTTGTCCCCCTCGCGACGTCGGACCCCTCGCAGGTTTCCCTACGCTTTTCCGTCACTGATACGGGCATCGGCATCGATCCCGGGAAGATCGACCTGCTTTTCCGCCCGTTCACGCAGACCGACGCGACCACCACGCGGCGCTTCGGAGGGACGGGCCTCGGCTTGAGCATCTCCAAGCGGCTGGTGGAAATGATGCAGGGCGAGGTGTCGGTCGAGAGCGAGCCCGGCGTCGGGAGCACCTTTGCGTTCACGGCGACCTTTGCCCGAGGCACGAAGCGCGAGGAGCCGACCGAGGAAGCCGAAAGCGACATCGCGGGGGCCACGGTGCTCCTTGTGGAGGATCAACCGCTCAACCAGCTCGTGGCCCGTGAGATCCTAGAACAGGCAGGGGTGCGCGTGCACATGGTCGGAAACGGGGCCGAAGCGATCGCCGCCATCGAGAGCGTCGCCTACGCCGCCGTATTGATGGACCTCCAAATGCCGGTGATGGACGGCTACGAGGCGACTCGACGGATCCGCCTGCGGCATCCCGAGCTCCCCATCATCGCCATGACCGCCCACACCTTCGTGGAAGAGCAGGAGAAGTGCTTGCGCATCGGGATGAACGACCACATCGGCAAACCCTTCGACGTCCGTGAGTTGTACCGGGTCCTGGCCCGGTGGATCGGGCGACCTCTCGAGAAAGGGAGGCGCAAAGGCACGGTCCGACCTTTCGTTCCCAGCTTCGAGGCCCCTCCGCAGATCGCGAAGAAGGCCGCTCTCATGAGGACCCTTATCGTCGGCTTCGGCCAGTACTACGCCCATGTCCTGGACGATCTTCGCGCGGCGCTGGCCTGCGGCGAACGGCAGCGCGCGCGGGATATCGTTCACAAGCTCCTGGGGGTGGTGGGCAACCTCGGCGCCAAAGCCCTCTACGCCGAGACAAAGGCGCTCGATGTCGCGCTTCGAGGGACCGGCGAGGTCGACCTTGACCCGTTTGCAAAGGAGCTCGCCACGGTGCTCACCAGTGCGCGTCGCCTCGCGGAAGAACCCGAGGAGCCAAGAGAGCGTCCGCAGGTTGCCCCACCCGATGTGGTCCCCCTCCTGCGCGAGCTCGAGGACCGACTCCGCGACCGCGACCTCGAGGCGCTCGATCTGGCCGAGCAGCTGCGCGGCATGGCGCCGCCGTCCGAGCCTCTCCGAGACGTGCTCGCACACATCGAGGTACTGGACTTCCAGAAGGCACTTGCGTCGATCTCGTCCCTCGCGGAGACGTTGGGGATCGATGGACTACGATAGGCAGCGAGTCCTGATAGTCGACGACGCCCCTACGAACATCCGGGTGTTGGCGGCGGCGCTTCAGGACGAGTACCGGGTGACCTTTGCCACGAACGGTCCGGACGCGCTCGCGGTGGCGCTGCGGACGCCGCCGGACCTGATTCTCCTCGACATCATCATGCCCGACATGAACGGCTTCGAGCTCTGCAAGCTGCTCAAATCGGACCCGGTGCTGAGCGAGATCCCGGTTATTTTCATCACGACCATGTCCGACGAGGAGGACGAGACGGTGGGGCTCGAGCTCGGAGCCGTCGACTACATCACGAAGCCGTTCAAGATACCGGTCGTGAGGCTTCGGGTGCGCAACCAGCTCGCGTTGAAGAGGCAGCGCGACCTGCTGGCGCGCCTGACGCTCGTCGACGGGCTGACGGGGATCGCCAATCGGCGAGCGTTCGACGATGCGCTCGAGCGGGAGTGGCGCCGGGGGGCGCGGACCGGGCTGGCCCTGTCGCTGATCATGATCGACGTTGATCACTTCAAGGCGTTCAACGATGCGCACGGGCACTTGGCGGGAGACGATTGCCTCCGAGCGGTGGCGGGGTGTGCTGCAGTGGCGGCGAGGCGCGCGGGCGACGTGGCGGCCCGTTGGGGAGGTGAGGAGTTCGTTGTGCTTCTACCGAACATCGACGCGGAGGAGGCGCTGTCGTTGGCGGAGATGATTCGCAGTTCTGCAGAAGCGTTGGGCATCCCGCACGGAGGCTCGAACGCGTCCCCCTTGGGGACAGTGGGGCCAGTGGTGACGGTGTGGACAGTGGTGACGGTGAGCTTAGGGGTTGCGACCCTGGTGCCCGATCGCGACGAAAGTCCAACGTGCCTGGTCGAACGGGCCGACCGACTGCTTTATGCGTCGAAGTGCGGTGGACGCAACCGGGTGACGAGCTCTCTCGAAAGCTGACGAGACCAACCCCATCTTGAAAGCCTGCCTCCGCAGACTTGGTGCTCGCAGTCTCCAGACGACGAAAGCAGTTGCGGTGACGAGCGGGGCGCGCCTCGACGCCACCCGCAAGAGAAGCCATCGCCCCACACATCCCCACCGCCCGCGTCGTGCCGTAAAACCCAAGACGCGCCCCCGCTAACGACACCCCTCGTCGCTGCGCATGACGCGTCGGGGACTCGAAAATCACTAGATCGCCCCGTCGAGGGGCACTCGATCGGGCGCTGGGGAGGCGCGATCGAGCGCTGGGGAGGCGCGATCGAGCGCTGGGGAGGCGCGGTCGGGCGCTGAGGTCGGTTCTTTTTGTGCTGAGGAGGCGCGATCGGGCGCTGAGGTCGGTTCTTTTTGTGCTGAGGAGGCGCGATCGGGCGCTGAGGTC
>CAITRH010000156.1 GCA_903894755.1 uncultured delta proteobacterium
GTGGAGCACGAAATAGCCTTGACGTTCGATGAGCCTGCGCAACGTCGGCAAGCGCGGTCCTGTGGGGACCATGAAGTGGTGATCGGGACGGCATGGACCGGAGACGTTGAACCAGCGAGGCATGGACGGAGGATACCCCCTCGCGACTTCGCGCTGCCAAAAATTCCCGCATCGATGGATGGTCTCCGCGCCTATGCCGATGGTCTCGACTCGTCTTCCACATACAGTACGCTCAGGTCGTCGAGACCGTTCATGACAGCGCCCTCGGCAAGGTAACGCGAAAGACGGTTAGCTCTCCGTCGAGGAGCGCGAGCTCGCCTCCCATGCTGTCGACCAGGATAGCGCGAGTGATATACAGCCCAAGGCCGGTCCCTTTCCCATCCGGCTTTGTCGTGAAGTAGGGGTCGTAGACCTGCGAGCGGTGGTGCTGCGGGATTCCACAACCATTGTCGGAAACCTCCATCAGGACCGTATCCCGTTCGCCCCACACTGCAACGACAATGCGGTCGGGTCCCTGGGCTGTTTGCTGCGAGGCGCGTCGATCCAGGATCGCGTCCTGCCCATTGGCAATAAGGTTCAGGAGCGCTTGCTTGAACTCATTGGGAAAGCCATGGACTGTCAAGGCATCGTCGGGACCAGCGGTCACCGCGAGCTCGATGCCGACATGGGCGATGGCTGGCCCGATGAGACGCACAGTCTCGAGCACCTTGTCGTGCACATTGAAGGGCTCCTTTTCCCTGTCAGGACGGTAGAAGCGGCGAAACTCATCGATGGTGTCGGACATGTGCTGGATTTGGCGCATAGACTCAGACACCTGGCGGTCGAGAACAGCGCTGTCGAGACGGCCGAGGGCATGGTACTCCTTGAGGAGTTGCACGGCGACCCCGAGGGTCGTCAGGGGCTGGCGCCAGTGGTGCGCGACGGCGCCGAGCATTTCGCCCATAGCGGCGTG
Source organism: uncultured delta proteobacterium (assembly GCA_903894755.1). Lineage (GTDB taxonomy): Bacteria > Myxococcota_A > Polyangia > Polyangiales > Polyangiaceae > CAITRH01. The sequence goes on from CAITRH010000156.1 coordinate 953, forward strand.
GCGTGCCTGGCGGGCGAAGAGGCGTTCCTGTTCGAGACGCTTTTCGAGCTCCTGGTCCACCCGCTGTTGCAAGCTGGCACTGAGCGCGCGATAGCGCTCCTCGCTCACCCGCAGTCCTTCTTCCACTTGTTTCAAGGCTGTGATGTCGTGGAGCAAAACAAGCGTACCGGCGGGATCCCCTTGCGTAGTCACGAGCGCCTTGACAGACACGCTGTAGACCGAGGCTGCTCCTGAGACCTCCACGACCCCACCGGCATCCATGGCGCGGGCAAACGCCGGCCTGGACGTAAACAGTACCTCGGCGGGCTTCTCCAGAGGGGCGGGGGTGTCGAAAAGGGAATACGCAATGCGGTTGCAGTCTACTAGGAGCCTATCTTGATCGAAGACCATCATGGCATCGGTCATGGAGTCCACGAGGGCGTGCCGTGCAATAGGGATCAAATTGAAGAGACGATGGCGAAAGAGCGCCCAGGCGTAGATTGCGGTGACTGCAGCGAACGTGGGGGCTGCCGTATCGAGTCCCCAGGGGGAGTATCCGGAGAGGTAGAGCGCATAACCGGGCCAAGGGAGCGCAGTCCCAGACGCCATGAGCAGGGCCTGGCGGCGTTGCTGCGCTCCGGCACGCTGAACGTAGCCCAAGAGAAGAAGCAGCCCCACGATAGACGCGACACTGATATAGGCAACGTGGAGCAGGTACCATGGGCCCTTATGGAAGCGAAGCACGAGGAAAGGGCCATGCGGCTCCAGGTGCGGCTGGATGTAGAGAAGCTCGTGCCAGGAGAGCGTAGCGGAGACCAGCAGCGTTCCAAGGGACAGTAGCGCAAGCAAAGCAAGGACTGGACGCGTCAGCCAGACCGCGCGGCCGACATAGTGGAACACCAGGATCAACCAGAGCGCAGGGAACGGAGCCACGCCAAGGTACTCGATCCGAGTCCAGGCGAGCTTGGCTTCAAGGGTCGGCACGGCGAGCTTGAAGGTGTAACCAAAGAGGTAGAGCGCGATGGCGACGACGAAGGTGGCGAAGGGGGCGACTCCAGGAGGACCTCGACGTTTCCAGGCGTAGAGTGCGAGGTAGGCGGCGCAGAGGGACGCGGCGAAGAGGATCCCAAGGTAGACGGAAGCAAGGGCCATGGTGTGGGTGGTGTGGGGGTTGAGCACCTTTCTACTTCTTGAAGAAGAATATTTCCCCGCCGCGCCCGAACAGTCGATACCATCGCTGTCCCAGGAACAAACGTGACCATGTCCGAATTCGCCTCGTGGCTCGTCGCCGCGCGCAAGCAGCACCAACTCAGTCAGTCCCAGCTAGCAGAACGCGTCGGCGTGAGTCAGGCCCAGGTCTCCCAATGGGAAAACGGCAGACTCGAGCCCAAGCCCGAGACCCTCGCTCAGGTCAAGGA
>CAITRH010000157.1 GCA_903894755.1 uncultured delta proteobacterium
CCCAGGGTTACCCACCCTGGGCTGATTTAACTCGCCCCTTCGGGGCTGCCAATCAACGCACGTCGTCCTCAGCGTTGCGGTGGGAGAACCCGAGTTTTCTCTCTGATGGAACGGACCCCACGCGTTGATTGGCAGCCCCGAAGGGGCGAGTCAAATCAGCCCAGGGTGGGTAACCCTGGGTACCGGTAGAACGCGGTTCGGACCTGCGGTTCTCAAGTTAGGTTTGGTTTATCAACGCCGTATATCACGCGATAATGCCCCAGGGGTATTCGAACCAGTTGATTGACCGACGCGGCAACGGGTCATCCTTCAACGCTTCGATCTGCTTGAAAACGCGCGCAACGATTGACCGGAGCTTGTGGTTCCAGGCACGTTGGCGTCCCACGCTTGGCGAATCCCGTCGCCACAGAGCGCTTGCGCATTGCCACCAGCCGCAGTGAGGTCCTGCGCTGCTTGGATCAGCGATGCCTGCACGCGATGCCGCTCGTCCCAGTCCTCTTTGGTGAGCATACTCAACTGACGCAGCAGCTCGAACGCTCGGAAGTAGTCGAGCACTTGGCCCGACGTCAGAGCACCCGGCGGCTTTGGTCGAATCGCTGCGAACCACCCGTCCGTATCCAGCTCGCATTGGGGCTCCCACGTTGTGAACCGAAGCGAACCGAGCGGCGCACCGTCGGCTGCATCCCAGACCAGTCCAGCGGAAGCCGGACCTGTATTCGGTGGCGGCTCTATGTAACTTACATAGGAATTGTACTGCTGTGACAGCCCCATGTTTTGGATACCCGAGAAAGCGCTTAGAGCCGCGGTGCCGTACATCTCGAGGTAGCTCGAGAGCGCCTTTGTCGTCGGATTCAAGTTGAGCAGCATTCCCAAGAGCTGTCCGCCATACTGCATGTAGAGCTGCGCAAACTTCTCATAGAGCCTTTCCCCGGTGGCACCTAGGATCCAGGAAGCGTCTGACAGGTGGCCCGAGGTCGACAGATTCCGCCGGTCGTAACCCTGCATGGCCTGCCATGAGTCTGAGAAGCGGGACATCAGGCTCACAGGCACGAGGGGCGACATTGTCGAGTGGCCACAGAATGGTGATGGGTCTGGCGAACCGTGTTCCCGAGGGGCCGAACTCCAGATGACCAATTGGCATGCCTGATTTGGTCTGCACGGGCAGATCTGGCAACCACGACGATAGGGTGATCTGCACCGGTTCCGTTACCGCCCCCTCGGGAATCGTTACGGTCCCCTCACCGAAGAGGCCTTTGCCCAGTGCGATTTGCCCCCCTAGGATGCCGATGCTTTCCGTACCTAGCACGGTTGGCGCGAGCCCGTGCAGTGTGACCCGTCTCATCCGGCTGGTTCCGTCGCGTGAGAGGTTCACCGTAACCACGTGCACCCCCGCGGGTACGGTGATGTCCGGGGAACTGCCGGGCACCACAGTCCCGTCCATTGCCCATGCGACCGTGACCGTCGGGTCTGGCGGGGGGACGAGGGACAAGTGGGTCTGGAATGGGGCTCGCCCCGTCATGGGCGTGGCCCACGGGAGCGGAGCGTCGAGCTGCGTCATCGTTGTACGGACCGTTCCGTCCCCCGCGTCACATTCCCCGGCGTCGGAACACGCGCCGGGTTTTGCCGGGGGTGTCTCGACATTGCTCGACTTGCCGCAATTGAGGAGCGACGCAGCGAGGGCGATGATCAGGAAGGCTATTAGGCTAAGGCGAGGCGAGGCGAGGCGAGGCGAGGCGGCAGATCATATTTATATTTAACCTCGAGGCATCATGTCCAGAAACCGGAGCCGATTAACGAGTACGTAACGGCACAGCAGCGCGCAACGACGCATCTGGCCGCTCGTAGTCACAGCGCTCCTTCAGCAGCACGGGGCGATGGGGGACATTGTGGTACTTACTGCGTCCCGACGTGTGGCGACCTGGTCCAAGGAGGTGGCTTGCGAAAAGGGCCCGTTGCGTATCGGACGGCGCCGTGCGATGTTCCAGATGTTCAGCGCCAAGATGCTGGCCTTTTTCGAGGAGTTGCTCGTGAGAGAAGCCGACTTGCCGGAGAGCCGGGGTTACCGGGAGTGGAAGAAAAAGCATTTCGCCAAGGGACGCAAAAAAGGACGCGCCGAAGGGCTCGCGCCCCTTTTTCGCCTCTATGTGCGGCGGCTGGGGCGTGAGCTCACCGAGCAGGAGCATACGACCCTCCGTGTTCGCCTTGATTCCCTTGGCCCCGATCGACTTGGCGATGTCCTCGACCTCGACGGAACCCAGCTGGCCGAATGGCTCGCGGACCCAGAAGCCAAGTGAACCGCGGTACCCCGTCGCTCCGGACCGGACCGCTTCCTTCCTCGACCAGGAAGCCTAATTCACCGAGAATTACCCTTCCTTCCTCGGCCATTAGGCCTAATTCCACGACCATTAGGCCTAATTCCACGACCAGGAGGCCTAATTCCACGACCATTAGGCCTAATTCCACGACCAGGAGGCCTAATTCCGCGACCAGGAGGCCTAATTCCGCGACCAGGAGGCCTAATTCTAGTGGAATTAGGCTTCCTTCCTCGACCAGGAGGCCTAATCGACCGGCAGGAGGCCTAATCGAATGGCAGGAGGCCTAATCGACCGGCAGGAGGCTTCTTGGTCGCGCCATCCTCTTTCCTGTGGCGCTATTGTCGATTCGGCTATCATGGGGACGGATGGGCCGGAAGGTCCGATGGAAGATCAGGAAGGCAAGGTTGCTATGAGTGACAATATTCCGAACAAAGACGACGAGTTCAACGTGGTCCAGAAGACAGCCATGGACGGCATCGCCAAGGGGACTGCCGTTCGGTACGGGCTCACCGAGGAGGACTACAAAGACCTCCTGGCCAAGCAGGCGGTCTGGACCCCGGCGTACGCCACGTTCGTGCAAGCCGAGGCCGCTTACGAGGCGGCGACCCCGCCCAAGGACCTCGCACGCGAGAGCTACGAGCCAGCCCTGCGCGCCGCGCACAAAAAAATCAACGTTACGGCAGGAATGGACAATGCCCGCCGTGCCGAGGTTGGACTCCCGGCCCGCGAAGAAGGACGCCGTCCTGTGGGGGTTCCGACGACGCGGCCGATTGTCCGCATCGAGCCGGACAAGCACCACGCACTGGTGCTCCATATCTCCGACGAGACCACCCCGGACCGTCGCGCCAAGCCGCGTGGGGCTCATGGCTGTCAGATCTTTACCTTCGTCGGGGACTCTCCGCCGCCCGAGCCCAAGAACTACATGTTCCTCGCACTCGACACGCGTTCTCCCTACTACGACGAGCACGATGCGTCCGACGCGGGCAAGACCGTGCGCTACGCTCTTCGCTGGGTCAATGCCAAGGGGGAGACCGGTCCCTGGAGCGAGATCTATGTGACGAAAGTTCCGGGCTGAGTAAACCAGCCGATTCGACGGGGTCACAATGCCCAGGGTGCTGCCGGCGAGCTGGACCCCGGCACCTTTGTGGATCCCGAGCTGCGCGACCGGCACACGGACCTACTGTATTCCGTGGAGCTCAAAGGCAGTCCTAAACCTGGCCGCGGCAAGCGTGGCAGCGCCAGGCGTGTATTCCTCTATGTGCTTCTGGAGCAC
>CAITRH010000158.1 GCA_903894755.1 uncultured delta proteobacterium
AGGGTCACATGGCTCGGAGCCTTATTGCGAGCCCTCGGAGGTGGTCTCAACATGGCTCGGAGCCTTGTTGAGAGCCCTCGGAGGCGAGGGTCACATGGCTCGGAGCCTTATTGCGAGCCCTCGGAGGTGGTCTCAACATGGCTCGGAGCCTTGTTGAGAGCCCTCAGAGGCGAGGGTCACATGGCTCGGAGCCTTATTGCGAGCCCTCGGAGGTGGTCTCAACAGTAGCCGCCCCGTCACCCGCGTTCTTGAGGTGTCCAGGGCGATGGGAAGCCGTCGGTGTTGACCAAGGAGATCCAGGACATGGTGGCGGAACGCAATGCCTTCGCACATGGGGTGACGGCGACGGAGGAGTCCATTGTGCAGGCGGAGTTGCCGCTTCATGATCTTTTGCATTTGCAGCGGTTCAAGCAGGCACTGGAGGGCCTTACAACGTCGAGGCTTGTGGTTCGGGCCGACATGGTCGATGTGGAAAATGACGGGAAGGTGCGATACAAGCTGCGCATCTTGCAGGGGGGAAACGATCACTTTCCAGTGCGAGAGGAGACGGTGCAGGGGAAGCTTGCGGAAGAGTGGTGTTATTTGTTGCGTCCTGGCGGAGCGTTACCACTCGCACTGTCGCCGGTGGTGGCGTGAGCGTACAGTGAGGAGAGCCAGCGGCGGGAGGTTTTCGTGGCGCGGTCGCTTGGAGTGGAGCCGGGGAGCAGGATCGATGCGATGGGGATCACGTCGCAGACGAAGAGGAAGTTGAGTGTGCCGGCAACATGAGCGTCCTTCATGGCTGGAATGGCACTGGCGCGATGGCTCGTCGGCCCCACTCCGATGTTCGTCCAGCTCCTGTTGAATGACCCAGATCAGCAGGACCGCGGGTTCCGGGAGATGTGGGGGCACCTCCGTAGCCTCAAGGAAGGCAAGATCAGCCGCGACGTTGCACGAGCCGCATTGCGCCGCTCCCCATGGCTGCCCAGCGAGTGCATCGACAGGGCGCTCGATGCCGTCATCACAGCGCGTACAGTGGTTGCTCCAGCGACGCAGCTCGTTTCCGCCGATGAGTGCCCATGGGTCCTCGGACCGATGCTTCGCAACACCCCCCGCGGTCCGGAGGCGCACGCTTGCATCCCAGCAAACTTTGGTGACGACTTCAGCCAGGACTTGCGCTGCGTCACCCTGCGCTTCGACGGCGAGCCGCAGAGAAAGCTCTTTCGGCAGCAGAGTGGACGCTATGCGCACGACGACGGCGAGGTCCTGCATCTAGGACGCGGCGCGGTGTGGGTGGTCGATGCAACCACACGGGGCGGCGAGGTTCTCCGCTCGAGTGTGCTCGCGCTACTTGGCGAAGGGGAGCTGCTCGCAGCGTTCGATGCGGCGACCGGCGTGCGTGAGAGTCCGAAACTGGGCGACTGCGCTGTTTTTCGATTGCCCGCGAGGACCCAGTGGCAAGCCAAACTGGGCGACGAGGTCCTCGGGTCGTCGAGACAGCCAGCTCCCCTGGTCCGCCGACCGCCTCGAGCGCAGGAGCCGCCGGGATTGTATCTGTACGACGGCATGGGCTGGGTGAAGCACGCGCCCGACACGATCATCGAGTGCGCAGACGTCCGCAATCGTCCCGTTCAAATTCGGCTCGATGGGCTCTCCGAGCATGACCGCGTCTTGCTGTTCGAAGACAGCCGACTGCGCTTTTTTCCAGGGCACTCGAGACCGATGCATCTCCATGATGTCGTGGGGCTGGGTGGTCCGCTCGACGCGCAGATCACGCGGTACGACGACAGGCGCGAGATGGTGCGTCTTGCATCGGCTCTTGTCGATCATGGGGACATAGACTCGGCTACGCTGGCAGGGGGCGAATTGCGATTGAGGCTTCGGAAGGCAAAGGAGCTCGAAGATCGAACCCACGTTGCCATCTGGGAGACATCGGGAAACTATCGTGAGCTTCCGGTGACAGTAGGAACGCAAGCAGTTCAGGAAATACGCGTTCCGTACGAGGGACCAGGGCTTGTGGCTGTAGCGCTGATCGTTGAGGACTTTCGTGCCGGTGCCTGGTGGAGCGACGACTGGCATCAGGTGCTGTCACGGGTTGAAGACGCGCAGGTATCCCAAGTCGTCGAGCGGATGTACTCCATGCGTCTTCCGATGCTTGCGATGCCCCATCGCGCGGTGGTCGGACAGTGGCTGGCGCGTCACGCTGCTGCGGTGCTTGAATGCTTGCTTGCAAACGACAGCCTGGCGTCTGAACTCGGGTCTCTGTTGTGCACGGCCACGCTACGGGCGTCGGACGTTCGGGGAATCGAGGACTTTGCAAGAGGGATGACCACGGCAGCAGACGGCGTACCGCGTGTCCTGTTGTTGCACGAGGTCGTCGGAGAAGCGCTTCTTGCCATCCATCCCGTGGCGTTTGCGAGCTATTACGATCAACTTGTGGAAATGTGGCGACCTGCACCGCGCAATCAAAACCTGGCTCGCATCGTTCGACGGCTGCTGCTCCTCAAGGAAACGACCGCAAACAGCAAGTTTTGGACACAGGCCCAAAGGCTGGTCGGCGAGCCGTCGCGGTATGGCAAATGGCGAGACGCGCTTGCAAGCCAGGATACTTATCTCGACGTGGCAAGAGCGCTCCATGCCGCACGACAACGAGGAAACTTCGGCTCCTGGCTCTTGATGGACAAGTGGTCCGATGCCCTTCACTGAAAGTTGACCCATGCCCCAACTCGATGCCCTTCGCCTCGCTGAAAAAATTCGCAGTCGCCTCACCGAGTACGCCTCGAGTGAGCTCGTTGTTCCCGACCCACCTTTGGCAAAGGCCTTGCGTGATCTTTGGAGCGGTCCCGACGGTCTCGTGGGGGAGCTTTGGGTCGAGGGGGCCTTTCCACCAGAAGGTTCAGAGCACACCCTCAACTCGCTCGTCGACCAGGGAGACTTCCACCGGGGGCTGAAAGTGCAGCTCGATCACCCGGACCGAATCCCCGCAAACCGTCCACTCTTCGGCCACCAGGCCGAAGCCATTGTTGCCGCACAGTCGGTGGGGACAAGGCGTCCAGCCGTGATCGTGACAGCCAGCACCGGTGGAGGCAAGACGGAGAGCTTTCTTCTCCCTCTTCTCAATGACCTGTACCAACAGCCAAGGACCAAGGCCGGCATCGCGGCGCTTCTGATCTACCCAACCAATGCGTTGGTCAACGACCAAGTCGAGCGACTGCACCGGATGCTGAAAGGAAGCTCACGGACCCCTTTCTTCCACTTCACCAGCGAGACGCCAGAGAACGCAGGCGCAGCAGATCGCGCGGGAATCGAGCCCTACGACATCTCGCGCATGCGCACTCGTCAGCAAGCACGCGGACTGGAAACGGGCGAGGGGGAGCCGGCCAACGGGCTGTCACCTCCGCACATTGTCGTGACCAACTACTCGATGCTCGAGTACATGCTGTGCCGACCGCAAGACCGCGTGTTCTTTGGGCCCGCCTTGCGCACCATCGTGCTCGATGAAGTACACTGTTACTCCGGAACGCTCGCTACCGAGATCATGCTGCTGCTCCGTCGCGTGCTCGAGCGATGCAACAAGGGTTCCGACGACGTCTTGTTTCTTGCAACCTCCGCTACCCTGGGAACCGGTCAGCCGGGCGAGCTCGAGTCCTTTGCTTCGAAGATCTTCTCCAAGGCTCCCGATCTCGTCAGGGTCATTCGAGGCAAACCGCTGCGACGGACACTTGCCGCTGCGCGTCCAGCCAACGTAGATCCTTGTTCGATCCTTGCGGAGGCTGACACTTCCGTGGTCACGCTGCAGGTCGATGCCAGCGACACTACGCTAACCCGTGATGTCGAAGCGTGCGATCGCTTGCGAAACGTGCTCAGCGCGCTCGGATCGGAGGTCTCGGCCAGCGCAGACGAGGACCGTCCTGCCGTGCTACTGCACGACCGCCTCCCCGACGTCGAGGTGGTGCACCGGCTCGACAAGATCCTTTGGGACAGCAAGCTGCGACTGCCGCTTCCCGAGCTTGCATGCAGGCTGTTTCCGGAAGCGTCGAAACCTGCGGCGCTTCAAGCTACGTTGCACTTGCTGGATCTTGCCGCCAAGGCACGCTCCAAAGCGTCCGAGTGGCCACTGATTCCGCACCGCCTTCACGTGGTTGCACGAGGTGCAGAAGGGGTCTCCGTATGCCTGAACGCGCAATGTGCAGGGGGACCCACGTTCCCGGGGCTCGGGAGACTGACTGCAGGACACGTCGAACGCTGCCCCTCGTGCCAGTCAATCGCGCTGACCCTCTTCCGGTGCAACGACTGTGGGCATGTGCTCCTTTGCGGCGTGCATTCGCTGGATTCCCTTGGCGCCTGGACTGGACTCTACTTCAATAGTCGAGCGCGCTTGTTCCGGTTGGCCGATTCCACTGCAACGCACATCGAGTGCGTGGACCCTCGGTCCGGCGAGCAGTTGGCTCCTGACGCCGACGGGGTGAAGCTCGAGGAGTGCAAGACGTGTCCTGGGTGCAAGCGCGATGTTGGCGCGTCGGACAGCGACGATGACGAGGGAGACGACTGGAGCTCGAGGGTTCGGGCCATGCGTACGCCCGAAGCGTTGCTTCCAAGCCTGGTGGCCGAGGCGACGCTAAGTGAGGTTCCAGTGCTTGCCTCCCCGAGGATCGCATGGCTTCCTGCACACGGACGACGGATCCTTGCCTTCAGCGACAGTCGACGTGAGGCCGCAAGGTTGGGAACGCGGCTTTCCCATCAGCACGCACTGTGGGTCGTCCGGTCCGTGCTCGCCGAGGTTGTGCGAAAGCTGCCTGAGACGACCCCGGAAGGTCTCCAGGAGCTCCACGAGGAAATCGCAGCCCAAGAACAGCGGGTCGCAATGGCGACAACCCCCCTGAAAAAGGGAAAGGAGCAACGTAGCCTCGACGACCTACGGGGTATGTTGAACCATGCGCTTCATGGCGTGGCGGTCGAAGAGCTGGAGGCCATGGTAAAGAACGATCGCACACTCTCCGCAAGACTGGCCGAGTTGCTGCACATGGAGACATCCCACGATCACCAGGCCACAGCTTGGGGGCAGGCAAGGTGGGAAAGCAATGCTACGAGAGTGCGCCAGAACCTCCCGCCTCTCGTGGCTCGGGAGCTGGCCCGCAGGCCTGCAAACAATCTGACTCTGGAAACGGTCGGCCTCATCGAGGTCGTGTACCCAGGAGTGGAGACATGGACTCCGTCCCAGGAGCTACTTCAGTGCCTGACGACCAAACAACAGCGGGAGGCGCTGCGCCAACAGTGGCCGTCGCTCGTTCGGGCCATCTGCGATACGCTGCGCATGGACGGGGTCGTGACCATCGCGGCCAATCAAGACGATGCGGACGTCGACGATGACGTTGACCCGTACGGGTTCCCTTTGGGTCGCTGGGCAACCTGCATGCAGGCATCCGGGAGGAAAAGAGCCCCCTTTGTGGGGGCAACGGAGCGTGCGCGGCGTCGAATGCTGTTTGTACGGGCCCTCGTTCTCGCAGGGGTTCCGGAGAAGGAAGCGAAGGAGCTTGCAGCGCAGGGGCTACGCACACTGTTCGAGCTGTTCCGAGACAAGGCAGGCGACTGGATTGAAGCGAAAGACGACGTGGAGATTGACAAGAAGCCAACGCCCGGCATTCGACTGCGGTTCCACGGACTGCGTCTGCGCCGCCCGATGGAACTGTTTCAGGACCCAGAGCGTCACTGGGTCTGGGCCCACTTGCTCGATGGGCGAACATCTGATCAGCGGAATGTGGAGTGTCGCAAGGTGACGCAGGCTCAACTCGATGTGGACCCGCGCATCGGTCGGGCGCGCCATGCGATTTCCGAGGACGACGTCTTTCATATTGGACTCTGGGCAGAGGAGCACAGCGCCCAGCTCGATCCTGCCGAAAACAGGCGACTGCAGGAGTTGTTCAAGGCGGGTATTCGCAATGTGCTCAGCGCGACCACCACCATGGAGCTTGGGGTCGATTTGGGCGGGCTCGCTGCGGTGCTTCTGGCCAACGTGCCTCCTGGGCGTTCCAACTATCTCCAACGTGCGGGACGCGCCGGCCGACGTGCCGACGGGTCATCAGCTGTTGTGACCTGCGCGCGTCCAAGGCCGTTCGACCGCGAGGTGTTTCATCGGCTCGGCGACTATCTAGGTCGCATGCCCCGCAGGCCTCATGTGCTTGAGGACCGAGCGCGCATTGCGCGGCGTCACGCCCATGCCTGGCTGATGGCGGAGGCCAGGATGCGCATGGACAGTGAGCCAAGGAGAACCGGCGCAATGGACGCCTTCGGACGCATGGGGGCGTTTGTTGGAATCCTTTCGCCACTACGTTGGCAAAGCGGTCAGGCGAAACCCGTGCGCCCGACGGCACTGGTGGTTCCTGCGGACAGCTTCCGGCAATACCTCGAGGAGGTAGCTGGCAACGCAACGTTGTGCAACTCGGTGAAGTCCGCGCTCTGCCGGATCGGTGCAGGCACCCCATTGATCCAGGAGCTCGAGGACGCCCCGAGCTTTCTCCGTCACGTTCGGGAGAACTTTACGCGGGCCGTGGCAACATACCATGTGGACCTGCGCAGTCTCGCCAATGCGTACGACCTGGAGCAGGACCGCAGACGTGCGGAAGCCATCGGTCACCGCTTGCGCGCCCTGGGCAGCACGACGGTTATCGCCGCTCTGGCCGATCAACAGTTCTTTCCTCGTTATGGGTTTCCCATCGATGTGCAACGGTTGGTCGTGCTCGAGGACAACAACGACCGTTATCGTCTCGAGCGCTCGGGACTGATGGCCATGGGCGAATACGTACCTGGCTCGAAGCTTCTGGTAGGTGGCAAGATTGTGCACTCCCGTGGGGTGCTCCTCGACTTTGCCGACGGTGGCGAGATGGTTGCTGAAATGGGTCTGACCGGCAGGTTTGGAGAGTGTGAAAAGAAGCACTTTTTCTACGAGATTGCCCGGGCTCTGACTTCATGCCCCTTGTGTGGCTCGGCCCCTGTTCGACAAGGCGACATGCTGCTGCCACGTCATGGGTACTCGACAGCGCGCTGGGATCCGCCTCGCTTTGGCGTCGATGTGGAAAAAGTGGGTCGTGCGGAACGCGCTACCATCACCTTCCGTGAAGCGGCGGCTGCCAGCGAGCGGGTTTACGAGAACATAGGGGGCGTTCCGGGCCTGCGGGGCCGATACGTCGAGACTGGGGAGCTCTTGGTCTACAATCAGGGGGACGGTTGGGGATTTGCTATCTGCACCAAGTGTGGCTACGCCGAGCCGGAGAAGCATCCAGACGGAGAAGGGAGACTGAACCTTCCCTCTGCGTTCGTGCATCACGCGCAGCTCCACAACCCGAAGTCTTTTATCCACTGCTGGGGAAGCCGACACGCCCCCGTATTGCGCAGGCGTGTGTTTGCTGCGCGCGAGACGACCGACGTGCTTCTTGTACAGCCGCCCAGTGGCGCTGTCCCTGAGAACGGCGCAGAGGCGTTCGCCTGGACCCTGGGTTACGCGCTGCAGAATGCTGGGGCTCGACTGCTCGAAGTCGACTCTAGAGAGCTTGGCGTGCTGGTGGTGCCCACCGGTCCTGGTGGAACGAGCTGCGCTCCGGTGCTGTACGATGCAGTGCCGGGCGGCGTCGGGCACGTCCTCGAGCTTCTCGAGCTGGGACGCACCTGGCTAGAGGAGACAGAACGCGTCCTTCATGTCGACGCGTCCCACGATGCGCGGTGTGACACCGCGTGTTTCGACTGTCTGTTGACCTTCGACGCGCAGTATGCCGCGAGTGCGGACCTGCTGGCCCGGCGCCCGGTGCTGAAGGTACTGCGCTCGTGGCTTGGAGAAGGGTGAGCTCATGGCAACTGCATTGATGTACCCCAATGGTTCGCGGTTAGCGTACCTCTCCACAGATCGAGAGCTCGCTGCGCAGAGCGTTCCGCGACTCGAGTCGAGCGTTCGGCGAATGCTGGCATTGCTTCCCGTACGGGCAAGCGATGCGGCTGTTTTTGCAGATACCCCCGTGACCGTAGAAGGCGAAGCCGCGTGGCTCTGCGTTCGACTCGCCGCTGCAATGGAGCTGCCCATTGTATCCCATACAATGGTCGTCGGTGCCATCACCGATGCGCTAACTCTGTCGAAGACTGTCGACATTGGGACACTGGCTGCGTCCGTTGCGGCAACGCCAGAAGTTGAGCGCATCCTGCTTCACGCCGACTTAGCCGAAGGGCTGCGTGAGAAGCTTCCAGCGGTTCGGGTGATCGGTGTGCATCGGGTCGACGAGCTGCTCGTCGAGGTGCTCGATCTCGAGCGACAGCTTGAGAATCCAGCGCTTTGGAGCGATGTTGCGGACGGAGCCCTCGTGGAGCGGCTCTTTCGTGCGGCACTCCGTGGCTCGTCGATCCCCATTGGATGGCCTGCGGTGGCATCTGCTGCACTGGGGCTGCTGCGTACGGCACACGAGTGGACATCGGTGGAACGCAGTTGGCTCGAGATGGCCCACGCGATCGCGCGACGCCATGCGGGGGAAGGGGTGGTACTGCGATGGCCAGCGGATCTTCATGTCCTGCCGCGTCGGATTCGTCTCGAGGTGGCGGCTCATGTGGTGCAGTCTGCTGCGGACGGGGATCTCGAAGCGGTGAACGACTATGTGGAGCGTGCGGAGGGCTTGATTGCACCGTCGCTTGATCGGGATGTTGGGGATCTGAAGCTACTGGGGGCCATGGGACGCGCACTGATGGCGGTGGGCTCGTACAAGACGGCAGCGATTTGGCTAGATCGGGCGCTCTCGGGCTGGAGCGCGCTGCACCTGACGGCGGACTCGTCGTATGCCCTGTGCGAGCGCCTTCGGTGCGCAGGGATTCAAGGCGATGGCGTTGCGCTGGCGGATTTGTGTGATCGTGCAACTGCTTTCCTAGGGGATCCGGAGGTGACAGCGGGGTCGATTGCTTTTGTAGCGCTTGCGGCTGGCCGTGGACTGGTGCTGGACGAGCAGTGGGCGAAAGGGGTGGCGTGGCTCGAACGCTCGGATGTCCTATGGGACAGTGCGGAAGCACACGTTCGGTCGGCCCGATTGCGGCTGCTACACGTGGCGTTTATGGGACTATGGGACAAGCGGGCTGCAAAGAGGGCACTCGACCAAATTGGGGACTGTGGGCAGGGACGGCTGGCGCGGCTCGATACAGCGCTGGCTTTCGAGGAGCCTTTGCAGGGGCCACTTGACGCGCTGCTCGACGATCTTACTTGGGGGGCCGAAGCCCGCCGAATCTGGGGCCGTCTTGGGCCCCATGTGAACGCGGAGACGGTTGGAAGGCTGGTGCGGGAGTTTCGGTACTAAAGTCCCTTGAGCGCCTCGGCCTCGCCGTCCCGGTAGCGGGAGGCGTGCTGGCGTCCATCTGTGGTCAGTTCGACCAACCCTGGAAGCAGCTCGTCAATCTGAATGAGCAGCACGAGGACCTGCGCCACGCGCTTACGGAGCTCATCGATGGGCATGGTAAAAACATCAATTGTCGTAGGCATGGTTTGAGGAGAGTCCCATATTTCGCGGGGAAAGGGGCTAAACCAACAACGGCCCGCTAAGTCACGGGGCCTCGTCAAACTTCGACCGCGATCCCGCCCTACCCGGGGCCCAGCCCCGGGCTGAATTGTGTCGCCCCTTCGGGGCTGCCAGAGAACGCTCGTCACCCTCATCGTCGATTCTCTTCGGACACGGGTTTTACCCGGTGGAAAGGATGCCGAGCGTTGATCGTCAGTCCCGAAGGGACGGCACAATTCAGCCCGGGGCTGGGCCCCGGGTAGGGCGGTCCACCCTCGGAGGTTGACGAGGTCCCGTGACTTAGCAGGCCGTTCCAAGAAGATTTCCCCGTCGCGCCCGAACAGCCGATACCATCGGTGTCCCAGGAACAAACGTGACCATGTCCGAATTCGCCTTGTGGCTCGTCGCCGCGCGCAAGCAGCACCAACTCAGTCAGTCCCAGCTAGCAGAACGCGTCGGCGTGAGTCAGGCCCAGGTCTCCCAATGGGAAAACGGCAGACTCGAGCCCAAGCCCGAGACCCTCGCTCAGGTCAAGGA
>CAITRH010000159.1 GCA_903894755.1 uncultured delta proteobacterium
GCCGATCGAGCACCGGCCGAAGGGTCTCGGACAGGAGCGTCGCCTGGGGAATTTGCGTGAAGTTTTGCACGGGTGGATCGCCATCGCAGGGAAGATCGAGGTGGTCGGGAAGGCGCAGCCGCTGGGACTTGTCTGGATACCAAAGAGACTCGAGCATGAGCGCTCCATACCGCAGTCTTCCATAAGCCGCCACCCGCCATCTTCCATAAGACGCGGTTTCGTCCCCCGCGTATCCTCGAAGCCCCGACGGCCCAGCGCCGCGAGGTGTGGTCAATGCTCGGGAAAAACTTCGCGATGTCCAGCCGCAGCACCCACGGGAAACAACGATGCAAGTCGCGCGCACGGGCCGCTTGCGCGGGGCTGTGCAGCCCCAGGCGCAGGCGCTCGTGCATATTTGCGTCCCACCGGTGCAGGGCTGCGTCGCGTTCGGTGCGCACACGCCTCCACCGCTGCACATGCCCCATTCGCCCCACACGTTGCTCGTGCACGTCCGACTCTGCGTTCCGGTGTTACAGTTGCCGCATGCTTGGCTCGCAGCGGTGCAATCTGCCGTACGCGGGTTCCCGCAGGTATCGAGTGCCGTCAGGCTCCCGCAGTTTTTCACCTGCCGCGAGCAAAACTCGGCGTCCGTCTCGGCTGGACACACGCAAGTGCCCCAGGTGCACTGGGCCGTACAGGTTTGCCACCCCCGGTGCAGGACTGCTTCTGGTCGGTGATTCATTCTCTTCCACCGCTGCACATGCCCCATTCGCCCCACACGTTGCTCGTACACGTCCGACACTGCGTTCCGGTACTACAGTTGCCGCATGGTTGGCTCGCGGCGCTTCCGGTCGCAGCCTTCACCCTCCGCTGGTGTCGCTCCCTCCACCTGAATCGACTTGCACGAGCACCGGGTCGTCCGGATACCCCAAAATGGTATTGCACGCGGCCAGCATCAAGAGCAGCCCCACCAGGTTACGAATCCTCATCGCGGCCAACCTCCTGCCTCCAGCGCCTCTGCCCATTTCAAACATTCTCATGCTGCGAGCCTCATCGGTGGGGCCGAAGACCGCGTAGCCATCGCCATCCATGGGATCCCATGGCTTCGACGCCGCCACTTCTACCTGGCGGCGACCGTACACAGGAGGCGCAGACGTGACGGATGATGTCCTCCTGTCCTGCAAGGAAGCGACAACGCCATCGAGATCGATGCGTCCTGTCGTGCAGGGAGACGACAACCGTCACCGTTTTGCACTCCTGGCCTGCAAGGAGACGCCAACTGTGACCGTTTTGCTCTCCTTGCGACGCAGGGAGACGCCGACTGTCACGGTTTTGCTCTCCTTGCTGCACAGGACGCTGCAAATATTTGACGGCGGACGTCCCTTGTCAGACCGGGGAGCAAAAAATCTCACGGCGGGGGTCTCCTGTTGGTGCAGGTCGACGGGATCTGTGACAGCTGCGCACGGGTGGCCTCACAGGAGAGGTTCTCCGCTCACGTCGGAGCCCTCCGTGCGGTGCGCCGCTCTATTTTTGTTTGGCTGTGCTGCAAAGACGCGTGACCTCTGAAACGATCGGAACCATGTCGAACGGCATCGTCACGCTGGATCCAGATCTGCACGCCCTCAAAATGCTACGGAAGCACACCTCCAAGACCTACGCCCCGCCCTTCGGGGTTCGTTTGACTCTGGACGAGCGCAAGCGGACGCTGAAGTTTCGCCCGGGTGGGGAGCGCATTGTGGAGCTGATGGTAGCCATTGCAACGCGTTACGGGGTGAAGCTTCCAGGGGTTTCGGTGGAGGGGCTGGCGGCGGATCATGCGTTGAGCAAGGGGCTCGAGCCAGTGCGGGATGCGGCGGAGTCGGTGTATCAGCTCCTTGATGACACGGTTCTGGAAGCGCAGTCGGAGAGTTGGTTTTCGACGACGGCGTTTTACTCGGCGCTGAGCCGGATGGTGGACGCGTTTCCGGACATCAAGGGGGCGATCGACGAAGCGGCAATATTTTTCGCGCGAAAGCGGAGCAGGACAGCGGAAGTGAAGCCACCGGAGACGACGCCGAAGGCCCCGTAGCTTTCTCACCACCCCCTCTCTCTCGATGGACAAGCAGAATATCGAGGGAGAGGGGCGGTGGGGACTCAGCCCCCCTGGCACCCGACCAGCACACGCATCTTTGCGTCAGCGTCCCCCTGCACCATCTGTGTCCTCGAAGTACCAAAGCGCTTGGATCGCCATTGCCGACGTCCCAATAGTGGCAGGTAGACATTCCAGCAGCGCAATATTCGAGACTGCCGGAGTACTGTCGCGGCCGCCGATGCTGCAATTGGGGAAGCTCTCGTCGGGGAGGGCGGGGGCGTCGACGGACTGGTCCTGGACGGTGGCATCGACGGAAGCTGCGTCCGCTGCGTCGGGAGGTCGCCTGGCGAGGATGTGCTGCTACAGCCGCGAAAAAAGAGAGTCAAAGCAAGGGAGATTACACCGAGCGCAGCGGTGAAGGGAGCGGAAATCGAACGGCCGTAAAAGTTAAGAGATGACGCGTCTTCGGGCCAGGTAGGGGGAGACAGCATTGACCTTGCGCCTAGTTGATGCGGCAGC
>CAITRH010000160.1 GCA_903894755.1 uncultured delta proteobacterium
TCCCCCCTCGCTCGAAGACGATCGTCCTTGCCCGCATGGGCAAGGACGATGTCGAGGGAGAGGGGGGCTGGGGGGGTGAGGTCTGCGCGAGCGGAAACCTGCGGTTTTCAAGATGGGTTTGGTTTAGTAGCTCGCGGCGGAAGTCCTTGGACACTTACGAACCCCGCTACCCAGGGTGGGCAACCCTGGGTCGCAGGTATCGCGGTTCAACCCTGCGGTTCTTCAAGACAGGACGACCTCGTCCAACTCGAACCAGAACCTGCTTCCTTGGCCCACCGCGCTCTCGACGCCGATGCGACCGCCGTGGGCCTCGACCGCGAGCTTGCAGAAGGTGAGCCCTAGGCCGGAGGAGTGCATGTGTCCTCGGCCCCGTGATGCCACCTGGTAGAACTTGTCGAACACCTTCGCTCGATGCTCTTCGGGAATGCCACGTCCGTTGTCTGCTACTTCAACGCGCACGCATTCCGCGGAGCTGGAAACCGTGACGGCGATCGCGCCCTGCAGTATGTTGGTAAACTTGAGTGCATTGAACAGCAGGTTCTGCAGTACCCGCCCAACCAAGTGCTCGTCGCACATGACCGTTTGCATCTGTTCGGGCAGGCACAACGTCACTGTGCGTTGACCCTTGAGTGCTTCGAGGCGTTCCACCTGGTTCTTCGCAAGCTGCCTTAGGTCGACGGGGGAAAGCGACAACACCAACTGTGCCGCCTCCATCTTGCTCACGTCGAGCATGGAATCCACCATCTCGACCAGCGTCTGGGACGCCAGGAGCGAGTCTGCGATGGCTGCAGCCGCGTCGGGTGGAAGCTGCATTTCTGTTGCGGAAGCTAGGTTGAAGATCACGACCGTGAGCGGAGATCGCATGTCGTGAACCACCATGTGGACCAGAGCATCGCGAGAGGCTTCCATCTCGCGCAGTTTTGCGTAGGCCGCCTCGATCTCCTTGCGCTGTCGGCGAAGAAGCAGGTGGGTCTCGACCCGGGCAACCACCTCCTCAAACTGGAATGGCTTGGAAACGTAATCGACACCACCGGCCCGAAAACCCTCGACCTTGCTGACTATATCGCTCAGGGAGCTGACAAAAATGACCGGGATATCTTTCAACGCGTCACTTTCCTTGAGCCTCCTGCATACCTCGAAGCCGTCCATGTCTGGCATTTTGATATCCATGAGAATTAGGTCCGGCGGCGTCTTCTCCGCCGCTTTCAACGCGAGCGCCCCCTGAGGAAAAGCCACCACGCGGTATCCTTGCGAGCGAAGCATTTCCCCCAGCAACCTCAGATTGGCCGGGGTGTCATCCACCACCATAATGGTGGGGGCGTTCAGCTTAGTGCTATCCACTGGTGACCTCATCATCGTTGCAGACACTCGTTGAGTTTGCCATAGTCGTACCGATCCGCCAGCCCACGCAGCGCACGGGCCAGACTGCCATCCACAGCTTCCACTTGGCCAAGCAGCTCCTTCAGACGCTCCATATCGCCGTCGGCTACGGCTTCTCGCATGGAAACAATCAGCTCCCTTGGCAGCGAGACAAGCGCGGCAGGGTCGACCTGGTCGGGCTTTGCAACCTCCTGCGCCTCGTTCAGGTCGTCGGCAAAGACGTAGCTTAGTTTCAGTTGCGTCCCTAGCACCTCGAAGAGGCTCTCCGGGAGAACCGGCTTGCGCAGGTAGGCATTCACCCCGCTGGCCATCACCCGCGCCTCGTCCTCGTCGAAGGCGCTGGCCGTGATGGCGATGATCGGCGTACAAGAGCCCGCAAGGGTAGCTCTCAGCCGACGGGTGGCTTCGTAGCCGTCCATGAGCGGCATGCGCATGTCCATCAGCACAGCATGGGGCGCCCAGTGCTCGAACAGACGGAGCGCCTCGATACCATTGCAGGCTTCCATGGTCTCGAAGCCTACTGGACGCAATAGCTCGCAGATAAAGGTTCGGTTGTCGGGCATGTCATCCACCACCAAGATTCGGCGCACTCCCGTGCCGGGCCCCAAGCCCAGGACCCGTCGCACTGCAGTTCGCTCCGATCCTGCAGTCTCGCTGTCCTGTCCTAGAAGCGCGTCGAAGTGAAAACAGCTGCCTTGTCCAAAATTGCTCGCGACCGTCAGCTTGCCCCCCATCATTTCGACGAAGGTCCGGCTGATAGCCAACCCTAACCCCGTTCCGCCCGCCTTCAGTCCGGCCCGGGCCTGATAGAACGGCTCGAACAGCGGGCCCACCTCTTCTTCTGCGATCCCAGGTCCCGAATCCTCCACATCCACCACTAGACGCAGCGCTCCTGGACCTTCCACAGAGTCTTGCGCAATCGACTGCGCGCACAGCCGCAGGGCCACGCCGCCCGAGCTCGTGAACTTGATGGCGTTTCCTAGCAGGTTGACCAGTATCTGCCGCAGCTTGCCCGCGTCGCCGGTGGCGTAGCGAGGTACGGTGCTGTCTCGGTCGACGACAAACTGCAGCCCCTTGGCGTCCGCCCGCATCCGGAACATGATCTCGAGGTCTTCCAGTAGATCGTGTAGACAGAACGCCGCCCGATTGAGGGTGCTGCGACCCGCTTCGATCTTCGACATTTCGAGGACATCATTGATCAACCGGAGCAACTGCGTGCCGCTGCGCGTGATGATTTGGACCTGCTCGGTCTGCCGCAGCGTGAGCGACTTGTCGCGCTCGAGGATCTGCGCGAACCCGAGGATTGCGTTCATCGGCGTTCGGATCTCGTGGCTCATGTTCGCTAGGAATGCGCTCTTGGCCCTGCTTGCCAGGTCCTTCTCATCGGCGAGCCTCCCGGCAGTGTCCATTGCAAGGCGAAGCGCCTGGTTCTGCTCTACCCGCAAGATCATCAACCCGATGTTGTCCGAAAGGAAATGTAAGAGGTTCTGGGCCTCCGCTCCCCAGTCCCGATGGCAACGTACCGAGGCGAATCCCAAGAAGCCAAAACGCGTCGTTCCAACCACCACGGGAACCAGGAGCAAGGAACAGATGCCTTGTGGCTCGAGGAGCGCTTGCTCGGCCGCCCAGGTCTCGGGAAGTATGCTCAGGTCGGGAATGTACACCGTCGTCTCGTCGCGCAGGGCCTCGTTCCATGCCGGGAACAGCGAGACCAGGAGGTCCTGGAGGTTGTCCTTTTCTGGTTCGATCCCCGGTGCGCACCACTCGTGGGTGTTGCTCATCGTCTCCATGGAGGGCCCGTAACGGAACAGATAGGAACGGTCGACGCCGCCGACGAACTCGGCAACCTTCCGCAGCGCGTCCTCGATCAACAGGTCGAGCGAGTCTGTCTCGGCCCGCAAGAAGGTCGATGACATGCCCACCAGTAGGTCTTCAAAAGCGATGCGTCGCAGCAGTTCTTGCTCCGCCCGCTTGCGCCAGGTCACGTCGCGTGCAGACGCATAGATGACCGCGCCTTGAGGGTTGGAGCGCCATGCGAGCCAGTGGTAGGAACCGTCCTTGCCACGGTATCGGTTCTCGAAGCTCGTCACCGCCTTCTGGGCATCCAGCTGCAACATGTGCAACAGGCTAGCGACCGTGCTCGGCACGTCGTCTGGATGCACGAAGTCGAGACACGACCGCCCTTCGAGCTCCGACGCAGAGTAGCCCAGTGTTCCCCATTCTGGATTCACCCGCAGGAACCGCCCATTCAGGTCCAGAATGCAGAACAGCTCCAGACTGGACGCAAAGTATCGGTCGAGTTCCTCGTTCTTTGCCTGCAACGCCTCGGTCAGGTCCATACGGGTGCTCCTAAACCAAATCCATCTTGAAAACCGCAGGTCTGATCCACCGCTTCCCGCGCCCCAATTTCGCGCAGACCTCACCCCCAACCCCCTCTCCCTCGACATCCTCCTTGCCCGAACGGGCAAGGACGATCGTCTTCGAGAGAGGGGGCTCGGAACAGTGGTGCA
>CAITRH010000161.1 GCA_903894755.1 uncultured delta proteobacterium
ACGTGCGTGGTGCGGTGGCAGTGGTGCTGGCTGTTGGACGACTAGGAAGCGGTTCTATCTTGGTGGCTGGAGTGGTTTCAGGACGGGGTCATGCGGTGCTCTTGGGTCGTCCCCAGCCAGGACGGGTAGGGGGGGGGAGTGGGTAGTGGGTAGTGGGTGTTGCCCCCGAGCCAGTACGGAAGCGGGTTTCGAGATGGGCGTGGTTTAACTCCGACCTCAAGGGCTAAGAAACTCGTCGAGCATCGCGCGGTCCATGGACTCGAAGCTCGTCGAGTTGTACATGGTCACGTGTGAACCAGGAACCCGTCCATAAAGCGTCACATACGCCTGACGAAGCGACAGCGACATGCCACCCACCTGCGAAAGAGAATAGGCGAACTGATCGGCGCGCCAGAGGTCCGCAGACGGGTCGTAGTTGGTTGCCAACGACACCGCTTGCGCCAGGGACGCAGCCGACACATTACCCCGGCTCGTTTCGCGGAACGAGTCCCACGCTAGCCCCCATGTCGTGCCGTGACCCACTAGAAATACCAGGACGTCATCCCCCTCGGTGCTTCCCAGTGCAATCGGCGTCCGCTCCGTCTGATTGCCCGCCAAAGCTGCCATGAGGTCGTCGGCAGTAAGATCGTCGAGCCGGTAGTCGACCGTTGCCCCCGCCCGTAGGTTCGGACCTCCTGCAACGTTGCGTACCGCCCCGGGAGACGGATTCTTCAGATCGCTCGCCAGGTCGTCGGCCACCACTAACAAGATGCGATCGTCAGACACCCCGCGTCTTCGAAGAAGTTGGTACATCGCAAGTGCGTCTGCCTGGTGCCGGTAGTTGTCCCAGCCGCGAGAGCCCGCTGCAATGAGCGCCCAAAGCCCCCTTCGCTCGGCAAGGACCACCGGCTCGCCCGGTGCAAGATCTTGCTGTAGGGCGTTGGATGCTCCCCGTCGGAATGCCGCCGTGTCGGATACCTCTTGCCCAGATCCTTCGCCAGTCGTGATGGAACCGACAGTGACGAAGTTTCCATACTCCACCGACCAGATGTTGTAGGTGCTGAAGGTCAGGTCTGTGTAGACCTGGCTGTCGAAGACGAGCGGTCCGGTGGCACCTGTGATCTTCGGTTTCCGTCCAGCGCGGATCTCTCGCAGCGTACGCGCCACACCAGAACGGTCCCAGCCAGTCACCTCGCCGCGAGCATCCACTGCGTCGCGCATGCCTTGAATCAGCTCCGCCCCCCCGTGGCATCCGCTCTTCTCCAGTCCGTAGGACAACAGCAGTACCGCATCGTATGCATTGGCAGCAAACGCTGGAGGAAAGCCCCCTTGAAACTCGAGCCACAACGCCTCGAAACCGCTGGCGCGGTCCGGACCTGGGGATGTCCCTAGGAGCCCATTGGCCAAGGGGCCCAGTGCGGCAAGAAGCTCCTGGGTCCTCGCCGCATCGGTCAGCAGCAACTTGGGGGGAGCCGCCAGAGCGCGTACAGCCTTGACGACGCAGACGCTCTCTGCTGATGACGCCGCTACCACGAGCACGTCCGGACCGTTGCGCACGGCCCCTTCGACCGCAGCGGAGCAATCGGTCCCCGACAAGTCTTCTTGCACCACAGACGTGACCGGGATGCCAAGCTCGGTGGCGGCAAAGCCAAACCAGTTGAAGAAGGTCTGTCCGTAGCTCGTGGCGGCGGCCAAGAGCGCCACCTTCTTCGTGGCGCTAGGGGATGCAACCGTGAGGAGCACGCGGGTTTGTGCAATGTCCGATTCGAGCGTGCGCCATAGGATCCCGGTTCCTGCGTAGGCTCGACCTAGGTCTGCCGAGGTCGCGGTAGGAGAAACCATAGGTTTGCTCGCCGGAGCAAAGATGGCCGCGGCCGTGAAGGCTGCGTTCGACGCGTCGATGGCTATGACCGCCAGTACCGAGGGATCTTCGACCAGTGTCTTGGCTGCTGCCGTCGTGCTGGTGGTGGCAAGGTCCACATAGACGAGCTCGAGGGGACGTCCGCACGGACCCCCGGCTTGGTTCACAAAGGTTCGGGCCAGCTCCAGTGGTCCTTGGAGACCGGCACTCATGGGGAGCATCACTCCCAACTTGACCGGCCCTTGCGGCGACGTGCTGCACGTAAATAGGCACGCGCACGTCAAGGACACCATGAAGGCTCCTATTTTACTGATAGCCATGCTTTCTCAGCCTCCTTTGCGGCCACTCGGGCCTCGTCGACGGTCTGCTGCAGCCCTGGAAAGTACGCGTCATTGACCACTAGGTCCGTGTCTCCTTCGACCATCCCGGTCACCTTTGGTCCCTGGTCGAAGCGGTCGCCCTCGAGCCCCGACAGGACACGGTAGACTGTCATGTCCAGGCGCTTGACCACGGAAGCGACAACAACGCCGAGGCCTAGGTAGGCCTGATCGCTGTCAACGCCGATGACGTACTTGCCCGTGCGGGCCTTGGCAGCGAGGAGGACCCCCGCACCGGAGCCTCCCGCGACTGGAAAGATGGCGTCGACCGAGTCGAAGAGGGCGTTGGCGCGGGTCTCGGCTTCGAGCGGCATGGCGAAGCCGGCGCTGTCTTGGGCGAGGAACTCGCGCGGAAGGAGCGAAAGGCCGACGGCGTGCGCTCCCGCCTCGAAGCCATCCATGAATTCGACGACCGCAGGTCCGGGCATTCCACCGATGGTGATGGCCGAGCGGACCCCGAGCCGCTGGAGAGCGACTGCAGCAAGGTAGGCGGGGGCGAAGGTGCGGTAGGTGACCGACTGGAGGCCTGGGCACGCTGCTGCGGTACCGTCGAGGAACAGCACATGGTGTTGGCCAAAGTTGCAGTGCAGGTCGTCGAGAAAGGGGAGGAAAGAGAAGCCACTGGCGATGACGAGGTCGCTTTTGCCTTCCACGGGTCCCTGAAGCCAGAGGCGGAGGGCGGCAGCCCCTTCGTCGAGGGTCGCGGTGGAGCGCTCGTAGCCGACGAGGTCGGGATAGCGGAGCGAGGCGCGGACGTAGCCACGGTAGATGGAGTCGAAGAAGGAGCGGTCGCCTTTGGAACCTGCGGGATAGAGGATGCGCACCGTGCGGGTGGATTCGTTGGGGGGACTGGAGCAGGACAGGATCAGAAGGAGGGCGGCGATGGGTGGAAAGAGCGCACGCCGTGTGGAACCCAAGGACATTGGGGGGAGTGTAG
This sequence comes from uncultured delta proteobacterium, assembly GCA_903894755.1. GTDB lineage: Bacteria > Myxococcota_A > Polyangia > Polyangiales > Polyangiaceae > CAITRH01. The sequence continues at coordinate 3,155 of CAITRH010000161.1, forward strand.
TCGCTTTTCGGCCTTAGTCACGACCATCCCCGAGCCCATTGGGCAAGACCGTCTCGTGAGATTCCGTGCATTGTCGAGGGTCAACCCCTGCACTGTCTTGTTGGCCGATCATGGGTGTCAGCATGAGCCTATGAGCCTCCAGGTGGCCAGGGTACCCGTCGGCGGCCTCGCCGATCCCCCGAAGCGCGCACCACCTCGCGGTCGAGTGCGGGGTGTCAGAATTCGTCGCTGTAGGAGCGAAGGTCGCGGAGCAGTCCGCTGTCGCCGATTTCGTAGACCCAGAGGCCCGCGCGTGACGCGACATCGTCGGTCCCGATGCCCACCAAGGAGAACTCCAGGGCACACGTCCGACCGTCGTACGCCACCGCCCCCTTGAGCACCCGAGCGCCTCCCTGACGGACGATGGGCTCGTAGAACGCCGTGAGCGCGTCCCCACGCTCGTGACGAATTCCGGAGGCCTCCCGCACGCCTCCCCCTTGCTCGAAGCACCCCACGAGCGCGTCTAGATCGGCCGTTCGCAGCGCCTCGATATGGGTCCGCACCACAGCAGGCAGCGTCAAAACTTCGTCTTCAGGGACAAACGGAGGGCGGGGCGCGACCCCTTCCGTGAGCTTGCTCGAGTAGTAGATACGCAGTTCGACCTCGCGAGAGCGACCACGCTGGGCGACCACGGCGATCGGCAGCGCGACGGCTTCCCCTCTCGTGACCAGCCGCAGAACCCCCTCGCTCACGTCGTGGTCGACGCCGATGGTGAACTGGATGCGCTCGAAGGCGGCTTGGCGTTTCTTGAGCCATGCAGAGAGGTCTCGAACGAAGCGCTCGAGCGCGGGGAGACCACTTGCGCGGCCAAAGATTGGGTCATCCACGGTCGCGCGGTGTCCGAGACGCACGATGAGATGGCCGACCACTTTGTCCGAGGGGTCTAGAAGTGCGGGGAGAAAAATATCGGAAAGCCATCCGCGAAGGCTCGTCGGAGGCAACCGTTCGTCTACTTCGTCGAACATTTGCTAGGTCGTGAGAGTACCGGTGTCCGAGGAAAGCTGACAGCGTTTTTTTTCTTTCTCCCCGCTTCGCGACCGCGCGGTCCCGTGCTAAAGCGCGACTCCATGAGTGAGATCACAGCAGTCTTTGCACGGGAGATTTTGGATTCACGCGGCAACCCGACCGTCGAGGTCGAGGTTCAGACCACCGGAGGCCTCGGTCACGCGGCCGTCCCGAGTGGCGCGTCCACCGGAGAGCACGAAGCGCTCGAAATGCGCGATGGAGACAAAAAACGCTACTTGGGCAAGGGAGTCCTCAAAGCCGTAGACAACGTCAACCAGACCCTCGGACCCGCCATCCTCGGCATGGACGCCCTCGACCAGGTCGCGGTCGATCGTGTCCTTCTCGACGCCGACGGGACTCCAAACAAAGGGAAACTCGGCGCCAACGCGATCCTCGGGGTGTCCATGGCGATCGCCCGAGCCGCGGCCGACGACGTGGGCCTTCCCCTCTGGCGCTACCTCGGTGGTGCCAACGCCCGCGTGCTTCCCACACCTCTGATGAACATCCTCAACGGAGGGGCCCACGCAGACAACGGCCTCGACATCCAGGAGTTCATGATCGTCCCCGCAGGCATCATTTCCTTCCCCGAGGCGCTTCGCGCCGGCGCCGAGGTTTTCCACCACCTGAAGAAAATCCTCAAAGACAAGGGGCTCACCACAGCGGTCGGCGACGAAGGAGGGTTTGCCCCCAAGGTTGGCTCCAACGAAGAGGCCCTTGCCCTTGTCGTCAAGGCCATCGAAGACGCTGGGTACAAACCTGGCAAAGACATCTTTGTCGGCCTCGACTGCGCAGCGAGTGAGTACTTCGACAAGAAAACAGGCAAATACACCTTCGACAAGAAGACCGTCAGCTCCGAAGAGCTCGTTGCCATCTACGAGAGCTTTGCCATTAAGTACCCCCTCATCACCATCGAGGACGGCTGCGCCGAAGACGACTGGGATGGCTGGAAGAAGCTGACCGACCGTCTTGGCTCACGGGTCCAAATCGTTGGCGACGACCTCTTTGTCACCAATGTCGAGCGTCTCAAGCGCGGCATCGAGGGGGGCTACGCCAATGCCATCCTGATCAAGGTAAACCAAATCGGAAGCCTGACCGAAACGCTCGATGCCATCCGGATGGCAACGGAAAACGGTTACCGATCCATTATCAGCCACCGCTCGGGAGAGACGGAAGACTCCTTTATTGCGGATCTTGCCGTGGCCACCAATGCGGGTCAGATCAAGACGGGAAGCCTGTCGCGATCAGACCGTATTGCCAAGTACAACCAGCTTCTTCGCATCGGTTCGGAGCTCGGCGACGGCGCCGTGTACGCAGGCAAAGCCCCCTTTACCCGCCGGTAGGTCCCACCTGACACAACGCGGGCGCGATACCCGCGTTGTCCCCTTTAGCCCCGCTGGACCAGCCAAAGGGTCGCAAGACCAAGCACGATGCGGTAGTAGCCAAAAGGCTCCAGCCCACGTCGCTTCAAATACTGTATAAACACCGCTATCACCGCCCACGCTACGAGAAAGGACACCACCAGTCCCACAATAAGTGGCCCCACAGCTCCTGCTTCCGCAAACGTCTGACGCGCCTTGATTCCCTCGTACACCGTTGCCGCACCAAGCGTGGGAAGCCCCAACAGAAACGAAAACTCCGCCGCCGTCGCTGTCGATAGCCCCGCAAACTGACCCGCTACAATCGTACACATCGACCGTGATGCCCCCGGCCACATCGAAAAACACTGCCCTATCCCAATGACCAGCGCGCGTCTCCACGTCACACGCTCCAGCCCTACCTCGCCCACCACTTGCCGATAGTCCCGGATACGCTCCACTAGGATCATCAAAATCCCCCCCACAATCAGCGCCCCAGCCACCGGCATCACCCCAAACAGATGCGCCTTGATAGCCTTTCGCAGGAGCAAACCTACTACCGCCGTCGGCACAAACGCCACCGCCAACGACGTAAACAGTCGTATCGCCTCCGGCTTTCGCGCCACTAACCCCGTCGTGCGCTCCCACAAGAGACCCCGGTACTGCACAAGTACCGCCAAAATGGCACCAAGTTGAATCACGATGTCGAACGACTCAATGGCGGCCCCCTTCTTCCCCAAGACCGCGTTCATCAGCAACAGATGCCCCGTCGAGGAGACAGGAAGGTACTCCGTAAGCCCCTCCACAATCCCAAGAACCACCGCCATCCAAATGGTCATCATCAATACACCCTGGCCAGCTCAATGCGCCGACGCTGACTCGATCCCGCCATCTGCAAGCTTCAGCACATAGTCGGCAACGTCTAACCTCGCCCGCGTCACGCGATCGCCCTTGTGAAGATCCACTAGCGTGTCAGGCTCGTCCACCAACATCCCTGTCACCGTCTGCTCGTCGAACGACACCACTTCAATCCACATCCACTCGCCCCCTCCCGCGTCCGTGTCGCCAAAAGGGACCTGCACATACAGCGGATCCTTGGATGCCTTCTTGTGACGCGCTAAGACGTCCGCAAGCACCTTCTGCGCTCGTCCTCGGGTTTCTGCCATGAGCTCGTCGTTCGGTGGCGTGTCCGGTGTGTCATCAGGAAAGGTCCCCGCTAGCTGCTCGAAGTACTCCGCTCCTGCATCCGACGGAGCCACAAGACGCACCATGATCCCACGAGGATCCCCTGGCTCCGGAACCGCTTTTTCAAGGTGAAGCTCCAAGTCGCCCAGTGCTAGCGGCGTCATCGCCTCGTCGAACGTCACTGCATTGGCTACCTCCAGCAGCGATCCCGTCAGACGCTGCGCCAAGTCCATCGTGATCCCGACAACCTCCAGATCCGGCGCCCCAAACCGTCCAAGCCCCACGGTGATCAGCCGCACGGTCCCATCCGCCCTGGGTGTGTACTGAAGATCGATGCACTCCCTGCGAAACGCTCCCGCCTCGAGAGGCGCCGTGATCACCCTGGACGCAAAATGCAATGGACGTTCGATGCGATCCAAGAGCTGATCGAACACCAGCCCGTCGATCCTGCGAGCCAGAACCGCTGTCAGTGCAAACGCTGCCCGAACAGGAAGCTGCTCGGGAAGCGCTTGGCCGCTCGTTGCAACCACTACAAGGCTCGTGTACTTCTTGATCCCATCACGCTCGGCTGGAAGTAACGAGCTTGCGGCATGTGCCAGATCCACGGGAAACTTCCAGTTCTTCGCGGGGACAACCTCCAGATGCACCCCCTCGCCCTCCACCACGAAGCGACGTACGGCCGCGCAGGTTTCGTCGTCGCCGCACACGGGTCCGTCCAGCATTCCCGCCAGAGTCCGCCTGTCAAGTAACTTCAACAGCTCGGCGATAGGACGCTCCGAAAGGATCCCGAACTCCGCGAGGGCTTGCGGGGGACGTGGCACCGGAGTGGCCACGGCAACATTCCGAGGGGCTGACGTCGCCACCGTCGTCACGGGCGGACCCTCGCTACGCAGCGTCAATACGACCCCAAGGCTGACTGCAGCTCCTAGGGCAAGGGCGGTCCAAACGGCTCGAGGGCTCTCCATAGGCGGGTAACCTTAGCGCACATGTCACCGTTGCCCATGGCGAAGTAACGCGTCGCTCAATCCCGAGGCCCGCCGTACCGGACGCTTCACCGCACTCGTTAGCGCCGCCGCCGTCCCGTAAAGCGTAAGACTGCGACGGGCCCGGGTCAGTGCTGTATAAAGAAGCTCCCGTGTCAACAGCGGCGACGACTCCTGGCCTAGTACCACCGACACATGCTCGAACTCGGACCCCTGGCTCTTGTGTACCGTCATCGCAAACACCGTCTCGTGAGGAGGAAGCCGCGAGGCGGCCACACGACGCAGGTTGCCATCCGCCCCCACGAACACCGCTGCAAGCGAGCCGCGATCCTCGACAAGCAATCCAATGTCGCCATTGAAAAGCCCTAGCTCGTAGTCGTTTGCAGTCACCAGTACCGGCGCTCCTACAGGCGAACCTCGCACCACCCGCAATAGCCCCGCCCGCTCGAGTACCCGCACCGCCAGCTCGTTGAGACGCTCCACACCATCGGGACCCCGTCGGTGCGCAGTGAGCACACGGTAGCTCCCTAGCAACGCCAGCTTGTCCTCGAGTGTCGGCGCCTCGAGCATCGGACCCCATCGTTGCACCAGCTCCTGTCGAAATGCCTCCGCTGGAAATGTCGGACAAAGCCCAATGTCTCGATAACGCCGGCTCGACAGCAGCGCCAATGCTTCGGTCCCGTCCCCAGCCTCGACAGCCCTTGCAAGAGCCGCGATGCCGCTGTCTGGGGCGTAACGATGACTCTTGGTCAGCGACACCACGCAATTCGAGGGGTTTACCTTGTAGATATCGCCAAGGACAGCCCCGACCTCAACGGACGCAAGCTGGTTGCGGTCGCCAAGAAGTACCAGCCTCGCATTGGACGGAACCGCATCGACAAGCCTGGTCATGAGTCCAAGGTCCACCATGGAGGCCTCGTCTACCAACACGACGTCGGTGACCAGCGGATGTCCAGCGTCATGACGAAACCGCAGCGTTCCTGGGATAGGACGCAGTGCGCGGTGAATGGTCGAGGCCTCTTCGACAATGGCGTCGCGGACCGCAGGGGCACATGGAAGGGTTCCTTTTGCCAGCCTTATGGACTCGACCAGTCGCGCGGCGGCTTTTCCAGTGGGGGCAAGCAAGGTCACGGTGGGATAAGGAGCCCGACCCCGTCCTGCCAGCTCGTGCAAGAGCGCAAGGACCCTCACAACTGTCGATGTTTTTCCAGTGCCAGGTCCGCCTGTGATCACCGTAAACCGTTGGAGCACTGCGGCACGAGCTGCACGCGCTTGTTCGCTGTCGGGATCGGAAAACAGCGTGGCAAGCCCCTCTTCGAGTGCCACGAGATCCACGGCATCGGAGACCTGGTGGGCTCGGGACGCCATGGAACCCCCAAGGCGGTCCTCATACTGCCAATACCGTCGCAGCTGAACGCGCCCCTGGGAGACAACCAGCGGCCGCGGCATTGCCCCGTCCCCAACGAGCGGACTGGAAAGCAAAAGGTCCTGCCAGTCCTCGGGCGACGGCGTCTCGAGAGCGATCACGTCACCGTTGGCATCGACGAGCTCCGGGTGTTGCGAGAGGAAAAAACAGGAATCGCCGTTGCGGGTCACGGCGCTTGCGAGAGCGACGGCGAGTCGAACGGCAGGACGGTGGTCGCCGCCTAGCCTGGCTAAAACCAGGGAAAGCTGCAGGTCGACGGGCTCGATGGCGCCACGTTCGGCGAGCTGTTCGGGGGTCAACACGACCTTGACGCAAACCAGTACTTGGGTTCCTCCATGGGCATCCATTATCATGGGGGCCATGCGCATCGCCCACTTTTCCGATCTGCACCTGCTCGATCTCGAAGGGATCCCGCTTCGTCGTTTCCTGAACAAGCGCCTTACCGGCTACGCCAACCTGCGGCTGAAGCGAAACCGAGTCCACCGAGCGTCGTACGTTCGGGCCATCGCCCAGGAGGTCGCGTTGCAAGGCTTCGACCATGTGGTGATCACGGGCGACCTGACCAACCTGGCTCTCGAGTCCGAATACGCCCTTGCCAAGGAGGTGATCGAGCACGATCTAGGTCTGGACCCGTCCCATGTCACGCTGGTACCAGGAAACCACGATCTTTACACGCGAGGGGCCCAGCGCACGCGACGGTTTTTCGCGTACTTTGGCGACTACCTGAAAAGCGATCTGCCGGACCTCACCACGGAGCTTGCAACAGGAGCCTTTCCAGTGGTCAAGCTGCGCGGTCCGGCAGCGTTCATTGCGCTGTCTTCCGCGGTCGCGAGCCTGCCTCTGCTTGCCTTTGGCTCCCTTGGACAACCGCAGCTCGAGGCTCTTTCGAAGGTCTTGCAACATCCGGAGGTGACCTGTCGAACGCCGGTGTTTGCGCTCCATCACCCTGCGTTGAATCCCAAGTCCAGGCTGGTAACGTTGTTGGGCGGACTGCGCGATGCGGCACATCTGCAGACTGCGCTACAACAAGTTTCGCGAGGACTTGTTCTTCACGGCCATTTGCACCACCGAGGGGTCCGCCACCTGGTCACGCAGCGGGGAACGCTCCATGTGGTGGGAGCCACGAGCGCGTCGCTTCACCACGAGAAGCCGTCTCACATGGCAGGATTCAACGTGTACCGAATGGAGCAGGACGGAGTCCTAGGTGCGATGGAGGCGCATGTGTACAATCCTGGGGATCACCGGTTTCACACCGTGAGCCTTCCAGGGTAGTTTCCAGGGAAGTGTCGGCACGTTTCGGGCCAGGGTGGTTCAATCTGGCCGACCGGCCAGATCAATCCCTCCTGGAGGTAGATCAATCCCCCCTGGAGGTAGATTGATCCCCCCTCGGGAGGGATTGATCTACCCCACCGGCCAGATTAATCCCTCCCAGAGGGTGATTGATCTACCTCCAGGGGGGATTGATCTAGCGAAATCTAGGCGCGGCCTAGAGCGTGCTGAACTCGAGGGTTACGTCAACGATGACGACGTCGTCGATGCTGTTGTGGAGGCACACTGTCGCGAGCTTTCCCAGGTTGTCGGTGAGGCCGAAGTCGGAGACTTTGACGACAACAGGAACGGAGCTCTTAACGGAGAGCCTACCGGCAGCATCGTAGGTGATGTCCGCGTCTATGACCACTGCTGCCGATTTGCCGTGCAGCGTGACTTTCCCCTCGATTTTTGCGTGTGAGATGCGGCCACTCTTCTGCAGTGACGGGACTATCTCAGGAGAGACCGAGGAGACCACGAGCTCGGCGGAGTCCCAGCCACTGGAGAAGGTCTCGAAGAAGATTTTCCGCACTCTCTCGTTGCGGATGGGCACCATGGAGTCGAAGGAATCGATGTCAATCGTGAGTCGGGCAGACGGGGCTGGGCCGTGGAGCGACACGGACCCATCACGAAAGGAGAGCGTTGCATTGACCGGCGTAGCGGTGTCGCGGTCTTTGACGATGGTGAGCGACAGCTTGGACCGGGTTAGATCGAGTGGGAGGTCGCCAGTCGCCCACGAGCGAGGTCGAGCCGCAGGTGGCTTGGCGCCAGCGTCAGGGATCCTGTACGGCTCCGAACGTCCGCAGCCCGACGCCAGGCAAACTGCGAGCAGAACGAGCGACGCGGCTCTCACCGCTTCCCCGAAGGCGGCGTAGTGGTTGCTGTAACGGCGCCAGCGTCGAGCATCTTGCTTCGGTACTTTTCTGGGATCGTTTCAGGTGGCATGGTGCCACGTACGGGCTGATCGATGGTCCAAGGGCAGGGTCTTGCGTCGAACGAGCCTGAGACGCAGCTTTTCGTACCATCGGAGAAACAAACGGCGAGCCTACCAGACAGGTGGCCATCGGGACCAGGCTCGAACATTTGCACGACGGCACTGCCACCGCTGATTCCCATCCAGCCGTCGGGTCCAAAGACTTCGTAGTGTACGGACCAAGGTCCTTTGGAGTCCGGACCGAGCTGAAACTCTTTGGACTCCAGCTTGCCATCCCCGTCGAGCCGGAGCCAGACGGTGCTTTCATTGGGAGGGGTGAGGGGTCCACAGTCAGAGGAAGCCTTGCCAGAGGACAAGCGGATATCGGTGTGCGCGTAGCCAATGCGCCGGTCGATCACGTAGCGTGCGTCACGAATGACGAATTGGGCGCCACGCAGTGTACCGCTGACCGGAGCGTCGGGAATGGCGTTGGGAGACGCGACCGGAGGTTCGACGGGCTGCTTGGTTCCTGAGCGCAATTCCTGGCGGCACGACACGAGGACCACCAGAGCAGCAATAACGTGTTGCATGCGGCTCATTGTGCGGCCTCCTTTGCGGTAGCCATTCGCAGTTTTCCAAGCTCGATGGGGACAGCAGCCTTGAGCAACAGCGTAAAGATGAGTGCTCCTAAAGCCCAGATGGCAGCGGACACACAGAACTCGGTAAAGCTTGGAGTGTAGTCAACGACTTCACCGAGCGGGGATGGCACGAAACCAGGGATAACGAGCCCCATCCCTTTTTCGACCCAGACACCGACGACGGCGGAACCGCAAGCGAGGCGAAGGACCATTTTGTTCTGGTAGAACCTGCGGGTTATGAATACCACTGCAGCAAAGATATCGAGGGCCATCGCAGACCAGATGTAGGGGACCAGCTTGTTGTGGCCGTGGAGTCCAAAGAGCAGGTACCGCATGGAAGCGGCGTGGTGCTTGAAGCTGTAAAGCTCGGTGAAGATCTCGGAAAAAAAGAAGAACAAGTTGATGAGCATGGTGACGGCAACGATCTGCCGCAGCCGATTGAGAGCAGCATCCTTGACGGGAAAGCCCATCTTGTCGCGGATCACGGAGAGCGCGATGATCATGAGGGACGGTCCAGCGGCGAAGGCGGAAGCAAGGAACCGGGGAGCAAGGATGGCAGCATTCCAGTGGGGACGGGCTCCCATGCCGGAGTAGAGGAAGGCCGTGACAGTGTGGATACTGAAGGCCCAGACCATGGCGATGAAGACGAACGGGACGTATTTGCGGCGATCGGGTTTTAGACCACGGAACTTGGCGAACAGGATGTACATCGTGATGCCGAAGTTGAGGACCAGGTAGCCGTTGAGGGCGATGACGTCCCAAGACAGCATGGAGATAGGCCAGTTGAACCGACCGAGCACGGGGATGATGTGCCAGAAGCGGTCGGGGCGTCCAATGTCGACGGTGACGAACAGGAGGCACATGATCAGGACTGCAACTGCGAGCAACTCACCGAGCACGACGACTTCATGCAGCGCGTGGTCATCGTAGACATAGGCAGGGATGACAAGCATGACAGCGGCGGCGGCCATACCGACGAGATACGTGAAGTTGGCGATATAGGCGCCCCACGGGATCTGGTCGAGCATGTTGGTAGCGGAAAGGCCGACACGCAGCTGGTGGGTGTAGGCAAAGCCACCGAGGGCGACCCAACCTAGGAGAAACAAGACCCACAAGTAGTATCCACGGCTCCCGCGGAGCATTGCGCCGATCGACGCCGTGGTGAACCGGAACAAGGCAGTAATCACGTAGGCTCCTCGGCTAGGCGAAGAAGTAGTAGAACCGTGGAAGTGTAGCGAGGTCCTCTTTTAGCACGAACACCCTTTTTGTGGAGATGATCGTGCGGAGCTCGCTGTTGGGATCGTTGAGATTGCCGAATTTTCGAGCACCTGTTGGGCACGCCTCGAGGCATGCTGGGAGTCGTCCAACTCGGGTTCGGTGGAGGCAGAAGGTGCACTTTTCGACCACACCTTTGAAGCGGGGTCGATTGGACAGGTAGCTTTGGGTTGGGTTGATGGCGTGGGGGGGGACCTGCGGCTGGGTGAAGTTGAAGCGTCTTGCGAAGTAGGGGCAGGCGACAACGCAGAAGCGACAACCGATGCACCAGTTGTAGTCGACCACGACGATACCGTCGCGCTCTTTCCAGGTGGCCTCCACGGGACAAGCCTTTGTGCAAGGCGGATTGTCACACTGGTGGCATTGGACCGGCATATAGAACTTGTCTTTTACCGGCACGCGCTCGTGGTTGTAGTCGGCGGTAGCCTCTTCGAAGTCGAGCGAGCCGGCTTCCATCTCCATGACGCGGATGTAGCGAATTTCGGGGTCGTCGGGGAGGTTGTTTTCCCGGGCGCAGGCTTCGACGCAGCGGCGACTTCCATTGCAGAGGGAGAGGTTGAGGGCGTAGGCGAACTCGACGCCATCGAGTGGGGGGGGATCTGCAATGTGTGTAGTGATGCCGGTTCGAGCGAAGGTTTCATCCTCAATGCGTTTGAAGATGCGCTGTTTGTCGGCGTCGGTGAGCTTCTTGTAGTGCTGGCGGAAGAACTCTTCGGAGGTAGGGGCAGAGGACCCGCAGCCGGTTGCAGCGGCGACAGAGGCAGTGCCGGCGCCGACTCCCATCAACTTGAGAAAGTTGCGGCGGGATTCCGTTTTCTTGAGCCGTGTTTCTACGAGCTTCTCGACGCGCTCCTCTGGGGAGGGGAGCGTGGAAGGCAGCGTGGAAGTATTGGTATCAGTGGTGTTCGCCATTGCTCTCCTCGGGCGCGCCGTGGACCTCCGCAGAAACCGTTCGCAGGCGAGCTGGTGCGCGCTCGGGGGTCATGAGAGCGAACAGCGGACTGTGGGGGTCGTGGCAATTGGGGCAAGAGCGACGCAACCTGTCGCCGAGCCAAAAGCCTGTTGTGAGGCCATGAATCCCAGCTTTCCAGTCGCGCAGTTTGTCACCGTGGCACGACCCACACAGCTCGTAGGCTTCGTCAAAGCCGATCAGCGTGCCGTCTGCGAGGTGCAAGCGATCGATGTTGTCTTTAGTGTGGCAGCGGTAGCACCAGCCGCCTTGGGTGCCGTGATTGGCCACCTTTTGCGTATGAAACTCGGTCAACTTGCGTTCAGTGGGGTTGGCGGCGAGTCCGGCGTGGCAGCGAGAGCAAGGAAACGTTGGGAGCTTTGGCTGGCGCGGGTCGACAGTGATGCTACCCGAGGCGACGGGGGCGGGGAGCGAGGTGTGAAGGCGATGGGGTTCGTCCCCGACGCTGCACGAGAAGATGGCGAAGGGGACCAAAAGGGGCGCGATTCGAGCAACCGCGCTGGCGTGCGCAGGGAGCGACGACCAGGGGAAGGCGAGTAGCGGCGGGCCGGACATTGGTCGGCCCCGCTAGCAAAGGACGTGCCCTTTTACGCAGCGCCACGTTGCTGGGCGGAGCCTAAGAAAGAGTCCTATGTCCCGGAGCACGGCTGCAGAAAGTGCGTACTTGGCGAACTGGTTGCGCATTGACGAGGGGGCTGACCCATTGGAGAGAGCGCGTGGCAGATTGGCTCGGCAGGCCTTGCGGGAGATCATTAAAGGACAACGTCAGGTGACGAGCTCAGGTGGCTTGAACAGTCGGCTTGATACGTGCATAGGGCCGGCGCAGTTTGAATGAAGACTTTTCCGTGGACAGCACGCAAAATCGTGGTGCGGCGGTTGCGGACGTGGAGGGTAGATGGGGTCGAACGATGAGCCCGAGGAAGTACCGCGGCGGGATTTCCTGGGAATGGCAGTGGGAGGCAGCGCGGCCGCTTTTGCAGTGGCCGGGGGCTATCCGTTTTTGCGCTTCGTCGATCCACCGGCGCAGCAGCCGTCAGGTCCGGTAAACATTGGCAAGCTCGAGGAATTTCCCGTGGGCTCGGCGAGGACAGTGGTCGTCGATGAGCGACCAGTCCTCGTCATTCGCACTGGGGACGGGTTCCGAGCGTTTTCCGCCCTATGCACGCATCTTCAGTGCGTGGTTGCATACTCGGCGGAGCGCAATCAAATCGAGTGTCCCTGTCACCGTGGCATTTACTCGATGGACGGTCGAAACATTGGCGGGCCCCCGCCCCGTCCGCTTCAAGAGCTATCGGTTACGGTCAACACGGGTTCTGTCATTGTGAGCGCAGTCTAATGAGTGCAGCCAGAGACGACTCCGGAGGTTGGCTACGCGAACGGCTTGGGTGGGCTCCCCTTACGGCGGCACTGGCCGCATACCGGATCCCACGTGGGAACATTGCGTTCTACCTGGGCGGAACCACGCTGTTCCTTCTGTTGGTTCAGGTCGCGAGCGGCATCATGCTCACGCTGTACTACAAGCCTGACGCCGCGCAGGCGTTCCGGTCTGTGGAGCGCATCACGGGCGAGATCGAGTATGGCAACCTTGTCCACTCGTTCCACGTCTGGAGCAGCGACCTTTTCATCGCGTGCCTGTTTGCGCACCTGTTTTTTGTCCTGGTGCGCCGAGGGTTTCGAGCTCCACACGAACTAAGCTGGCTGACGGGCCTCATGGGATTGGTGCTCGGTGTGGGGTTGGCCTTCACCGGGGATATCCTCCCCTGGAGTCAGCGTGCCTATACAGACGCACGTGTTGGCAGCGAGTTTGCCAAGTACGTACCGCTGGTTGGAACCTGGCTAAATCGGTTTCTCCGTGGAGGCGACGAGGTCACGTCCAACACGCTGGTACACGCGTATGGATTCCACGTTGCCGCGCTGCCCGCCGCACTCACCTTGGTGGTGGCGCTGCACATCTTCTTGCTCACCAGGAGGTCGACTCCAGTCCCCGAAGAGGCCAGTCGGGAGACGATCCCGCTGTATCCCGACTTCTTCGTCCGCCAGGCGGCCGCTCTTACGGCGGTGCTCGTGGTCATCATGACGCTTGCAATCTTCTTCGAGCGTCCTCTGGGCATCGCTGCGGACCCGCGTCTTTCGTCACCAGGAGGAGCCATGCCTCCATGGTACTTTCTCGCGATCCACCAGATTCTGCGTGCGGCACCGACGGAGCTGCTGGGCATTGACGGTGCGCGCTTTCTTGTCAGCGCGGCGTGTCTGCTCGGACTCCTCGTTGCTGCGCTCCCCTTCATCGACCGTCGCGGGTCCAAGGCCACGGCCGTACTCGCGTGGGTCTTGCTGTTCGTCCTTATCCTCCTGGCGGCCAGTGCGCTCAATTAATTCCCTAGCAATAGCCTTGTTCGCCGGCGTTCTCGCGTTTGGTTGGACGATGACGTCAGGGCCTGCTGCTCTGGCGCAGATTCCCCCTCCCGCATTGGCGCCTGCACGCGTTCCCGTTCCGGCTGCCAGTGCCTCGTCGAGCACGCCGCCCTCAACCCGGAAGCTACCGTCGCCCATGGAGGCGATGAACACCTGCGCGAGCTGCCACGCCACGCTCAATGATGCGAAGCTTCGCGCTCCCGCAAGAGAGTTTGGCGGAAGCGTCCACCGCGACGACCGCATCGGTTGCGTCGGTTGCCACAATGGGGACGCGCGCGACCCCACGGTGGGAGCCCACTCCAAAGCAGCAGGGTTCGACCCGCATCCAACGCATTCGCAAGTGCCGGTGATCTGTGGCGGCTGCCACAGTGACGCAGGCTTCATGCGACGCATCAACGGTCGCTTACCTGTCGGGCAGGCCGCGCTGTTCAACCTAAGCCTGCACGGAAAGCTCTCCGCTGCAGGGGACCCGAACGCTCCGGACTGCTCCGGCTGTCACGGCAAGCACGACGTACTCTCGCCAACCTCCCCGCGCTCTCCTGTAAATCGAGCCAATGTCGCAAGGCTCTGCAGCGGCTGCCATTCGGAAGAAACCCGAATGGCCAAGTACGGAATTCGCACCGACCAGTTCGCAAAGTGGGAAAAGAGCGCCCACGGCGTTGCATTCAAGAAGGGGAATCCAAACGCTCCGACCTGCACGGGCTGCCATGGCGCCCACGCATCGGCGCCGCCAGATGCTTCCTCCGTTGCCCACGCGTGCGGTCGCTGCCATGAAGAAGAGATGGCCTTCTTCGAGCAAAGCCCTCACTCCCAAGGCTTTCGTAAGAGAGGCCTCGCTCAGTGTGTCGCGTGCCACAGCAACCACGACGTAGCTCCCGCAAGTGCAATCCTAGTCGGCACGACTCCGGACGCGTCCTGTATGAAGTGCCACAGTCACGATGAAAAGCCGCGTAAGGCGGCTGACGACATCGCAGCACTCCTGCGAGGTGCACGTGAACGCGCTGCGGAGGCTCGAGCCGCGGTCGCGCGGGCCAGGGACAGGGGCCAGCACATCACGGGCGCTGGTCTTGCGCTCGACCATGTCGCTACCGCGGAGATGAAGGTGCGCGGTGTGGTGCACACCCTTGACCCAGCTCGCATGGAGGCGCGCATTGGGGAAATCGACCGCGCGGTTGCCGAAACCCTTCGCCTCGTTGCCGATGCAGAGCGCGCCAGACTGCTCGAGCGCCGCGGATACTATGTTGCCCTTGGCCTCGCGGGCTTGCTTCTCCTAACGCTAACGCTCAAGGTCGTGCAGCTAGACCGGCGTCGGAGGCGGGGCGGAGCATGATGGTCCCTGAATCCGGGGCGCGGCGTCGTGTCCTGCTGTCGGTTGCCCTCATTGTTGTAGCGGTCCTGGTGGTACTGACGTTTTCGCGGGCTCAACGCCGGGTCGAGCGCGACCCCTCGTTTTGTACCGCTGCATGTCACCACCGGACCGACTCGCCTAAACGTGCCGCAGCGGGCGACTGGCACGCGAACGGCCACGCGACCATCGCCTGCCAGCAGTGCCACACGACCGCCATGGGCGCAGGGCTGACGCTCTACTGGCAGTCGCTGGTCGGCAAGACCGAGAGCCCAGCCCGCCATGGCAAGGTCGTCGCGCGCACCTGCACAAGCTGCCACGAGGCTCGGCCCGCGGAGTGGCGCATCATTGCTGAAACCACAGGGCACCGTGAACACCGCGGTGCCAAGAGCGTCGACTGCCTCTCCTGTCACGCCAGCGGCAGTCATGCCAACGAAGCCCCAGGCGAGGTGTGCGTCAAGTGCCACAAAGCCGAGAAGCTTCACAAAGTGACAGTTACCGCGGAGACGTGCCTATCCTGCCACAACTACAGCGCGTCCACAAAAGGCGGCGACCGGACAACTACGGCTATCTGTGAGCGCTGTCACGGGACATCCGCTGACCTTGCTGTGGCGGCTGGTTCGGCGGTCTTGCGGCCTATGAAGGACATCAATGCCCACGTCTTGCACGGAGACGTGGCCTGCCAGCTCTGTCACACGCCGCATGCGTCGACGCAGAAATCGACGCGCGTGGCGGGACCGCCCTCCTGCGTGCGGTGTCACCAGTTTGAAATCTTCCAGGCCGGCACGCAAAAAGTGGCGATCCCAGAGGGGCATCGCAACTGCGAGGGATGTCACATTCCGCACGCCCCTTTGCAGACGGCGCTCGACAACTGCGTAACTTGCCACGAGAAGAACGCGACAGGTGTAAGTGCAGTGGGGCGCCCGGGCGGTACGACAGCGCTAAAGCACAAGAGTTGCGCGAGCTGTCACCTTCCGCATAGCTGGCGCGCCGAGCGAAGTGGATGCGTTCAGTGCCACGACGACAAGGCTCGACTCATTCTTACGCGCAGTCCGGTCCAGCACAGCGCGTGCACCAACTGCCATGCAATCCACGGCAATCCGCCGACCGGGGCTGTCTGTTTGACATGCCACGCAAATACGAAGGGCAGCCACGTCGCTCTTGCCCCAGCGCGTCACAAAGACTGCACATCGTGCCACAATCCGCACGCGCCGCGTCCCCAGGACACTCGTACGTCGTGCTCTAAGTGCCACACCACGGAGCTCGCTGAGGTCATGCGGGACGGGCCCCAAGGACACACAAAGGAAGGCTGTTTCGGCTGTCACCGTCCCCACGACAACCCGCTGCCTCCCCCCAGTTTGTGTGCGCAGTGCCACGCGGAACGCGCCAAGGTCGTGGCGACTGCGGGCCCAGCGAAGCACCGTACGTGTACGTCTTGTCACGAGCGGCACAAGTTCAAGATCACCGATGTCGCGCCGGCGTGTGCGAAGTGTCACGGTACGAATGTTCCGGCTTCCGGGGCGGACGGTAAAGTCGTGCATCAGGGCGACTGTAAGAAATGCCACACGCTCCACGGCTCGCCAGGCGTCGCAGTGGCGTCATGCCTCAAGTGTCACGAGAAGGTGGCGAGCGAGTTCAACGCGTCCAACGCGAAGCATGCAGTCTGTCGGTCTTGTCACCAGCCGCACAAACCCGCCGGCACTGCACCGGCGCGCTGTCCGACCTGCCACGAGGCGAAAGTTGCGGTTGCAGCGAAGTGGCCTGCAAACTCCGCTCACGCGAAGGCATGCACCGGCTGTCATCAGCAGCACAACGTGCGGAACAAGAAACCTTGTGGGTCCTGCCATGCTCAGGAGGTCGCGAGCGCCACCGGTGGAAGGCACCAGTGTGTGCAGTGCCATCCGCCCCACAACGCGCCGCCCGGCACCGGTGCAGCCTGGTGGACACGCTGCAACGAGTGCCACGGCGGGAAGGTCGCAAGTGTGAAGCAGCGCGGTCCGAAGCACTCGGAGTGCAAGAACTGCCACGAGCCGCACCGGTTTGCGGTTCCGAGTTGCACGTCGTGCCACAAGGAGATCGCTGCCAAGGGTTTGCACGCGACTCCGCAGCACTTTGCCAACTGCAACAAGTGCCACGATCCGCACGTTAAGTCGAGCCCTGCGCCGGAGCAGTGCCTAGCTTGTCACACGAAGCGGCGCGGGCATGAGCCCAACGCGCAGGTATGCCAGGCTTGCCACATGTTTCTCGACGCCCCGCCCCCGGCCCAATGACGCTCCCACCGGGCGTTTCGGCGCCCGGTCCCTCTGGACAACCGGGCGCAGCTACGTACGGAGGGAGCTTGTCTTAGATGTCCAAGTTACGAACGTTGAGCGCGTTGGTCTCGATGAACTGCCTTCTCGGCTCGACCTGGTCGCCCATCAGAATCGTGAAGATCTGGTCGGTCTGCACCGCATCGTCGACCCGGACCTGCAACATGACCCTTGCATCGGGGTCGAGGGTCGTGTCCCAAAGTTGTTCCGGGTTCATTTCTCCAAGGCCTTTGTAGCGCTGAATAGTGACGTCTTTGCGTCCTCTCGCCTCGATGTGGTCCCAGAGTGCGTCGGCGTCTTCCAGCTCGATCTCTTCGCCACGTTCGCCATCCTTCACGAAATAGGGGGGACGGGCCGCGAGGCGAATGTCCTGGTCGATGGCATAGAGCTCTTCGTATTCCGCGGAATCCACCAGTGCCCAGTCGATCACGGTGATCCTGGCGTTGGAGCCTGGACGAGGCGTGATGGTAAGTTTTGCTGCGCCATGCTCTGTTTCCCAACCAACATCGATGGCCAGCGGGAGGATGTCTAGGTACTTCCGCTCGATGCGCTCCCGAATGGCTGGCACGCTGGCTTCGACGTTCTTGCGGATCCGTATTTCGTTCTTTCCAATACCGGTCACATGGAGCACGGCGGCGACAAGACGCGCATCGGTGCGTCGTCCCAGCTTTGACAGTGCCCGTCGGAACTTCCGCAGTCGCTCTGCGAAGCGGAACAACACCTCGCCGGCAAGCAGGTTGCCGTGTGTTGGACGGACATTCATGCCGTCGATGCCGTGCTCTAGGAAATACCTATCGAGCTCTGGTTGGTCTTTGAGATAGCGGGACTTTTTCTTGTGCGTGACTCGAAACAGTGGGGGTTGGGCGATGTACAGGTAGCCGCGCTCAATGATCTCGGGCATCTGACGGTAAAAGAAGGTTAGAAGAAGCGTACGGATATGACTTCCGTCGACGTCGGCGTCGGTCATGAGGACAATCTGGTGGTAGCGAAGCTTTTCGATA
>CAITRH010000162.1 GCA_903894755.1 uncultured delta proteobacterium
CGGCCAACGTGGCGTTGATCCTCACGAACCGGTCGTGGGAGCGCAATCTGGTGTCGACGTTGTTGGTTCCGAATCGAGCGCTGTGGTGGGTGGTGGGGGGAGCGTTTGTGTTTCTGGCGTTGGCACTGATGGCGCCACCGGCGCGTCATTTGTTCTTGTTTGACGAGCTTAGGCCGCTGGAGATGGTTCAGGCGGTGGCGGTGGGTGGGGCGAGTGTACTGTGGTTTGAGGTTTGGAAGATTTTCCGTCGCACTGCGGGTGCTTCTGCGGGCAGCTAGACAACAACCATCTCGAACCCCGCCGTTCCCGCCAACCTCCGTTTTAGCCTGCGGTCAGCGGTCCTAGTCGCGCGACGTGGCGGTGAGAGTCTCGCCGTCGAGCAGTTCCATGGCGTAGTACCAGAGGTCGTCGTCGGCGACGCCGTAGTTGAAGATGCGGACTGTGTTGGTGGGAGCAGACCATGTGGCCACTGACGACGAGGAGCCCCGCGATGAGCAGGACATAGGCCAAGGTGCCGACAAACGTGGCGAGGGTCGGACCGTGAGCAAACTGGGCTCGAAGGTTTGGGTTGACGATGGCAGCGAGGCCGAGGGTGATGAGATAGGAGAGGATCGGGACTCCAAAAAAGGGCCGAGCCAAGGGGCCAGCGAGCGGCTCTTAGCGACGCGCGCGCCGGATATCAGGAGAGGTCCGCGGCGAAGACCTCGTCAATGGAAGTCGCGGTCGCGGCACGCACTAACCAGCGCTCAAGTGTGGGGAGGTCACGGCAGGCAAGGACGCTCTCGCGTATGGCGTCGTCCGCTGTCAGTCCGCGCGCGCGGCAGATCATGAGAACACCTTCCGCTCGCCCCTTCGCCTCCCCCTTCGCCTCCCAAATTTCTACGTATGTCACGAACACCTCCTCGACCTTCGGCCCCAACTCCTTGAGAAGCTTGTTTCTGAGCGTCTCAGGAGCCGGAGCAGCAGCCACGTAAGAAAAGTAGCGCAAAAGGATCTCTAACGCCTTCAGTCCCGTCGGATGCGCCAAAAGCTCGATCAATACCGATGCCCACGCCTTCCAGTGATCGAGCAGCGTCCCCTCCCGTGCATCGCGAAGAAACCATAGCGCTAGACGCGCAAACGCCGTCATGGTCCGCCCCCTAAGCTCCTCGTCGCTCTTCGACGCCAGGTCGTCGAGCACGAAGCCAAAATCTGGCAAGTACGGCACGACCACGCTTCGAAGCGGCTCCTCGATGTCAAACAGGTCAAGCAGACGTTTCGACGCCGTCCAGCCGTCTTTGCCGTGATGCAATACCACCGGCACGATGATGGGAAGATGCTTCGCGTCCGGCTCGTTCTTTAGGAAAACTTCCCAGATGCGCACGTCGTAGCGAAGCAACCGAAAGGGCATCCAGTGGTCTGGAGCCGACTGGTGCTCAAAGAGCAAGTAGAGAAACGCCAACTTCTTCGGGTCGTCCCGGAAACGCACCGAATACAGGATGTCCGAATGGCGCTCCTTGAGCACCTCATCGACAAAGCTTCCAGGTTCCACACGAAGGGTGCTCCAGTCGAGCCTCTGCACAAGGGCCTGGGGAAGCATCGTCTGAAGCTCGCCTCTGGCGTTTTCCACATCGGCGAACACGCTTTTGAACAGCGCGTCGTGAGGCATCGTGGTCATGCCGGCACAGTGGACAGGGGCGGCGTTGTAGGCAAGTAACGTACGGGCGTTAAGTACCACGCGTCCCGGGACACCAAGTTCCAACCCGGCAACTTGGCCAGGGCTCGATCCGATGGCCACTCCATGGTGGGACGCGAGGGGGAAGCGGATGCTGAAACAGGAGAAAACAACATGAAATCGAAGTACGTTCCAGGTCTTGCGCTGCCGGCGGTGTTCCTCCTCCTCGTGGCGCGTGCGCCCGCGGACGCGCCCGCGGGCCAGTACACTATCGACGCTGCTGCAGGCACGGTTACCGATACGAAAACGGGCATCGTTTGGCAACGTGACGTTCCGTCGGGCACCTATACCTGGGGTGCCGCCAAGACCTATTGTAGCTCGCTTGGTCTTGCCGGCGGCGGATGGCGCTTGCCCAGCATAAAAGTGCTGCAGACCCTGGTGGATGACTCGAGGGTTAGTCCGGCCATCGATTTGACAGCTTTTCCAAATACGCCTTCAGAGTATTTCTGGACTTCTTCTGCGAAGTCTGGCTCGTCCGGCGCGTCGGCCGTCCACTTCATCCTCGGCGACACCACCTACGATGACGTGGGCTACGACTACGGCGTTCGCGTTCGTTGTGTTCGTTGAGGATGGGTTTTCCTTTTGACCTTTTTCCCCACGGCTCGAGGAGATCGCTGTTCGAGCTGTGGGACATGCCTTCCAGGGGTCAGTGCTCTGGTTCGCCCGTACTAACTTCCGGGGTGTGAGCGTGCAGAAGCCAGGCATTGTCCTCCACTATCGGAACCGAGCGAACGGCTTTTTCTGCGCTGCTCGCGATCTCGAGCAACTCGATGCGCCCGCGTACGCCCCCGCCATCGGCCTCCTCGCCGTCCATGGATGCATCGCCATGGCCGACGCAATCCTGGTGGCCACCGATGGCGAGCGCAGCAAGGGGGAAGAACATGCCGAAGCAGCAAGGCGCCTCCGAACATGGTGTGCCGCCAGGCGGCTCCCCGATGGTGGCATCAAACACTTCGAGTGGCTCCTGGGTCGCAAGACACGCTTCTCTTACGACGAGCATTTCGTCGACATCGGAGAGCTTCTGAGCGCGAAGGTGAGGTTGGACCAATTCTTCGCGTGGGCCCTCCACAATTTCCCTGACATTGCCAACCTCCAGGAGACGGACCATGCGTGACCGCATCGAACTTCGAGCCCAGAACCCCGTGGCACGGTGTCTCCTTGGACAGCTCATCGTGCCTCGCATTTACTACCAGGTCGACTGGCCGCAGATCGCAGACGGCCCCATCGACGTGCTGGCCATCGACCGGGACGGCGTAGGCGAAGCTCACCTGGTCGATATCCGCAGGAACGCCCCCGATGCGCTCGCTCGGATCGCAAGGTTGCACAAGGCGCGGGCTCCGTTCCGCTGGGTCGCCTTCCTCAAGGGGACAGAGGATGAGACCACCGTGGCAACGTTGAACGCGCAGGAGATCCTGTACCCAGCAGACACGGCCGGTCGCATTGGCGTTTTCGAGATCGTCGAGATCGCGGGCGGCGACCTCGGCGCCAACATACGCATCAAAGCGGAGCGATTCCCGACGCCCAGTTACGACTTAGCGGCTGCCTTCATTGCATCCCACCAGGCCACCATCCAGTTTGGCGGCGCCTGAAACAAAGGGTACTCCCTGCTTCCTCCCTGTTGGCGTGCGTCCGGGTGCCAATTGGGCTCAGCGCAGGTCGTCAAACTGCCGATGTTTGGGAATGTCTGCGATCGACTCGAAGACCCAAGCGCCCGGGGCCGCTCCTCGTACCGAGCGAAGCGCTTCGGTCCGAAGACGTGCGATCTGCTGCCAAAGATCGCGTTTGCCAGCCGCACGTTCCATGGCGACGTCGGCAAACGCTTCCCTCATCAGCTCGGCGAGATGCGTTTAGGCATTGCCTTGGTTCTAGGCGACTATGGGAAGAAGTCGAGTGTGGCGAATGGGAGGCAGAACGATGAGGAACTGGACAACCCCCCAATGAATGAAACCGATCGGATTTGTACCAGGAGGACCTGGGATGTCCCAGGGCCTGCTCGGGAGCCATGAACATAGGAGTCCTCGGGTGCTGGGTGACATCACCGAGGCCCTGGTCCTCCTCGGCTTCGTGTTCGTCATGATCGGCATCGAGCTGTCGCAAGAGCGCCCCAGTTTGCCCTAAACTGGACTCAGATCGCGCCGACCTGGCTCAAGTTTATCTCCGGCTGGACTCAGATCATGCCGACCTGGCCCCATGTTACCCTGAAGTCGCTTCAGATTTCGAAATCTGGCCCCATGTTAGCCTGAAGTCGCATCAGATCGCGCCGACCTGGCCCCATGTTAGCCTGGCATCGCCTCAGATTTCGAAATCTGGCCCCATGTTAGCCTGAAGTCGCCTCAGATTTCGAAATCTGGCCCCATGTTAGCCTGAAGTCGCCTCAGATTTCGAAATCTGGCCCCATGTTAGCCTGAAGTCGC
>CAITRH010000163.1 GCA_903894755.1 uncultured delta proteobacterium
ATCCGTCTCGGTAGACTCTCGATCCGTCTCGGTAGACTCTCGATCCGTCTCGGTAGACTCTCGATCCGTCTCGGTAGACTCTTAATCCGTCTCGGTAGACTCTTAATCCGTCTCGGTAGACTCTTAATCCGTCTCGGTAGACTCTCGATCCGTCTCGGTAGACTCTTGAAGAGTCACTGGAGACGGATGGAAGGTCGACAGAGACGAGTTCTCCGCATTCGTTGTGCTCGGACCGGACTGAGCGGCAGGTCAAGCGCTCGACATGGTTGAGGGTTCTCTCGGGATGGTCGCGACCACGTAGGTCATGCAAATTCCCCCTCCCCATCGATGGGGAGGACGATGTGAACGCTTCGAATCGTGTGGGGGTGAGGTCCGCGGGAGGAGATCGTTAGTAGTCGTCGTCATCCTCCGCATCTGGATCGAGCTCATCGACCGTGTCGTCAAACAGAAGATCGCTCTCCCCGAACGTGGTCTCTTGCATCAGATCTTCAAATGAGAAGCCAGCCTTGAATTGAGGTTTAAGCTCCTCACGCTCAAATTCCTCGATACTCCGGTAGCTCTTGGGGACCGACATGCCATTCTCCTCGCGTTGGCAAAACCGCACCGCCATGCAACGTTGGCAACGTGGGCAATAGGGTACGCAAGGGACACCCGAACCCCGCGTACTTCCCTCGTTTGATGCGTTTGCCTACATCTGCCGACACCGTACTACGTGGCTTCCCCTACCCCAAAAAATGTGCAATGGAACGTGCCATCCCGTCGAACGTGCCTGCGGACTCGCCCCAAAACCGCTACACTCGCGCTCATGAAGATCCTTTACGGTGTGGTGGGCGAAGGCATGGGACACGCGATGCGCTCGCGGGTCATTCTCGAGCACCTCGTGGCCCAGGGACACGAGGTCGAAATCATGGTCTCGAGCCGCGCAGCCGATTTCCTCGCCAAGCGCTTCACTGGGGTCAACCGTATCCACGGACTCCACATGATCGCTGAGGAAAACCGGGTTCGACGCGGCAAAACCCTCTGGTCCAATGTCCTCGCAGGGGCCTCCGGTGTCCCCAAGAACATCGCCGCCTACTTCGAGCTCGTCGGCGACTTCGCCCCAAAGCTCGTCATCAGTGACTTCGAATCCTGGACCTACCTCTTCGCCAAACGTCACGCCCTGCCCATCGTCTCCCTCGACAACATGCAGATCATCAATCGCTGCACCCACCCAAGTGAGGTCCTCGAGAAACACCACGCCGAATTCCAGATCGCTAAAACCTTCGTCAAAACCAAGCTCCCCTTCTGCAGCCACTACCTGATCACCACCTTCTTCCGTCCCCCCGTTCGCAAGGCCCACACAAGCCTCTATCCGCCGATCCTTCGCCCCGAAATCCTCAGCGCCAAGGCCCGCAATGGAGACCACCTCCTCGTCTACCAAACCAGCGAAGGACACGACACCTTGGCCGATACCCTCGCCAAAACCGGACTCGAGTGCCGCATCTACGGCATGCGTCGCCACCTCGAAGCCGAAGTGCGTGAGGGAAACCTCCGCTACATGCCCTTCAGTGAAGCCGGCTTCATCGACGACCTCGCGTCCTGCCGCGCCGTCATCGCGGGGGGCGGATTCACCCTCATGGGCGAGGCCGTTTACCTCCGTAAACCCATGCTCGCCGTCCCCCTCGGCCAACAGTTCGAGCAAGTCATGAACGCCCGCTACCTCGAACACTACGGCTACGGCCAATTCGCCGAAACCCTCGATAGCCCCGATACGGTCCTCAGGTTCCTCGACCTGATCCCCCAGTGCGCCGCCAAACTCGAGTCCTACGCCCAGGATGGCAACCGACTCATTCTCGAGGGGATCGACGGCATTCTCGACCGAGCCGAAGCCGGCGTGCTGTAGCCCAATGCCCGCGCGCCTCTATGTCACCGACCGGATCCATGTCCCCGCAAACGCGATCGAGGTCTTCGCCGTTCGCTCCTCTGGCCCCGGCGGGCAAAACGTAAACAAGGTCTCTTCAAAGATCGACCTCCGCGTGGACCTTCGCGGCGTCGTGGGACTCGACCTCGGTGCGCTCTCGAGGCTCCTGGTTCTCGCTCAGGGACACCTCGATGCCGACGGGCGCCTTCAAGTCACCAGCCAACGCACCCGCGACCAGACACGTAACCTCGCCGACGCCTACGAAAAAGTGCGAGCCCTCGTCATCCAGGCCCTCGTGCGTCCCGTGCTCCGTCGCCCGACCCGTCCCTCGCGCGGCATGATCGAGGCGCGTCTCCGGGACAAACGCTTCATCAAAGAGAAGAAAACCAACCGCACCCCGCCGCCCGGGGGCTGAGCCGACGTGTCGCTCCGTTCGAAGCTCGCACGCCTTGATTCACCCGGTCCGGGTGCGTCCCCGGTACGCCCCGTCGTGCTCGACGAGCTGCGGGCCCGGATGGAGGCCTTGCTGATCAAGGCGCCCGTGCCTGGTGCTGTCCCC
>CAITRH010000164.1 GCA_903894755.1 uncultured delta proteobacterium
GCGCTCCGTTGGGACCCGTCCCGCCCGAAGGTGGGGGTCGATCCCGATGTAGCGCTCATCGAGCCTGCTCCACCCGAAGGGAAAGACGTGCGAAGCGTGCTCACGTGGACTCCCGGTCATGTGGCTCCTCGCGTTGCCGTGGAGATCGTGAGCACCACGGACCCTCGGAAAGACTATGTCATCGCCCCCACCAAGTACGCAGCCTGTGGAGTCCGAGAGCTCTGGATCTTCGATCCCAATCTTGATGGTCCCAAGGCAGGAGGAGGCCCCTATGTGCTGCAGATCTGGCGCACGGTGGGACGGAGCAACAAGCGCGCGTTCCGTCGGGTGTACGCGGGCGGAGGTCCCGGGTTTTCGCGCGAGATGGCAGCCTGGCTGGTGTTTGTAGGGGGCCATCTGCGGCTGGCCGAGGATCGTGCGGGAGCCAAACTGTGGCCGACCCATGCGGAGACGGAGCACGTGCGGGCCGTGGCGGCAGACGCGCGGGCCGTGGCGGCAGACGCGCGGGCCGTGGCGGCAGACGTGCGGGCCGAAGCGGCAGACGTGCGGGCCGAGGCGGCACTTCGCCGCATTGCCGATCTCGAGGCCGCACTATCCTTGAAGGCGTGACCGCCCGCCCGGGGTCGAGAGTTACGTCGGCTCGTGAGGGACCGGGATGCGTCGAGCGTCCATCCAGAGGCCGTCAAGATCGTAGAGACTGCGCGCATCCTCCTGAAACACGTGCACAACGACGTCGCCGTAATCCATCAGGACCCAGCGTGCGTTGGGAAGTCCTTCGACGGCGCGAGGACGGGTTCCTTTTAGTCGAAGCGCCTCCTCGATGGCCGCTGCGAGGGCGCTGACATGGCGGTCGCTGCGCCCCGTCATGATCACGAGGAAGTCGGCGTAATCGACTTTGCCGGCAACCTCGACGACCTCGAGTGCCACGGCCTTCTTTTCGAGAGCCGATGTGGCAATGGCCGTCGCGATGGCGCGCGCGGCCTCACTGGCCTCGGCGGGTAGCGTCGACGATGCGAGGAGCTTGCCTTGCCGACGGAGAGACGCTGCGGTGGGACGGGCTAGGCGCTTGGAGGTCGTCGGAGCGAGACGACGAGGTTTGGGTCCCTCTTCGTGGGAGCTTCGGAGTCGGGGACGGGCTCTTATCGGTTTTTTCAGCGGGCTCGGGGCTCGTTCACTCGTTTTCTTGGAGGTCGCCAAACTGCGGTCCTTTCGGGCTAAGCGCGGATCTGTCCGGACCCGTCCACTAGCCACTTCATCGTGGTCAAGGATTCGAGCCCCATGGCGCCACGCCAATGGAGTCGACTCGTAGCGATGCCGATCTCGGCACCAAGACCGAACTCGCCACCATCGTGAAAACGCGTCGAGGCATTCACCGTGACGCAGGCGGCATCCACCTCACGTCGCCAGCGCTCGGCGTGCAGCTCGTTGGCCGTGCAGATGGCTTCTGTGTGTCCCGAGCCAAAGCGCGCGACGTGCGCCAGAGCGCCCTCGAGACCGTCCACGACCCGAACGGCCAATATGCGGTCGAGAAACTCGTGCCCCCAGTCCGACTCGGCAGCCGGCTTCGCATAGGGGACAAGCTCGCGGGTGCGTGGGCAGCCACGAAGCTCGCATCCACCGTCGGCCAAGGCCTTGGCGATCGGAGGGAGAAGTCGCGCGGAGTCGGAGCTGTCTACGAGGAGGCACTCGAGGGAGTTGCAGACACCTGGTCGCTGCAACTTGCCGTTTTCGGCGAGGCTGGTCGCCATGGCGATGTCGGCGCCGGCGTCGACAAACAGATGGCAGACCCCTTTGTAGTGCTGCACGACGGGGACCCTGGCGTGTTCCGTCACGAAACGAATGAGGGCCTCACCGCCGCGAGGGATCACCAGATCGACCGTCTCGGTTTGCACCACCAAGCTTCGGATCGCGTCGCGGTCGGTGGAGGCGAGCAATTGGACCGCGTCGGGAGGGAGCCCTGTTTCGACCAGGGCGTGTTGGATGATGGCCGCGATAGCGGCGTTGGATCGCGCGGCCTCCGAGCCTCCGCGGAGCACGACGGCGTTACCCGCTTTGAGGCAGAGAGCGCTCGCGTCGGCTGTGACGTTGGGACGGGCCTCGTAGACCATGGCGATGACGCCGATGGGGACACGCACGCGCCGAACACGCAGGCCATTGGGGCGAGTGATTTCGGAGAGCACGTTTCCGACCGGGTCGGCGAGGGCGACGATTTCTTCGACGCCGCGAGCCATGGCGTCGACGCGTGAGGCGTCGAGGGCGAGCCTGTCGAGCATGGCTCCGGTGGTGCCACGGGCGCGTGCGGCTTCGAGGTCTACTTCGTTGGCGGCGAGGAGCGTGGAGGTAGCGGCGCGAAGGCCTCTTGCGACCGCAGCGAGGGCTGCGTCCTTCGCTTGTTGCGGACGCGGAGCGAGGGCGCGTGCGGCAATACGGGCGCGCGAGCAGACCTCGGCGACCTCTCGTTCCAGCGTGGGATCCTGGGCAACGGTGCTCATGGCGCGGGTCTACCACGGGGCCGAGCGTTGCGATATCGTCAGCCGAAGGGTTCCCAGGCACATTAAACCAATGTCTATCTTGAAAATCGCAGATCCGCCCGAAGACCTCACCCCCCCAGCCCCCCTCTCCCTCGACATTTTCCTTGCCCATGCGGGCAAGTAAAATCGTCTTCGAGCGAGGGGGGAGGAGAGCCACTTGTACCGCGGTTCCGAGCC